>OMJS01000182.1 GCA_900299365.1 Opitutales bacterium
CGTACCCAAAATCTGATTCTTCACCATCTCCATGATATTGGGTAATATGCCCAACTTCAGTAAGTTGATTGTCTTCAAAATACTGTCTCAGTAAGTCTTCGTTTTGATAACTTGAGACTATCAAGTTGCCGTCTTCAGTCTCTCCACCAGCGTAGACCCAATCACCCGATTCACTTTCTTCGGCTGGTTCTATCCAAAATTCGTTCCATTCAGATTCAGATATGGCATAGTTTCCTTCCGTTAAACCTTCATCACCAGTTAGTTCAAGTAGGATGGAAGATGATAAGAAAAACACTGGCTCTCCTTCGTCTTGAGAATAATTATCATCATATCCATAATCCGATTCATTCCCGTCGTAATTATAGTCCGTTCCGTTATCGTCGTACCCATACTCCGAATCATCCCCCTCGGATTCAACAGAAGCAACTACTGTTAACTGACCATTCATAGAAGTATGAGCTGTACAATAAAAATAAAGAGAACTGCTGTAAGGATCAAAATCAGCTGGGATGTTCAGGACTAATTCATCCCCACTAGAATTTAGTGGCCCGCCAGATGAATATTGGGAAGGAGTTCCTGGTGCTGAACCGATCTCGAAGGGATGAGGGTTGAAGCCTTGTGTGGCAATGAAGTAGTAGGTTTCACCTGCGTGAAACTCAAGTTCTGCGAAATTTAAATCAGAGCCATTTTCGTCCGAAAAATTATAGTAGGGAGAGCTAGTCTGTCCGCCGGACACATATACATGGTTTTGGCCAAACAAAGATTGGGCAGTAAAAAAAGAAAGAGTAAATATTAGTGAACTTAAGTATCTCATGACAAAAAAAGGAGAGGGTTTATAATCCAGAAATATAAATTTCTAGTCAAGTAACATATTGATAGTTACTTAACTGCATTAAAATATTTCATCTTAAATAGGAAAAATCTCTATCTGTACCACAAACGAATCAGTAATAATTTAAATGAAAATGGAAGAAAGCGATAAAGTAATGGCAGAATAAGGCAGTGAAACCAAGTACCTCCATAAAAAGTCCCACTTTCACCTTTTTTGATTCGGTTATAAATTTGACCCACCGCAACTTTAGGAGTGATCGACGCGTTTAATTGTTTTTCTATTTGTGCCCAGGCATTTTTAGTAGAATCCTGAAAATTTGTAGTCTTGCTCGTAGATCGATTAAAATCTGTCCGCACATCGCCCATTCGGAAATCAATAAATCTGGGAAATTTTGGATATTCCAGCATCATACTCTCGGTAAAGGAAGAAAGGGCAGATTTACCAGCATTGTAGAGAGGCATAAATGGCAGCGGGTAAAGAGTAGCGAGCGAAGACAAATTAAGAATTAGCCCCCTACCCTCTTTTTGCATCGCTGGAGCAAAGACTCTGCACAATCGAACGGGAGCCGAAAATAAAACCTCAATTTGTTTGGTAATCTCCGTTTCTGGAAATCCTCCCCATTCATAAAACGCTCCATATCCCGCATTATTTACCAAAAGGTCGGGAACTCCATATTGATCGATAAATTTCTCTGGAAAAGATCTTGATTGTTCAGGAGAAGAAAAATCCACCGAAATTTGGGTAATGCCATCCATATCATCTGGCAAACATTCGCTTCGGGAAGCAGAAAATACCTGGTACCCCTCACCTGCCAATTTCTGGCATAATGATCGACCAATCCCACGGGATCCTCCGGTAACCAAAGCAATACGCTTGTTCATAATTTTAAGTACCCTATGAAAATTGGTCTTTGCGGAGAAGCAAAACTTTGGAAAAGATCATAACCGTGCCTAGCAACACAATCATAAAACTATTAACGATGGAATATCCACCCATTCGTGGAGGGGCAGGTGTCTATTGCGAGGAACTGGCCCATGCTAGCTACGAACTAGGAGGAGATATAGAGGTATTGGCACCTATGGGTGCGAGTTCAAATAGTTCTGTAAATCTATCTCAACTACCCTTTAATGGCTCCCAAGATTGGTGTTGTTCATGGAAAATCAAAAAATTCTTAAAAAAGCAGAACCTTGAGAAAACTGCACTGCACATTGCCGACCCTGGTGCATTACGGGCAATGATCCGTTTTGGTTGGACACTCCCAAAACCGTCCAAGCTAATCATAACCATCCATGGTTCCGAAATTCCCAAGTTTTCCCGCAACCCTGTGGAAAGGTTATTTTTCCGAAATTTACTTAAAAAAGCAGAAATAATTCATGTCCTCTCCAAATATAACAAAGAAAAGCTATTACGATTCTACCCAAATATTAAAAATCGAATCCTGTTAATTCCAGGAGCACCGGCACGAGACATTATTCCAAAATCAAACCCATTGGAAAACAAGGATTACTCAAAAAAGGATCTGGTTTTGTTATGCGTTGGACGAATTCATCCACGGAAAGGACAATTACTACTTCTCCAAGCCATAGAGAAATTGCCTATTCAATTAAAAGAACGCATAACTTGCTGGTTTGTTGGCCCTCAGAGCAAACTTGGGTATGCCCAAAAAATTATCGAGAAAAGTAATCAAATCGGGTGCGATGTTAAATTTCTCGGAGATCAAAAAAATAAGGATCTACAAGAAGCTTATCAACAAGCAGATATCTTTGCTCTAACTTCTATTTCACAAGCAAATAGCGTTGAGGGATTTGGTATTGTTTACCTAGAAGCATCAGCCCATGGATTGCCGATTCTTGCGAACCGGGTGGGCGGAGTGGAAGATGCGGTACTGGATGGTAAAACGGGCTTACTTTGCGATCCTCAAAAGCAAAATCAATTGCAGGAGAATCTGAAAAAATTAATCGAACAGCCCGAAAAGAGGAAAGCCTTGGGAGAAGCAGGTGTTGCATGGACTGCCAAACACAGCTGGGAAAAAATCGCCCAAAGACTATACGAACTGGCTTAATAATCAGAGCACATCTGCGAATGCCGGGCGCAAGCGGTCAAAAAACCATGCACCAAATAAAAGTACAATTACTCCAAAGATCCAAGAATATCCGACTCCCCACCAGTTTGGTTCTCCGCCCCAGAGAATTACCTGCCTCAGCGAATCTACAATTTGAAGAAGTGGGTTCCATTGTAAAAACTGCCAAATACCAGGGGCATTTGCCTCCGCTTTAGCAGCTGAATAAAAGACACCACTTGAATAGAGCAAGGCAAGGCCAAGAAACGAACCAATCTGCCCAACATCCCGGATAAAAACTCCGAGGGCAGAAAAAAACCAAGCTAAAGCCAAAGCAATTAGAAAGACGGGAAATAAAATGATAGGTGCATAAAAGCAGGAAATTGTAAGGCCAGGTCCCACAAAGTGCACACCGATCAGGCATAATCCAAAACTTATCAATAGATCGTAGGCCAATGCCCCCATCGCAGCTGCGGGTAAAATCTCGAGAGGAAATACGACTTTTTTTACAAAATTTGGCTGGCTCACGATAATCCCAGGTGATCCTCCAATAATTCCTGAGATCAAGCCTAGTACATTCAATCCGAGAAATACTCCTAAGGCATAATCAATAGTGGATTCATCTGGAGAATCCGTGAACCGGCCACCAAAAACTACCCCAAACGCAAAGACATAAAGCCCAAGCATGAGCAATGGATTGGCAACTAACCAAAAAGCACCTAATATACTTCCACGATGTCTGGATTTGACATTGCGAACCAGAAACTGCCAGAGCAATTCCCGACGAGTAAAGAGTGATACAAATGGCTTCATTAGACCCCTGACTTTAAAATTTCTGATAAGGTTTGGCGAGAATGTATAAAAACCCAATTGGAGGAAATTCAACTCCCGGTATAACTTTCCCAACTCGAAGTCGAATAATCGTAGGCTCGCAAAATCGAACCATTCGAGGATTCAAGTAATGTAAATAACCAGAAACTTTGTGAAGGAGCATAGCAATATATGAAAGGAAAGGTCTGATCGGATAGCCAGACCCATTTTTGGAGCAGATCGCTCCATCCCCAGAAAGAATTTCCATTGGGAGATGGTATGTAAAGCCATCCAAGATTTATATGAAAATTCCAATCTCCGCTAGAGGGAAGAAAGGTGCCAAGCCAAGGATTTTCAAGCCATCCAGTATTATCCAACAATTTTGAATCAGCCCAATTGGGTAGTTGTTGCTTAAGCCAGTCATAGTGAGAAGCAAGACGAGTGTAGACTGTTACATCTCCATACTCAGATTCACTTGTCCCATAGGATACTAACCCATGAACTCGCCAGTATCCATTGGTTCGAACAAAGGCAGGACCGCCACTGTCTCCCAATGCTGTGCTTGATTCGAGAGATAAAGGAGTTGCTTGACTGTCTCCAGACCCCAAAAGTTCAACAGAACTACCCCAAGCTAATGTATTGTGTTGGGTCTGCGGAGAATCAAAATCAATACCCAGTATCCCCCCACGCTGATCATCTGGTACTCCTAGTTTAGTGACTTTAGCAACCGAGCGATCAATGATATTCTCGCCCCCCACCCTTTGCTCGTTGGATGAATCTTTATTACCAGAATCTCCTTCCACCAAAGTACCAAATCCTGCAAGAACTGACCTTAAGCCCAAGGGGTCTTCGTTCGTACTTGGTAAACGAGCAGGATAAACAGCACTTACCGAACGATTCAGTCTGGCAAGTGCTAAATCTACTCCCAATTCATCGCCATCTCCTAATGAGTTAATGGTTGTTTGTCGCAATGTCCAAACTGGGTGGACAGTTATTTCTTCCACGAAGTATATATTGGAGCTACTTGCATCTCCAAAATCATCATCTAAATAAAACCTCCAATCGCTTGGGTCTGGAATCTCGTAATAGTCATTCTTAACCACATGGGCTGCAGTAACGATGTAATTTGGGGCAACTAATGTCGCAGTTCCCAATGCACCGTTTGCAGAGATAAGTGCACCAACGACAGATAAATCTGGATATTGTTCGGAGGCAGCAAAACTTCCCGTATTGGTGCCTAATTGATAATAAGTGGTCCAGCTTGTGTCGTGCCTTTTTCCAATTCTTCTCTGATCCGACCAAAGAAGTGAGGTAAGGAGAACAAAAATAAATACCCAATATTTACTCTTCATCTAAAGATGGCAAAATATCAGGCGGTGGCGATGGGGGAAGTATGTTGGGAGGTGGAGGGGGGGGTGGAAGATCATCCAATTCAATCTGATCATCCTCATTTAAGATAGTGTCTTGCGAAACATCTTTGGGGGAAGAATTCCCAGGATCAGAACCGTCAAAACTAGATGAGGAGGAAGACGACAGACCACTGCTAGGAGAAGGTGTGAAGGAAGGAATACTCCTGCTTGGTAAACCTCCGCTTGCAGTACTTGAAGGAAGGGGAGAATGACTCGTACTTGGTTGAGAAAAACTAATGGGACTGGCAACCGGGCTAGATGAAATTGATGTGTTTCTGCTCGGAGGTAGGAATCTAGATGACCGTGAATTAGATGGATTAGAACTCGAAGATGAGCTACGAGAAGCCATCCGACTAACAAGCCAATCAGGTAATTTCGGTGCAGCTTTGGGACGTGGGGGCATAACTTTAGAATTTCCTGAAACCGTTGTATTAGAAGGTAAATTCACTTTGGGTAAACTGGGTGAGGAAGGAGAAATTCCCGGTAAACTTTTACTTTGTTCTAAAGTAAGATCAAAACGATGACCATTAAAAGCTAAAGTAAGAGTCTCTGAATCCAAATCAAACGCTTGAGCCTCAAATTCCTCATAAGTTTTCTCGGTAAGTTTGATCCATTCACCAAAATTTGCTTTCTTATTAAAAACACAAAAGTGAGGAATCCCTTTAAGAAGAAAATATCCCCGAAATTCAACCTCCTTGGCGAATGCGGGATTGGGTATTGGTTTAGGCGGAGGCGAAGCAGGAACGACCTTAGGGGGTGTACGATTGGAACCGGGACGCAGGAAGGGGTTGCTTGCCACTCCTGCCCAACAAACTGAGGTAAATAGCAAAATTAAAAAGGCTCCTATGAACAACCTACACACCTTATAAACATTCCAAAACTCTACAGAAAGAGCAAGAAACAAGCAGTAGCTAATTAGCCTATTCTGCAATTGGAAAAGTTAAGAGAGAGTTATATTTGCTATCTTAAAACCTATCCAAATAAAGACCAATGTCCCCATTACATTTGCGAAAAGATAGGGAATAGCCCAAGCCCAAGATCTTTTCTCAAAGAGATAAAGTAGATCCATTCCAAAGGTCGAGAAGGTAGTAAACCCACCGCAAATACCAATAATCCAGAAGGCTCGGAAAAGATCTCCACTACCAAGATTCGCCGACCACTTAGTAAAAAATCCAATTAGAAAAGCACCAATCAAATTGACCAACAAAGTGGCAAATTGAGTTTGTGGAGATAAAAAGAAAGACAGTGATGCTCGAAAAATTGAGCCTATCGCACCCCCGAGTCCCACAAATAAGATGAATTGTATCCCCATCTGAACCCGGGGTACGTTGAACTCAGCCTTTGGCTATCTCTTCCGCAGTTTCTTCTTCTGCGGAATCGTCTTCCTCTTCCACATCAAGATCATCGTCATCCGCACTGTTGTATTTTAAAATCCTGCGGTTTTGAGGAAGGGGAGATAAATTGACGATTATGAACCGACCGTTGAGCTTTGGTTCATCATCTGGACGACCTACACCAGAGAGGTCATCGATTGCACGTTTCACAACGTTCATACCAATATCGATGTGCTCCATTTCTCGGCCCCGAAACATTAGAGTGATTTTTAATTTGTTCCCTTGGTGCAAAAATTTCTCGGAGCGTTTAAGTTTCGTTACATAGTCATGTTCTTCGATACGGGGACGAAACTTGGCCTCCTTGATTCGTTTCGCAGACTTTTCTTTATTTTTCTTATTTTTGCTAAGCTCATACTTATACTTGCCAAATTCGAGTATACGGCAGACGGGAGGATGGGCATTAGCTGCAACTTCAACTAGGTCCAAACCCTCTGCTTTGGCAATTTTGACGGCTTCTTCAGGAGGCATGACTCCCAACATTTCGCCATCTGATCCAATGACGCGAACTTCACGTGCACGGATCTTGTCGTTCTTTCTGATGTAATTACGGTTATTAAACCGCCTGTTATTTTTACCACGTGGAGTAGGAGCCATGTGGTTAATTGGAGTTATGCATAAAGGGTTTGGGTATAATCAAAGAATATGTACCTATCTTATCTACAATGCTTGTTTGCAAGATTTAATTACAATTGGGAAGATCATAAATTGAAACTCTCGCCACAACTGCAGCTTGCCTTGGCATTAGGATTGGAAAATTTAAAACCACCCGCAACCAGTTGATCTGAGTAATCTAGAGTAGTTCCTCTCAAGTAAAGAGCGGTCTTGGAATCAACCAAGATTCGTGCACCTTCGCTTGTAACAAATAAATCATTAGCCTTTCCAGTATCAACAAACTTCATTTTGTAAGAAAGCCCGTTACATCCACCACCAGTTATACGAATACGTAAATAGTCTCCCGTTTTTTCGCGCTCAATCAGTTGTCCAATTTTTTGAGACGCTCGCGGAGTTAACCGAACGAGCATCTCATTTGCTTGTAAATATTCTGGATCTGTAGGCATACAAAATTTGGTATTATTAACTAATGAATTGATACAATCTCATCCATCTAAAATTCAGGATTTCTTTTGGAACTTTGCAAATCCCCTCTTTCCAGAAACAAAAAAGTTAAGAAATTCTCGACTGATTTTTGATTGGGGACATTCAGGATCTTCTAAAATACGGGTGGCTGTTTTTTTAAGGTTCGGATTTTCGAAAATATTTCTGAAACAATTCTTAAGTTCAGAAATTTCTTCCTTGGAAACATTCCTTCTTTTCAGACCAACAAGGTTTAATCCAGAGATGATATTTCTTCCCGAGACCAAGACCTGAGGGGGTATATCCAAGGATATCTCAGCTAAGCCTCCAATCATGGAACCTTGACCGACTCGAACGAACTGATGAACTGCGGCACCTCCACCAATAAAGGAGTCGACACCTACTAGCACATGTCCACCCAATAGTACTCCATTTGCCAGAACCACTCTATTTTCCAACATACAATCGTGAGCAACATGACTGTAACCCATCAAAAAACAATCCTCACCAACCCGGGTTGTACCTTCTTGCTCAATAGATCGATGAACGGTTACACCTTCCCCTATCCTTGTGCCTCTACCGATGATAGCTTTTGAGCAAAGAGAACGATCAAAACCCATGTGTTGAGGATCTCCTCCAATCACTGAAAAATGCCCCACCTCTACACCTCTTCCAATGATAGCATGACTTTTGAGAATAGCATGGGACTGTATATTTGTATTATCCCCAACCTCGGCTCCTTGCTCGATGATTGAGTAAGGTCCAACCAAAACATTTGTACCAAGCTTTGCACCACTTTCTACTATTGCTGTTGAATGGATTTGAGTGTCTTTCACTTCGCTTTGGTTATTAGGTTTTAATCATCCTCAAAAATTTCCAACTGAGGGTCCTTCGATAAGCCATATGTTTTTACCAGTCGTAATGTTTGTAATACCTCGTGCCCCTCGTAATTAAGCAAAGGCTGTGTCTGCCTGAGTAAATTTTCTAAAATGGAACGCATGGTTAACACACCTTGTATTTTTGAATTTTCTAATTGTTGATAAACCTTTTTTAATCTGTCTGTATCCTTCGGCAGTGCAGGCACAACAATGATTTTCAATGAGTCGCTAATCCCAGAATCCTCCCCGGGGGTATCCATTGTGAAACACGCATGGATCCGGTTTTCGTCTAATTCCTGTTTGAAAAACTTTACCAATTGCACTTCGCTAGTCAAATATGCTGGGGAAAAGTTACTGTTCCACCAGCCTAATGTCGCAACCCGTGCAGAATGAACCCTGGCTATATCTGCTGAAAAAAGTCGAGGGCTCAATGGTTTTTCATTTTGAGGCACTCGGGGATTTAACACTGAAATCACAGGAAGAATTCCTAGCTTTTTCTTATTTTTTAAAGGTTTTGACGAGATAGGTGCTTGGCGAACCAAAAATCCGTTACACTCAAAATACGCTTCCACCAGATCCTGCTCGATCATGATATTATTCGACTAAATTACCTTAATTGGCTCCAACTTTGGACCACACATCTTCAACCATCTCCTTATCCACAACATCTGTGCAGTAAGCCTCTCCTATATTTTTCATGACCACAAAACGAAGCACTCCACGGTCTACCTTCTTGTCTGAATACATCGCACTGACCAATTCTTTAGTGACAATTGGTTTATTTAAACTGGCTGGCAGGTTGTATGAATTGAGCAGTTTGATAAGTTCATCATCCGAGAGTTCTTTCAAATTACCCAGTTCCTGAGAAAGTCGAAAGGCACACAATAAACCAATCGCGACGGCCTCTCCATGCAGATAATTTCCATAACCCGCCACTTTTTCAATAGCATGGGCAAAAGTATGTCCGAGATTAAGCAAAGCCCTGCCACCCTTTAGCCCAACTTTCTCTCTTTCATCTGCCTGAACAATTTTGGCTTTGTTAGTACAGCACCGGTGAACTAGATCAGCTAAGTCCGCACAATCTGGAGAATAGGGACCCGCACGGTTCAACAATTGCTGATACAGCTCTTCGTCCCCAAGCATACCATATTTGATTACCTCCGCCATACCGGCGGAAAATTCGCGGGATGATAGAGATTTTAATAAATCCAAGTCTGCCCATACAAAATTGGGTTGATGAAAGGACCCAATTAGGTTTTTTCCAGCCTTAATGTTTATACCTGTCTTTCCACCCACCGAGCTATCAACCATCGCTAACAAGGTAGTGGGCACTTGGTAAAAAGCGATTCCTCTGAGATAACTCGCTGCAACAAAACCTCCGAGATCTCCCACCACTCCTCCGCCCACGGCCAAAAGAAATCCTGATCGATCTATTTTGGAAGAAGCAAGAAAATCCCAAGCTTTGGATAATTGCTCGACTGATTTACTGCTCTCCCCAGAAGGTACCACAAGGTGAGGAAGGTGCTGGGTAATTTTCTGAGAAAATTCAGGTTGAGAACTGAGAAAATGTTCATCAATTAAAATTACCCCCTTCTGTCCACCCTTGAGTGATTCAGTGAGGAAACTAGCCAGTTCCTCACCAAAGCCCCGTCCAATCCGAATAGGATAAGAACGATCATCCAAATTGACTGTAAGCTCTCGGTTATTTTTTAACATTAAATCGACTATGCGTTGTATTCCGTAGTGGGAGCAAGGGCAGGGAGTAATGAATCCAAATAAGCATCAATTTTGAATGGTTGTAAATCATCGGGTTGTTCGCCCAATCCAAGGTAATAGATCGGTATTTTCAATTCACGATAGATTGATACTAAAGCACCACCTTTGGAGGTGCCATCTAATTTAGTCACAACCAAACCAGTCAAACCAAATTTCTGGTGAAATATCTTGGCTTGGGATAAACCATTTGTTCCGGTCGATCCATCCACCACCAACCACGAGTGGTGAGGGCATGATGAATCACGCTTCTGTAAAACCCGTTTTAACTTGGTCAGCTCCTCCATCAAATGTTCTTTAACATGCAATCGGCCCGCAGTATCCAGAAGCAAATAGTCACACCCCTTTGCCTTGGCGGAAGAATGGGCATCGAAGCCAACTGCAGCTGCATCTGCCCCATGTTGCCCAGCAACCACATCAAGATTGAGACGAGCACCCCATGATTTTAATTGCTCGGTTGCTGCCGCTCGGAAAGTATCACAGGCACCAAGCATCACAGTTTGTCTGTTTTCCAGAAATTGATGGCCCAATTTTGCACAGGTTGTGGTTTTACCGGCTCCGTTAACACCAATCAGACAAATGACTTCTGGCTGATGAGCCGTGTTTTTTTCTAGCTTACCCTCAGAACCACTCAAAACTTCTGAAAGAACGGAATGTGCAATTTGCAACGCACTCTCGCCACGAAATTCTTTGTTGTTTTTATGTTCCGACTGTATCTTAGATAAAATTTCTTCGGTTGTCTGAGGTCCAAAATCACATGAGTAAAATGCTTCCTCTAGGTCAAAAAGGTCATCCTCATTTAATACTGATCTTCCAGAAACTCGATCAAATGCTCCTTGCAGAACAGCAGATCCTTTGATGAGACCTTTTTTGAATTTAGAAAATATACCCATGCCAGTAAATTTGTGTTATCGACGAATAATGAAACTAAGCAAATTCCGAAGAACTTCTCTACTTTGGCTGAATCAACAAGGTACAGCAAGAAAAGTCTAGTACCTGACGGGTGCAACAATCCTGTTCAGTATATGTCTGTACGCAAAGCAAAATAAGCCGGTCTTCCAAATCCCATTTATCAGTAATAAGTCCACCCTTATCATTCAGAGGGATCTCAAAAAGGTTTGGAAAGGGGACTGTTTTGCTTGGCTGACCATATGCGTCAGTTACTCGTTCACGCAAGGTATTCCACTGTGGTTTTACAATATCATCATAAAAAAAATCCTGCCACCCTGCCTCTCCTTGGATTAAGCAAAGAGTGAGGTCGTCATCATTGAATTTGCAGGTCAATTCATAGGCATAACCATTCCATCGAACAGGAGATTTTATCAACCCGGATTGTAGTTCTTTGTAACCAAGATATCCCTGTTTTTGTAATTTCTTTAATACAATTTCCCGAGAATCTCCCTCGACAAGATCGGCGAAGAAACCTTGCTCATCCAAACTTGGCAACCCCGGAGATTCAGGAAACTGGTTTGGGGTAGCAAACAGTACGGTAAAGGATAGTAAATATCCCACAAAAAAATTGCGGAGTTTGTTACAAGGCATAGTAAACCCGTTCCAATGCGAGCATAGCATAGCAGGTTACAAGCACGGGATCCTTCTCCCACCATCTTCCTGAATCATTGACCCAAAACCCTTCATTTGATTGCAGATCAAAAAGGGTAAGGGCGAGGTCTTGCCTCCAGTCTTTTTTTTCGCCTGATGAACCTTTTAGTGAATCTATCCCGGCTAAAGAAAGGGCTTTGGACATTGTATGATAATAATAAAAGAGTCCCTGTTTGCCCATTCCCGGATTTTCATCGATCTGGTAGTTATGATTTAGCCAATCCTTGACCGCAAGGACTCTGGGGTCGGAGGGTTCCATTTCCGCATAAATAAAACTGAGTAAGCCAGCATAACTCATACTTCCGTAAGATCGTAAGGAAACAGTTCCATTTTCGTCCGTCCTTTCACCCGCCATACTTTTGCCAGGGAAATAGACAAAGCCTCCACGATCTTCCTTGTGGGTACTCACCCATTCCTCGGTATTTGTTTGGGATAAGTTCTGACATTTAGAAACAAAACTAATGGCAGCCTGCCAATCCAACCCTAAGGGGTCATCCTCTTTGGTACCAAGAGTTTTCTTGGCATAGAAAAGAGCTTCCATTGCAAGATGAGTGTTAGATAAATCCGAGTGTGCCCATGTTGATCCGTAACCTACTCCCCCATCAAAAAGATTATCTGTTCTTCCTTTCTCATCGAAGTCAGTCTGTTGGTTCACCAAAAACCTCCTTGCTCCCCGAATAATTGATTCATCCATTGGGTCTTTGTTTTGCAAAAAAGCCATCAGGCTAATTGAAGTATTATAGGAAGCTAGACCCTTTCCATAAATTCCACCATCTGATTGGACTTTTGACCGTAAAAACTTGAATCCTTGATGTACTTGGTCTTGGTATTTTTGGGACTCTGATTGATCGGGATGTCCGAGAGTGGCCCGCATTGCCAAGGCAGTCAGGGCAGGGTATTCTGTACTCCCCCAATGACCTCCTGTACTATTTTGCTCATCATGCAACCAAGAAAGTGCTTTATCGAGGGAGCGTTCGATCTCGAGCTTGAGGGAACGATTCTTAGATGCATAGGAAGATAAAGATGAGTTGAACAATATGATGCCTAGAACCAATGGCCAAAGAAATGAGAATTTACTACAGGACATAAATTTAAACTACGAATTAGGGATCTCTTTGCAAATGGAACCGAATCATTACCGGAAAATCTTTAGGGGGCATATGGACATGATTTGCGACCCAAACATCGTCTGAATCACTATGTTCATCCATGCAATTTATGGTCGCACGAGTGTCATGATAAACCGCAACAATGGAGCCGTCTTCTTCGGCCAGATAAAAACCCTCAATCATTTTCGATCCAGTAAAAACAAAGCTGTTTTCTGCTAACTGTCTTCCGTCTGTCTGATTTAGAACCATCTTGCTAATCTCAACAATCTTTCTTGTTCCATTATGCTCCCATTCGGAAAAAATTTGGATGGGATTAAATTTGGACATGTTTTTTTTGTCATTTTCTAAGTCTTTAAAAAACTTAGGAGTGGGTCTTTCTTCTAATAAAAGCAAAGTTGCATGAATTAATTTCGGCCTTATTGAAGTCCTAAATAAGGACTCATGCACTTTTCCATTCTCATTGACCAATGCATATTCAATAAGCCCACTTGTTTGATTACAGAATGCGGAAAATGAAATTTCACGCTTTGTTTTATTGATTTTGATCTGTCCGAATTTAAAAATACCCGGTTTGATTTGTCTAATATCGGGGTACTTTGACGAATCATCTCCGCGAACACCCGAGGGAAATATTAAAGTTAAGAAAAATAACCCGATAAAATTAATAACCAACATCACTGGACTGTAATGCAAGAAAACCTGCAAATTCTTTCAAGTCAACTTGCTTGAGTGGGTAATACCGAAGTTTACCTAAAAATACCAATATCTTCTGTGCTTGCTTGACCTCCAGTGTTCTGTATCGATAAGTTTAGTTTCACAATTTCCCTACCCTATAATAAAGATGGACGAAGAATCTGAAAACCAAGAAGAAGTCGAATACGACGAACATATTGAGTTTGATACCGAGGAAGATTCCAGCCCAGTTACCGAGGCTCCTCCCGCCGAAGGTGCCTTTGGGAAATATCTTCGCGAATATCGATTGCTCAACAGCCTACTCCTGTCACTTGGCATCATTGTCGGAATTATAGGATTTATGCTTGCATGGACAATTGTTGTACATGTGGGTGAGGAGGGTGATTCTGATTTTGGAGAAGCCGGTCCACCTGCAGCACAGCAACAGCAGCAGGTACAAAAGCAAATGCAAAAACTAATGCAACGCCAGAAAAAGGCGACGCCCTCTTCCAAATCAGAATTCAAAACCACCACCATTTCTGAAATTGCACTACCTGACTTTAATGAACTCGATGTTAAAGATTTAGCCCCTGTAGTGGAGGCATCCCCTCCACAGATGTCTCAGGCTAGCATGAATAATCAAGCCATGAAGAGTGCACTCAAGGGAATAAGCATGAGTTTACCTAAAGTCATGCAACAAAGATGTGATCCGAAAAAACGGGTTGAAAGGCTACGCTCTGGAGGCGGAAAGGATATGACCGAGGAAGCGATTGTCAGGGGATTAAATTGGTTAAAAAATGTGCAAGATTCTGACGGCGGTTGGGGAAAACAAGACAAAGACGACAAGGGAGAAAAATATGGTGGTTATGAACAACATCGTGATGCCATGACCAGTATGGCCTTACTTGCTTATCTTGGACATTGTGAATTACAAGATTCTCCAGAATTCGGCGAAACGGTAAAGAGAGGGATTGATTTTCTTACATCTACTCCACCTGACAAAGCTGGCAAGTACGATGGAAGTGGTAAGTTTCTTGGTCTCACAGACGGTGGTAGTAATAAACATGCATATGCTCACCCTATTCGCACCTATGCACTTAGCGAAGCTTATACTATGACCAAAATTCCAAAGCTTAAGGAATATGCAAGAAGAGCGGCAAAACTAGTTATAGATGGCCAAAACCCAAATGGTGGCTGGGCATACGGATTTGGCCAAGGAGTTGGTGCTCATGTAGATTTATCGGTCACTGGATGGTGTATCCAGGCGTTAAAGGCTTTCGCTCTCACAGGCATCTCTGATCCACAGGTGGACGAAGCCATGGACAAAGCCATTGATTATGTAAAGAAATCTCAGGATAGTGCGGGGAAATTTAAGTATACCCTTGATAAAACCAGTGGCTCTAACAGTTTGACTGGAACTGGCGTTTTATCACTACAAATTTGGAAAAATGCTAAGTCACAAGAAGCCAAAAAGGGATTAGATTATATTGTGGAAAATAGACTCTTTGAAGATTGGGGAAAAATTGATGTTTACGAGTGGTACTACCATGCACAAGCATGCTTTCAATCAACAGGTGCAGGCAGTAGTAAGTATTGGAGGGAATGGAATAAAAACTTCCAGCAAGTTGTGGTAAAAGCTCAAGAATCAGATGGTCATTGGCCTCATGGAAAGCACTTCCATGGAGATTCAGATTTATACCGAACAACTATGACCATTCTGATGCTGGAGGTCTATTACCGGTATGCACCGATGACTAAAGTTTAGCATTTTCTCTTACTTCACATCACTCATTAAACATAAATCATTAACGCCATGAAGTCTATTTTACCTTACCTTCTTACTATTTGCTTCTCGCTCTTTTTAAACGGAGAGGAAGACATTCGAGAAATTATCATCACGGGTAATGATGCTATGCAGTTTGATGTCAAAAAATTCCAGGCATCCCCTGAAGAGCCCCTCAAACTCACTTTCAAGAATATTGGCTCTTTACCCAAAATTGCGATGGGTCATAACTTGGTCATTTTAAAAAAGGGTGTTGATGCTTTGGCTTTTGGACAAAAGGTATTAGCTTCTGGTGGAAGTGCAAACAATGCTCTCCCAAAATCTCTCTTGGGAGAAGTTGTAGCTCATTCAAAACTTCTAGGTCCTGGGGAATCTGAAACGATATTGTTGACAGCACCTAAAAAACCTGGGGATTATCAGTATGTATGTACTTTTCCTGGTCATTTCGCGATGATGCGAGGAACCATGGAAGTCAAATAGTCATTATCGTGTAATCATTATTAACAAGCTTAATTTTTTACAATATCACTGTGTCTAATTCTGCTAAGGAAATCAATTTACTGCAAAAAGCAAATTCTTCAGGCACGGTTAATAAATTCTTCTCTTATGCCAAAATAAGTGGGCCTGGAATTTGGTTGGCATTAGCGGCACTTAGTGCCGGTTCATTGGTAGGATCGATTGGAATCGGTCAGAGGCTTGGAACCGAAGGACTTTGGGTTCAGGCATGGGCAATGATACTTGGGATTTTTTCACTCTGGGCCATTACTCATATTGCTCTGAACACTCAACAAAGTTTGTTTTCCCTGCTTAAGAATGAGTGGAATCCGTCTCTTGGTTGGTGGCTCGCAGGCTCCGCAATGATAACGAATTTTGCATGGTGTATGCCTCAATTTCGTTTCGGAGCCGATATTACAGGGTCGGTTATTTTGCCTTTTTTAGACAACAAGGGAGGTAAAGTTGGCGTGGCATTCTGCATGCTCGCTCTGTCTATATTTCTTTCCCTTTGGTACGAACGCTCCGGTTTTCAATCCAAATTATTTCAATGGGTTCTTCGATTGATTCTTGGAGCACTTATCTCATGCTTACTAATTTGTATTTTCATTACTCTGCCTCAATCAGGTATTTCTTTCGGTGATATTTTGAGTGGATTCTTGCCGGCATTGAAAAGTCTTTCTGAAATTCCAGATTCATACGAATCTCTGCTGTCAAGTTCTGGAGAATTTAGATTTTTCTGGGAAGAACAATTACTTTCAAAACAAAAAGAGTTAACCTTGGTTACCTTCTCTTCCACCCTAGGTGTGAATCTTCTCATCGCCCTGCCTCTGTTGTTACTAGGAAGAGGTTGGAGAAGAGAGCATAGTGGATTTGCAAAATTCAATCTCTTCGGAGGACTTTTTATTCCCTTTATTCTGTGCTCTTCTTCTATCACACTTTTATCGGTTATCGCTCATCAAAATTTTCTTAAAGAAACAAATCCTCTATCAAATAACCCAGAACACGCCTCATATACACCCACCTCTGGTCCCGTCCATGACCTCTTAGCCGAACGAATTAAACAGCAAATAGGAGAGAAAGAATTTGATGCCCTGCCCCCATTTCAGCAAGAGGATAAAATTTCTCATTTATCAAACCAAGAGAAGATCCTAGCCCAATTGGTTATGCATACAAACACCAAACATTGGGTGCAATTATTATCAGACCATAAAGATAACCACATTGGAAAACTTCTCGGGATTTCGGTTTTACTGATATCTTTTTCGACTATTGTTATCCTCATGGTCTTAAATGGCCACTTAGTTTGTGAAATATTAGGCAAACCTCATAAAGGAGCTCCTTTTCAGTCAGGGTCTTTACTCTTGGCACTTTCGTCGGTCGGTCCCTTTATCTGGTCAGACCAAGACAATTGGGTGGCAGATCCCTCCTACTTCCTCAGTTTAGCGATTCTTCCCTTTGCTCTTTTGTCGTTCATCTTGATGCTTAATAGTAAAGAATTGCTTGGGCGACAATGCCCTAAAGGCATAAGTGGCTTCATCCTTAATACTGGGGCGATAATAGCTTTTTGTTGCTTAGGAATAAGTTCTTTCTATCTGGTATGGAATCATATGTGGGGAAATGTTCCCATTGGTCAGATCTTGATCATCCTTCTTGGAACATTACTCCTATTTGGCTATTTCTCACTTAAAAACAGTAAGCTTGCAAGTCGGATTGCCGGTATTGAATCCAGACTTGATAGCATGAAGAATTAACCTGCCTGAGAATTCATTCTAGTTAAGCTTAATTTTCGAGAGGCAACCATCTACGGGTTTCTCCATTTTTGCCTATTTTCGAAACAAGCACCCAGGCCTCTCCGGTCGAAGTGTTTAACTTGATTAGTCTTTTGTATAAGAAGGGTTTGATATCCTGAGAATAATATTCTGCACTAATGATCTGAAATTTTCCGTTTTGAGAACCTCCCCCGAAACTTGGTGGTGGGGGTATATTTGTTGGTAATGAAGGAAGTCTTTTTATTGGTTTTGTTTGACCGACCAAAGAAGTATTCGAGAGTAAGATAAGAAGTAGTGATAAGATTAACGGGTAAATTTTTCTTAAATAAGCCATATACATTGATTTATCATTAAATACGAAGGTAAGACAAACCTTAAGCACAAAAAAAGCTCCCCCGGTCTTGCCCAAACCGGAGGAGCATAAGAGAACAATAATGTTCATTTATTGTTTAATCATAATATATAAATGTTTTCAATTATTTTTGTATTTTATTTTGTTACATTAAATTTACTAATTTTTGACTCAGAGAAATAAATTTTTAACAAAATTGAATACGGATTAAATTGATTTTTTTTAAAATTTAAAATTTCTATTGCCCATTATAAGATCAATGCTACCAAAGATATATTTGAGCAAATTATATATTCTCCGAAATTTCGTAATGACATTACAATATTACAATTTTCTTAGCATTGCTATCCTAGCATTTTTATTTGGTGGCTGCAGGGGATCTTCTACTAGTTCCATTCCTGATGCCCCTCCCCCATATCCTAGTTTTCCAGTTCCTCAAGAAAGATACAATTCTGCTCAAGTTTATGGAGGACCGCCAAATACATCATCCTATATACCTCCGTATACCCCTCCTCAAATAACGAATGGAGAATCCGGCCCTACATTCTACACCCCTCCCCCCTCTTTCCCACCAACTCATCAATCTGCCACAACTTCACCTTCTCTTGGTTACACCCCAACAAATGTTCATTCCCAAAAGAAAGCTAACAAAACGAATGTTAATACAGCTCGTTTTACCCTTGAGGCAAATGCAGACTTATGGGCCTTAGTTCAAGATTCCGAAGGGGTAGAACTTGAATGGCTGAAAATGAAAAAAGGGGAATCAGCAAAGCTTCATCATTCCGGGAGTTTGACCATTACTTGTTCATCAGGTAATCAACTGATTATTAAAGATAAAGACCAAAAGGTCGTCCAAACTACACCAAATAAAAGTGGAATTTCAATTGTCCGCCTACCTAGTAGTTAATTTTCGACAAGTTTAAAAAACTTTATTTATTCCACTTGCCTTAATTAACCTTCTTCTAGGAGTTGCAGAGGTCTGTCTGAGTACTGAATATCAATGGAAATACACTTTCCTTGATTGAAAACAAAGGTAATCAAACTCCAATCGAAAACTTTTCCCGTTTGCTCGTTTAAAACTGCTCTTCTGTAGTCCAACATATATTGACCATTTTGACCAAGCGAACGCCCTTCGGGTATTCCCATAAGTTTTTCAACCTCGATTTGATTCTTACCCAAGGCGAGGTATTCCAAATTAAATTTTTTATATGCTTTATTTTCCAGAGCACTTTCCTTCGTGGCAGCATTTTGGTTGATACTGGAAAACTTTCCACCCTTACATCCGGTTATCGTGCAAAGACAAACTATAGTTATGATAGGTAGAATATTCTTATGCATAAATAGTGTTAGTCAAATGGCGGAGAGAACGGGATTCGAACCCGTGGAGGAACGATTAGCTCCTCACCGGTTTAGCAAACCAGCGCATTCGACCAC
>OMJS01000183.1 GCA_900299365.1 Opitutales bacterium
GATGAGGAGAGCTTTTTCATCAACCCTACTCTTGCTCATTGTTCAGTATAGATTTATTGAAGAACTCATACTTCATGATTGATCATCCCTGTTTGCAAAAGCATCGTGATGGACATGCATATCTTATCAACCAAGTCCTTCCTTCTTTTCCTTGTTAGTGCCTTTGGGGTTTCCCTTTTTGGAAACTCTAACTTTTCCCGCCAAACCATTGATTTGGGCATGGTGGTATCCGACATCGAAAAGTCTGTTTCCTTTTACAAACAGGTGGTCGGGTTTGAGGAGGTCGATGGTTTCGAGGTAAAGGGATCCTTCCCCAAGGCAGTTGGATTGACCGATGGGGCACCTCTTAATGTCCGCGTTCTGGTTCTGGGTGAGGATGAATCGGCGACTAAGCTCAAGATGATGCAGGTAGATTCAAAAAAGCCTGCCCGTACCATCAATCAGCCCCATATTCATACGCTTAACGGATTTTCCTACCTCACCATTTTTGTGGAGGATGTGGACCTCGTCATGGCCAATGCCAAGAAGCATGGTCACGAGGCCTATGCTAAGAGCCCACAGATTCTTCCCAAAGGTTTCCCACAGGATCTGTGTTTGTTGATGCTCAAGGATCCGGACGGTAACTTTGTCGAAATTGTCGGTCCAAACACAAAAGCACTTAAGAAAAAGAAATCGAAAAAATAAGATCCTTCTACAAAAAGATGGATCGTCGGCAGAGAATTATTCTGGGGATTGTCTTGGTCAATCTATCCATCTTTTTATTTTCTGCCATGTTGTTTACGGAGCAGGACTCCTACTCATGGACTGGAGAAATTAGCGAGATCTCAAAGTTTTTTCTGAAGCTAATCTCCCGTAAAGATTGGGGAGTGAGTTTAATGATCCTTTTTTGTACCAGCCTTTGTTCTACTGGGATTTATTTAATAAGCGTAAAATCAAAGAGCTGATCGATACTGGGTTTAAGCTCAAAAATTAAAATGCTTAAAGGTCTGCCTGCCTTTCGAATTTAATTTCAAGAATCTTTCCTATGTGATTTGACATCACCAGAATGCGTTCTAAGTATAGAACCTGTTCTAAATATTTTATATGACGAATGAGATCATTGGTAAAGAAGTTCAATCCATTGCTCCAGCTTTGGATAGGGCGATTGATATTATTGAGTTTCTTGGAAAGACCGGTGAGCCGGCTACTTTATCTCAAATAAGTCGAACACTAGATCTTCCTAAAAATTCAGTTTTTCGAATCACCCAGACTCTTTTATCCCGTGGATACCTGATCAGAAACAAAGAGATGGAGTTTTCTCTGTCCTCAAAATTTATCCGAATCGCTTCCCAGCAAGGTGCACGTATGAGCCTGCCTGAATTAGCAAACAGTGAAATGGAAAAACTCCGCAACCTTACCAAGGAAACCATTCAATTAGGTGTTCTTAATGGTAAAGAGGGCGTTATTATTCACCAAATTGAAGGACTGCAGCCTCTGAGGATCGTGGTGGATATTGGTTTGAGATTTCTTCTTTACTGTAATGCACCCGGGAAGATGCTTCTTGCCCATATGCCTCTTCAACAAAGAAAAGAGGCGATTGAGTCGATGAAGTTAGAAAGGCTTACAGGTACCACCATTACGGATAAGCAGAAACTTCATCAGGAATGTGAAAGGATTATAGATAAAGGTTATTCAACGGATTTTGCTGAAGCGGATGAGGGTATCCATTGTATTGCCGGACCAATCTTTAATCCTGATTTAACTTTAGCAGGAACACTTTGGATAACGGGCCCGGCGAAGCGGTTGCCCAGAAATCAATTTTCTAAGTTTGGAGAAATGGTGAAAGAAGCGGGTCAGCAGATTTCCTTTTCCAAGAAGAATTATTCCTAATGATTTTCTGTAACAAACATTCTACAGGAGCGTTCCTTATATTATGGATTGTCGGTATCATTGATTTGGTGTCTGCCAAAGCCGACACAGGTCCGATTCAGCCGCCATATGAACTTTTCGAAAATTACTGTTTTGATTGTCATGATGATGAGGTGAAGAAAGGAAACCTCGATATGATCAGTTTGCTGGATGAGAGGATATTTGATGGTACTTTAATGTTTGAAAATCTGATCACCGGTAAAATGCCTCCCAGCAATAAATCGCAGCCCGGCATAACCGAGAAAAAGCAAATGCTGGATTGGTTAAGTAAAAAACAAAAGCCTATCCCGCCCGAGTCCTATCGCCGCACAAGTCGCCATGAATTTGTACATTCAGTAAATGATCTGCTAGGCATTGAATTGGATCTTAGTGATGAAATCGCAGAGGATCGGGGGACATATGATTTTGATACTGATCGGAGAATCAAAATAACCCCACAGCTTTTATCTTCCTATTTCAATGTGGCCGAACGGATGTTGGAATTTGCCTTTCCAAGGGATGGTTTTTACCCCGAGCAGATTTGGACAACCAATAAGGTAAGGGACAGTCACAAAACATACAATATTTACAACCGGAGGTATGAGGATGGAGTTCTGTTTTCGTGGACGCGGGCAAATAATGGAAACAGCTATTCCTTTTTTTATGATAACTTTGAACCACCTGTTGAAGGGTGGTATGACCTGACTTTTGATGCCAAGAAACTGGGCGCGTTTGACGAAGCGATCAGCGTTCAGGTTTTTGCGGGTAAATATTATTTTGCGGATGACCGCCCGGA
>OMJS01000184.1 GCA_900299365.1 Opitutales bacterium
ATGAATGGGCGGATGGCAAGGACAAGGTACATTTTGCCTGCCGATCTTGTGACAAACTTTTTGCTCTCGAAGATACGACTGAAGAACCCCCTCCAACTCAAATACCACGGGGATTCAAAGTACAGGGCTTTGAGGTCATGCTCTACGGCATTTGCCCAGAATGTGGATGACAATCTAGAACTGAAAACCCAATCCGGCGAAAATTGTTCGCCCAAGTGCCGGATAGCCGTCAACCTCCTCATAGTCTTCGTCCATAAGGTTTTCTACACGCCCAATGAGTTTGATTACATCAGTCAGTTGATAATCAGCAAATAATCGAAAAACTACATAATCATCTCCCTGGATGGTGGAAAATGTTGCCCCATCAATATCTCTTACATCATGCAGATATCTTACTCCAAGCCCCAATGTATGGATATTGTTGGAATGCTTAACTTCTATGTTCCCTAGGATTCTTGGCCTACGCAATAATCTTTCATTGCTACTTAAATTTATGGCATCTAAGTAAGCGAATGAAAAACTGGATTTGTAATTTCCTTGGTTTAATTTCAAAGAAGATTCAACGCCCTTTGATCTAGCAGTCCCAACATTGGAGGTTGTTACTCCACTCCACTCGATAAGGTTCTTAAATCTCGTATCGAAATATGATAAATGTAAATTCAAGATATCATTCGGATTGGCAACTATTCCAACTTCCCACGAATCTGCTTCCTCTGGTTTTAGTTCAGGGTTTCCCCATACTCCATAGAGATCATTTGCCTGCGGTGGTGAGAAACTAGTTGAATATCTTGTAACTAAGGTGAAACCATCAACTAAATCTTTCTCCAATATTGATGACCATGTAGAAACATCTCCGTAATCAGAAAATTCATCATATCGGGCACCCAAACTTAACAATAAATCTTCTCCAAAAGAATAGTTTGAAAATGCAAAGGCACTAATAGAGTCCGCCTTTTTGTCAATATCGACTAGGTTAGTAGAATTTTCTTTTTTATAAAAGGAATCTTCAACATAAAGACCACCCAAAATTACTTCCAGACTTTCGGTAAATTCTCCATTTATTTGAAAATCTAATGACTGAGAACTTGCTTCGTAGCCAGTATCAGAAAAACTATCTTTCCCAATTAGATCATCTTCAGAATAGGTATATAAACCTTTCAAATTCCAATTTCCAATTTGCAATTTTAACCCTGGTGATATGAGAATTTCTTCAATATTTTGATATTGGTCCAAGATGGGATATGCGGCACTTTTGATATTTCCTGGATAATTAATGTCACTTTTATTCCCCAAACCTAATAGGTCTATTTCTAAGTTTTGCGAAACCTGATGAGATATATGAAAAGATCCAGAGTTGTTATGATAATTCGCATTTGGTTGTTCATTATCCGTGGTTAGTAAAGAAGTCGAAACCGACCCCATCCATCCTGAATCGTTGAATCCATAATGTATCTTGCTTAAAAAAGAATCATTCGAACCGCCCTCCATTAGCCAGTTCAATTGAGGCTTCTCGGGTTCACTTCGTAACATCACTGCTCCGCCAATACCTTCAGCGCCGTATTGAACTGATGACGATCCTCGAAGCACTTCAATACTTGAGACTCCATTTAAAGAAAATTGCCCAAGGTTGTAAGTACCTGAGAAACCACCATTTAATTTCCTTCCTTCATATAAAAAATTAACATGATCGCTCTGGGCACCCCTACTAAAGAGAGAAGTTTGTGAACCTAATTGTCCAGATCTTACAACGGTCATTCCTGGTACGGTGTTTAATGCATCAGATAAATTATATATCTGTCTTTCTCTAAGATCCTCAGCCGATACTCTGGTGACCCATGGAGACACTGTACTTAGTGGTTGAGGAGTACGCTTCTCAACCACCACCATGGGCTCAAGCTCTGCATTACCAAACAAGAATGATCCGATCAAAAAACTGAACCCCAAAAATTTAATCAATTGATACATTTTAATAATTGATAATCGATTATCATTAACAAGCAAACAAGAATCAAATAACTAAACAATTTATTACCGATTCAAGCGAGGTTGATTGATTTACACATTCGACTTATGTCTTATCTGAGCTTAAAAAAACTGAATGATTAAATGGCGAAGACTCTTTTGCTCCGTGATTGGAGTAGCAATCTATGCCAAGAGTCTTTTTGCGATGGAATTTGATTTTAAACCACTTTCTTCGCTTTGTCGGATAGAAGTTAATTTGGCCACTGGATTTGGTAATGGTACGGTCAGGGGAACTTTTGGGAAATTGAATGGGAAAATGAGTTTTTTTCCGGAAAACCCACAGCAAACCAAAGGCAACCTAGTTTTGGCCGCACGGTCTCTACGTTTCGGATATGGAAAGGTTGCTTACCAAACCCATGCACCGGATTGGTTGGATTCCACAAAGTACCCGACGATAACTTTCCAACTGAATAAATTAAGTGATTTTAGTTGGCATGGAAGAGAACTTCGTGCAGAAGCACACGGAGACTTGACCATTAAGGGAATCTCCCAAAACATCAGCATTCCAATGTCGATTAACTATCTGAGGGGAGAACGTCGAAAGTATGAGGGGAGGAGTGGAGATCTTATAAGATTGGACGGAGTAGTTTCTATACCTCGTTCTAAGTTCGGTCTTTCTCCAGGTAGCTACCTAGATTCGATCATGGAAGAGATTGATGTAATCGTTTCGATTACAGGAGCATCCAGTCAAGTACGTCGATTTCTACCTTCCCGAATATTTGACTATTGATCCTGAGTTATCTTAGGAAAAATGGGATCAATCGTCCCCTCCCCCAGTAAGACTCATCAAAACTTGGAGAATGTAAAAAAATAGCAGGGCGACGGAAGAGAAGAGAGCAAGGGAAGCAGCTACATGCTGATTTGGGGAGTAGTGATGCAAAATATTGGATGTAGTGTAAAGGACAGAACCCGCCGCAAAAAGAACCATCACCGATGCGAAAATTAAACCGAGTGAGAATCCGAAAATCATACTGCAGACAATAAAACCAAGGGCAACAAAACCACCGATCGAAAGAATGCCTCTCATGAAAGAAAAATCTTTGCGCGTAATAAATACAGTGGCAGTTATTCCACCAACCAGCAAAAGTGTCATCAGACCCGCAGTGGGGATTAGACCGGAACCTCCAAACATGGTTGCTACAAATAACAAAGGTAGAAAGACAATAGCCTCTGCAATGACAAATAAACCGAGCCCAAGGTACTGCATTTGTTCTGAATTTTCTGAGCGGGCAAGTTTATCAGCCATGTATCCAACACCCATAAAAAGGCCTAAAACGATTAGCCAACTAAACCCACTGGTCATACTCATGGCCAATTTTGCGGCAAAGGGAGCATTAACCAAATAATATTCCAATCCCGTAAAGGCCAGCAATGCCACTGCTAAGTGTGCATAAGTGCGCCTTATAAAAGCCGCACGATCAGCGGCAGGGCTTTGGGCAGCAGATAAAGTAAAGACTTGTTCTTTCATAATTTATAAAGGTTAAGTTTTTTTAATATAGGGTATTTTTCATTTCTTCAAGCAGATGTAATGGTGACTGGGTCAGGAGAGTTGCTTTAGATTGCTTTGATCGGCTCGTTATTTAATCTATTACAGTTGTAAGAATTTTAAGTTAGCCAATTTTAAACTATGTCAGAATATCCATTTTTAGACCGCGATGATCATCCAAGTTGGTCAAAACTTTCTCCTGATCGGATCAAGCCGGAAATTACGATTGCATTGGAACGATCAGAGCAAAATCTATCCACCATCCGCAACCTTGAACCCGGAGAGCATACCTTCTCAAATACAATAAAAGCTATAGAGCATGCGACTTTAGATCTCAATCATGCGTGGGGATTGGTTTCTCATTTGGATTCTGTCTGTAATTCGAAAGAGCTAAGGAGTGCTCACAATGAAATGCTTCCTAAAGTATCTGCTTTTTGGGCCAAAATTTCTCTGGACGCAAAACTTTGGAATGCAGTTCTTAGCTTCTCTAAAACTAAGGAAGCTAAATCTCTCAATCCTATCGATAAAAGATTGCTCGACGAAACATTGGCTGACTTTCGTGATGAAGGTGCGGATTTACCAACTCATAAAAAGGAGCGCTTGGAAAAACTGTCTTCCGATCTTGCTCAGATAACTCAGAAGTTTTCTGAACAGGTATTAGATGCGACCAACGCTTGGCAACTTGTGGTCCGAGATGAAACAAAGCTTAAAGGCCTCCCAGAAACAGCTAAAGATGCGGCCCGTTTAACCGCCATCGAAAAACTTGGGAAAGAGGAAGGGAAAAAAGCCTGGGTAATCACTCTACAAGCCCCCTCGCTGATGCCAGCACTTCAGTATTTAGATGATGATGAATTGCGACGACAAATCTGGAGTGCAAGTGATGAACTAGGTTGCTCCGATCCATTCGACAATAAAAAGCTCGTCTCAAAAATTCTTATTTTACGGCAGGAAAAGGCTGAACTCCTTGGCAAACCAGATTTTTCGGAAGTTGCACTATCTCGCAGAATGGCAAAATGCGGTAAAAATGCAGATGATTTTATTTCCGATCTACATCAAAAAACACTCCCTTTTTTTACGGAAGAAAATAAGGAACTTGAAACATTTAAGGCAGAAAAAAACGGAAGCGATGTTTGCCTCCTTGAACCTTGGGAAGTTGGTTACTGGGCGGAAAAGCTCAAAAAAGAACGCTACGATTTTGATGATGAAGACCTGCGGCCATATTTTCCTATTCAATCAGTCCTCGATGGTATGTTTAACTTGGTTGCCAGAGTTTTTGGGCTAAAAATTGTTGAGCGATCCACTGTTTTTGAAGGCAAGACTAGCCAACAAATTCATTCTTCTGAACAACCGGTAGAAGTTTGGCACCCGGATGTCAGATTTTATGATCTTTTTGATTCAGCAAGCAATAAGTTACTTGGTTCATTCTATGCAGACTGGCATCCACGATCGAGCAAACGAGCGGGTGCATGGATGAATCACTTGAAGACTGGAGAGCCCGATGAAAAAGGCTATCGCCCACCACACCTTGGTCTAATCTGTGGCAATCTAACCGCTCCAACATCCACCAAACCGGCATTACTCACGCACTACGAAGTGGAAACTATTTTTCATGAGTTCGGGCATCTTTTACACCATCTTTGTGGAGAAGTACCGCACCGAAGTCTTAATGGTGTAAATGTTCCTTGGGACTTCGTTGAGCTTCCTTCTCAAATTATGGAAAATTGGTGCTGGGAGCGGGAGAGTCTGGATTTGTTTGCCAGACATCACGAAACTGATGCCCCCATCCCGGAAGATCTTTTCACTAAAATGATAAGGGCCAAAAACTTTATGGCTGGAAATGCGATGATGAGACAACTTGCTTTTTCCAAACTCGATCTGGTAATGCACCGCTCACTGGCAAAAGATCCACCCGAAGATATGGAAGAGTCCTTACAAAAATTAATAGAAGAATATTTTCCTAAGCGTAATACCAGACCCCGCACAATCGCAATGCGCTTCAGTCATTTATTCGGTGATCCTATGGGCTATGCATCCGCATACTATTCATATAAATGGGCAGAGGTTTTAGATGCAGATGCATTTACCCGCTTTCAGAAGGAAGGTATCATGAACCCAGATACGGGTCATGCATTTCGGAAATGTATTCTCAGTAAAGGAAATTCCCGACCGGTAGACGAATTGTTTCACGATTTTATGGGGCGTTCCCCTGATTCCAATGCCCTACTCATTCGAAGTGGGCTCGCTATAACGAGCTCATAAATCACCTCCTTTTCCTTATGTCTACTAAACCACAAGTTCTTGCCTGGATTACCTGTGATAGCGTTTATGTTGATCCAGCCACCGGTAAACATACCTTACTCGGTATATTTTCAAGCCTGCGGGCCAAGGAATTTCCGGTCGTTCATCCCCGCATGGTCTGGTTTCTTTCTTTTTCCGACCTCACCATCGGTAAGCACAAGTTAAAGATGACCATTGGTTTACCTATGGCAGAGGAGGATCCAAGAACCATTATCAACCGGGAGTTTGAGTCCCCTGGACCTCAGCACAGGATCAATCTGATTAACGACATCCACCGGTTAAAATTCGAAGAACCTGGTAACTATTCCATTTTGATTGAGATTGATCAGCAAGTTGTCCTTGCTAGCACCTTTCCAATCATCGAAGTAAAAATGCCTTCTTAGAAAGAGATCCAATATATTCTCGCACCCTTGTCTCTTGCCTCCTTCTTAGCAAAAGTTAAACTTTTTCATTATGCCTAATTTAATCGCATCAGATTCTCCCGACGCTTCTCCCCTTCTGGTGGTTGGCTCGGTTGCTTTTGATAATGTCATCACACCCCAAGCAGAACAGGAAAGAATTCTTGGGGGAGCCGCATCTTACTGCTCCTTTGCAGCTAGCTATTACACGCAGGTCCGAATGGTTGGCGTAGTTGGAAATGATTTTACTGAATCGGACATGGATAGACTCCGTGCTAGGGGTATCGATTTGGAAGGGGTACAGCGTGACCAATCCGGACCCACTTTTTTCTGGAAAGGAAAATACCACGAAAATTTCAACCGTCGGGACACCCTAGATATTCGTCTGAATGTTTTTGAAAACTTCCGCCCCGATCTACCTCAGTCCTATGTCGACTCGGACTTTGTTCTTCTTGGTAATATCCATCCAGCCCTGCAATCCCATGTGCTCGATCAATTGTCGGGAAATCCCTTCGTTCTTGCCGACACTATCGATCTCTGGATTGAAACTGAACGGGAAGCCCTCCTCTCCCTGATTCAAAGAGTCAGTCTTTTTGTTATCAATGATTCTGAAGCAGAGGAATTGACCGGAGAATCAAATATTATACTTGCCGGAAATAAACTTCGTCAAATGGGCCCGGACAGTGTGATCATCAAGAAAGGTGAACATGGTGCAATTCTTTTTCATGAGAATGGAATGTTCGCACTACCTGCCTACCCTGTCACTCAACTCCACGACCCTACCGGAGCTGGAGATTCTTTTGCCGGGGCCTTGATTGGTCGTTTGGCATCCCGCAACTGTTCGGGCTTTTCTGCAATCAAGGAAGCTATGCTCTATGCAACTTGCACCGCCAGTTTAACAGTGGAAGCATTTGGATGCGACCGTCTGGAATCTGCGGATAATTCTTTGATCGAAAAACGGGTGGAATCCCTTAAGCAACTCATTTCCGTTGCCTGATAAAAGTTATTATCATCGGATCTGCTTTCATTCCCAGTTGCCTTATGCTCGTTTCTCTTGGGCATTATTGGTTGTCTCGATTGTTTCCTGTACCAGTGAAGATATTCTGGGAGCAAAATTAAGCGATATCAGTAATCATTTGATGCAGACCGAACTACCAGACCCCGAAAAAATCTCTGAACTTCCAGAGGACGGAGGTCCTGAATTCAACCGTTTAATCTTTGAGAGCAGTCCCTATCTTTTACAGCATGCCCG
>OMJS01000185.1 GCA_900299365.1 Opitutales bacterium
ATGTATGAACTGCATTGGGATAGAGAGCATTATTTTGAACAGTTGAAACAGTTTCTCTTACTTGACAACCTACAAAATATAGACCGTGGTTTCGCATTTAATTTTTTCAGTAAAAATCATGGTATTCGACTCCTCCATATTGGAATGGCTCTCTTTTTTCTGGAAAATAATGAGGAAGAATGGGCAAGGTTAATTGCCAAGGATACCATGCAGGATTATGATTTACTGGGAAAGGAAACATTTCACAAAACCATGAATACCATATATGCAAGACTCCAATTTTCGGGACCAACTTTTTGGGAAGACACAGACCGAGGCAATGTGAATATTTATTATAGTCCTCACCAGAATCAAATTAATGTTTTTCGTGAGATACAAAATGAATATGTCGGAATGCAGCCTAAACCGGCAAAAGTCATTTAAACTCGAAAAAATAAAACTATTTTAATACTTGATCTATTTTAAAAACTCTGTTTAATTATATAAAGTCTCAGTCGAAGACCATTCAAATTTATATTTTTTACAACTTTAAACAAAGGAAATGCACATGGCAAAAATGAGTGATGCAGAACTAATGAAACAAGTAAGAAATCTTGCAGCATCAAATAGTAAAAGTGGAGTAGCAAGAGAACTCAACATGTCCGTACAAACATTCACCAACCGGCTACTTGCTGCTGCTTCTTCTTTAGGTGAAGCTCCGCCTAAATTCACCAGAAAAAGCAGTGCGGCAAAAGCGGTTAAACCGAAAAGAATTCATACAGACAAAGTACGTTCTGCTGGACAAGCGGGTAAGGCTCTCAGAGTTATTATTCCACAACAATTTTTCAGCAGCCTTGACTGGAAAGCAGGTGATGAAATAAGGATGCGTAAATCTGGGAAAACAAAAATCATTATTGAAAAAACCTAAGTTTTAACCTTATTTTTTCATTATCAATCTGCCTCAAAGACTCAGACATCCTACCCTCCGTCTGAGTTGAGGCAGGTCTTTTTCTTCTTTTTTTCTTTAAATTATGGATTTAGTTTTCCGTCCTAGAAGACTTCGACGAAATGGCCCCATTCGAGGACTGGTTCGGGAGACAGAACTTGCTCCCAGACAATTGATATATCCAATCTTCGTTGCAGAAGGGAATCGTGTGAGGGAGGAAATCAATACCATGCCGGGGCAATTCCGTTTATCAGTTGATGAAGTTGTTCGCGAATGCGAAGTCCTTTATGAACTGGGCATCGGAGCGGTCAACCTCTTTGGATATTCCGAAGAAAAAGACGAACTGGCGACCAAATCCTATGACTCTTCAGGTTTAGTTCAAAGGTGTATCCGAGAAATTAAAAAAAAGATCCCCGATTTATGTGTCCAAACGGATGTCGCACTGGATCCCTATACGACCCATGGCCATGACGGTCTCGTCATCGACGGAGAGATTGTTAATGATGAAACCGTTGGAGTACTTTGTAAGATGGCGCTTTCTCATGCTGAAGCCGGGGCAGACTGGATTGCCCCTTCGGACATGATGGATGGCAGAGTTGGAGCCATCAGGGATGCGCTTGATGAGCAGGGTTTACATCATGTAGGCATTCTTGCCTATTCCGCCAAATATGCTTCATGTTTCTACGGACCTTTCAGGGGAGCCCTCAAATCCGCCCCGAAAAAAGGGGATAAGAAGACCTACCAGATGGACCCGGCCAACTCACGTGAAGCCCTCAGGGAAGTATCTTTGGATCTGGATGAAGGTGCCGATGTTGTGATGGTTAAACCGGCATTGGCTTATCTGGATGTTATTGCCAGAGTGAGAAGCGAATTTGATGCTCCAGTGGCGGCCTATAATGTTTCCGGAGAATATGCCATGGTCATTGCTGCAGCAGAAAAAGGATGGATTGACCGGGATATGGCCATGATGGAAATGCTCCATTCAATCAGGAGGGCAGGTGCAGATATGATCCTAACCTACTTTGCCAAAGATGCGGCAAAACGATTAAAGTCTGATTACGGATCTTTCAGTTGATCTCGTTAAAATAGATTCTCTTCTACCTTCCCGAAAAGAATACATTAGAAAACTTGGTGACCCATATCTCTCGTCAATCAGAAAACGAGTTATAGGGATTTTAATGCCAAGTCAAATATTCGTTAAAAAGAAATCCGCATTGCTTAATTGCTGAGTTTTTTTATATTTGTTTAGAATCTCTGCAAATTTATCAAAAAGACCCTAACCGGGAGAATTCCATGAATAGTCAGTCTGATGTGAAAATCAATTACAACAATCTTGTTGAAATGCAGGAGGATGCCTGTAGCAAGTTTTCCCAGAATCCAATTTTCGGGACCAAGAATGGAGGTGCTTTTGAGTGGATCACCTATGCGGAATTTGCAGAAAAGGTGGATCAGTTCCGCGGAGGGCTTGCCACCCTTGGCGTCGGAAAGGATGACAAAGTCGCCATCATCAGCAAAAACACCGTCCAGTGGGCGGTTGCCTGTTATGCCACATTCGGGCTTGAGGCTCAATTTGTTCCAATGTACGAAACACAACTCCCCAAAGACTGGGAGTATATCAGCCAGGACAGTGGTTCCAAAATCTTACTTGCTGCAGATTCAGAAATTTTTCAACACGTTAAAGATTTCCCTAATAAAATAGAAAAGTTGGAATCTGTGGTTCTGCTTGAAGGAAGCGGTGATGATCAAACCCTGACTTATGAATCTCTTTTGGAAAAGGGGAAACAACAACCCATTCCTTCGGCAAAACCTGATTTTGAATCGGAAATGGGGATGCTCTATACCTCAGGCACCACAGGAAACCCTAAAGGTGTCTTGCTTACGCACCACAATATTTTGTTTATGATTGCGGTTGGAATTCAGTCTTTGCGACTGAGCCCTAACGATCAAACACTTTCATTTCTTCCATGGGCACATAGTTTTGGACAGTTGGCTGAAGTTCATCTGTTAATCCAATCGGGTTATTCCACAGGTTTGGTTGCAGATGTAAATGAGATTGTCAGTGATATGTCTTTGGTCAAGCCAACCGTCTTTTTTGCTGTTCCCCGGGTCTACAACAGAATCTTTGACCGCCTCAATGGACAGATCAGCGAAAAACCTCAAATCATTCAAAATTTGTTCAGGGCCGGATTGAAGCATGCCAAAAGAGAAAGGGAGGGGGAAACTCTGAGTTTCATGGAAAATCTCGCTCTTACTTTAGCAAGAAAGATCATTTTTAAAAAAATTCTGGATCGATTTGGGGGAAGATTGCGATTAGCAGTCAGTGGAGCAAGTGCCTTAAGTGCTGAAGTAGCAGAATTTGTCAATGATATAGGAATTGGTGTTTACGAAGGTTATGGCTTAAGTGAAAATTCAGCTGCCCTAACCATGAACCTTCCAGGAAAACGAAAATTTGGATCTGTTGGAAAACCATTACCGGGAATTCGAATCGAAATCGATTCTTCCGTCGAAGGTTCTAAAGAAGAAGACGGAGAAGTGGTTGCCTATGGCGAAAATATCATGAAGGGGTACCACAATCTCCCGGAACAAACGAGCAGCACGCTGACGGAATCCCGTGGTCTTCGCACTGGAGACCTCGGACATTTAGATGAAGACGGGTATCTTTACATCACTGGGCGGATCAAGGAACAGTATAAACTTGAAAACGGTAAGTTTGTCGCACCCGCTCCTCTGGAGGAAGAACTCAAACTCAGTCCCTATATCACTCAGGCGATGATCTATGGACTGAATCAGGAACACAATGTCGCTCTGATTGTTGCGGATATGGAAAAAGTCAGGCAGTTTGCCGATGAAAAAGGACTTTCCGGAAGTAACCCGGAGTTACTCCAACTTTCTGAAGTCCGAGAACTTTTCAAAAAAGAGGTACAACAGTTTAGTACGACATTTAAGAATTTTGAACGAATTGAAGATTTCAGCCTCCTTGATGAAGAATGGAATCCAG
>OMJS01000186.1 GCA_900299365.1 Opitutales bacterium
ACCTGCTCCACTTTTCGCGGACTTATTCCCACGGGCAGGGAGACCCGTAAGGCTTGCAATAAAGCATGGGCAGAATGATTCCACTGTGCATCAAAGTGAAAAACCTGACCGCTTGCATGTACCCCCGCATCGGTTCGGCCTGCCCCAATTGTCCGAACTGGGTCTCCCAAAATTTGGGCTAGCGATTGCTCGATTTTATCCTGTACCGATTCCCGGTTTGTCTGTTTTTGCCAACCGTTAAATTCGGTACCATCATAGGCACACAGGCACCGCCATCTTTGCAAATTTTCTCTTCTATTCACCCGTTCAAAAAGTCGCGAAGAATAAGAGAGGCGGCGGTGGAATCGATCCGGCCCGATTTGTCCACTCCCTTAGAGGTACTTTTTCCTCCCACTGTTTCTCTAGCCGCACTGCTGGTCAGTCGTTCATCTACCCGGTGAACCGGCAAATTAAAACGGGATTTGAGTTGCTCAATAAAATCATCCACCTCTTGTGCCCGCTTGCCCACTTTACCATCCATGTGTACCGGATACCCCACCACCAATTCGGTGATCGAACGGGTGGTAATTTCTTTAGTCAAAGCCTCCCAGCAACCCTGACAATCCACACCCGGAATCGCCCCGGCGGGCAAAGCAATTAACAAATCATCCGCCCAAGCCAGACCAATGCGTTTAGTACCATAATCGATCCCCAGATAGTTGGGCATGAGAGTTTGGGAAAAACCTGCTAGGAAAGTTCCGGATTCTCCAGACAAACTTGCTGGGCCAGTTCTTTGACCTGTTGAGCACAATCCTTGTGGCAAACCAGGGTGGCATCGCCTGACTGGACCACAATTAAGTCCTTTACTCCAAGGAGGGAAATCGTATGCCCCGGCTCTGCATAGGTCAGGTTGCCGGTGGCATCGAGAGCAACCCCGGCACCTTTGAAAACATTCCCTTTTTCATCTGCAGAATAATGGCGGGCAATCGCTGGCCACTCCCCCACATCATCCCAATCAAAAGCGGATTCCAGCATGACTACTTCTTGGGCTTTTTCCATAACCGCAAAATCGATCGATATTTTTTTGAGCTCTGGATAGACATTGGCCATCGCCTCTTCGATGGAGCCTGATTGTTGCCAGGAATCTGCCAAATTATTAAGTCCCGTACTCAATTCCGGGGCATGTTTCTGGATAGCTCCTAAGATGACATCCGGCCGCCAGACAAACATTCCCGCATTCCAAAAATATCCACCCTCCTGCAGATATTTCTCTGCATTTTCCAGATTTGGTTTCTCTACGAACCGTTCCACCTTATAAACAGGTAAGTTGCCAGTACTCTCTTCCTGGGACCCCTGCTTTAAATAACCATAACCTGTAGAGGGAAAATCTGGTCGTATGCCAATGGTTACCAGAACCTCGCTTTTCTCGGCTGCTTCAAATGCACCCGCCAAAACTTTGCAAAACCCTGCATCATCCTCGATTACATGATCTGCAGGTAAGAGGGCAAATGCAGCTCCCGGATCTACCTTATCGACCAACAGAGCGGCCAACCCTACTGCAGCTGCTGTATCCCGTCCCTGCGGTTCACCAATAACCCGCTCGGGCAACAACGCGGGGCAACTTTCAAGTACCGCATCCCGCTGTTCGGCATTCGTAATAACAAATACCTGTTCCGGAGAAACCAGTTCTTTTAATCGTTCAACTGTCTGGGCAAGCATGGGTAAATCTCCGACAATGGGGAGCAAATGCTTAGGTTTTTTTAAACGGCTTTGTGGCCAAAACCTCTCGCCCCGGCCACCCGCCATGATCACAACATATCGATTTTTCATTTTATTCATTACCCATGCGGTTCGAACCGTTGAACGCGAGTAAATTCCAACTTTTTTTGGAACCAACCGTACGACCTCACATTTATTCGCCAGACTGTAATAGCAGTCCGCGTCTCCTCGCCGAGCGCAGGGAAATGCAAAATACACTCAGCCCTATTGCAAAATATACCCCATTGAGCAAGAAGGCTTTGCTCAAAAGACCAGGCAGCCATTCACCCCGCAGAATAAGGGCCCGCATACCTTCGAAAACATAGGTGGTTGAGAGATACTGGGCAATGGTCTGCATCCATCCAGGAAGGGTTTCCAGGGGATAATAGATGCAGGAAAAGGGAGCGAGTAGAAAGGGAAGCATCCAGGTCAGGCTCTCTGCCCCCAATCCATAACGCAAAAGAATCCCGGTGACTGCCTGCGAAATTGCCCAACCAGTAAAGACGAGGTTTAAAAAGAATCCAAGCAAGGGAAGTCCAAGCTCGAACACCGATACTCCAAAGAACGGAATTGCGAGCAGGGCGGCGGGCAGCATCCCGATCAAGGTACGGATCATACTGACTGTAGCTAGCGAAATAATAAGTTCCCATGGTCTCAATGGACTTACGAATAAATTGGCGAGGTTGCGCGACCACATTTCCTCCAAAAAAGAGAGGGTGTAACTAATGTGAGAACGGAAAAGGGAATCCCAGATCAGAACAGCAGAGATTAGAATACCTCCAGCGGTAAGTTCAGGGCTCGAGTTGGAAAAATGAACCGAGGTAAATCCCCAGATAATCATCTGTACGGTGGGCCAGTATGCAATCTCCAGCACTCTAGGCCAGGATGATCGAAGCAGGAAAAAATACCGCAGTAAAAGAGCAGAAATTCTGGAAATCGTGGAGGATTTCATGCCTTTGTCTCCTGTTCACTTAGTTCCAAGAATACTTCTTCCAACGAATTTTTTCCATGCCTGGTTTTTAAGTCTTGTGGACTCCCCTCCTCGATCAACTGACCATTACTCATCATCACAATGTGATCACAAAGTAATTCAACTTCTCTCATATCATGACTGGCAAAAAGAATGGTTGCACCGGTCTGGTCGCGATATTCTGCCAATCTTTGGCGAATCCACTGAGAAACATCTGGAGAAAGACTGGCCGTAGGTTCATCGAGCAATAAAAATTCCGGCTGATTTATCAATGCTTTGGCCAGTGAAACCCGGGTTTTTTGCCCAGATGAAAGCCTGCGTATTGGCTGGTCCATCAAATCGAGCAATCGAAAATCTTCAGCGAGCCCCTGTATCACCTGGCCTGCTTGATTCACTCCATACAGTCTTGCGAACACCCGTAAATTTTCCCTGACCGTTAATCGCTGGGGAAGATCGACATAAGGAGAACAAAAATTAATCCGGTTTAAAACTGCATGCCTATCCTTGATAAAATCATGCCCAAATAAACGGATCGAACCTGAGCTTGGTTCCAGTAAACCAAGCAACATGGACAAGGTGGTAGTCTTGCCTGCTCCATTCCCGCCAAGAAGACCGACAATACTGCCCCTAGCTAAAGAAAATGAGAGATTTTTGACTGCGGTGGAGGAGCCAAATTTTTTACTTAAGCCAGTAACTTCAAGCAAAGAATCTTTCACCTCAGTCATCTGTAATGCTAATTAATACTTGCTCTACCCGTTTGGTCGCCTGTTCAAGATCCCGGTCCTTAAATAGCTCAGCATGGGGCAAGAGAATTGTCCGGACCCGAATTTTGGAGAAAGGAAGAGGAATCACAAATTGATCCCAGGATTTTAAGCGAATTGCCCAACTGTAGGAAAAGGAAAGTAAGATAACGGGCGATCGACTGGCCCGAGCAATGAGCAATGCTCCGGACTTGGCCTGATATTTAGGCCCCCTTGAACCATCCGGGGTAACACCGACATCGTCCCCGCCCTTGACCAGACGAATTAATTCACGAGTAGCCTGTGAGCCCCTGCGATTTCTGGACCCTCGGATTGCTCGGATTCCAGCCCATCCGTAAAAGGTTTCTAACCACGCACCATCTCTGCTTCCACTGATCAATCCATAGCAGCTTTTATTTTTGCGAAAGCGCTGGTGCCACTCTCCAGCGAGAAACAACCTGTTATGCCAAAGTACGATGGTGACTGGTTCAGTTAAATTCTTAGTTTCCTCCCGGCCATCTTCCTCGCGGTAGGACATCCGCATAGTAAGGGTCCATAAACGATAAAATAAACCAAGCGGAGAAAGGAGGGTTTTTAATCTTAATGACTGATGGTGAGGGCTGTCTCTCTCCCTCCCAAGAGGAAGGCTCATTATTTTAGAATTTTCCTACAAGTCCTAGTTCTAAGGCATGTGCTGGAACCTCACTCTCGTGCAGATAGCGGTATCCAAGACTAATTGCCAGAAAATCAGTGGGGGTAAAAACGGCACCAATACCACCGGATGCAAAGAAGAAAGGATCTATACGTTTACGGTTTTGGCTGTTGGACAGTGATGGGGCAAAATCTTCGACCACCGATACCCCATAACCTAAGCCCAACGAACTATATAACCCAAACCATGAATTAAAAGGATGTGTGTAACCAACTTCCACAAATCCGGCAATTGACTTCGATTCACTCCCATTAGCAAACGGTTCAGGTGGGCTAGACATTTCTTCATAACTTCCTGAATCATGCTCGTTCTTGCGGTACAAAACCCCAGCCCCAAAGTTAAAACCTTTATAACGATATCCACCGGACAAGGTTACCCCAAAACCCGGTTTATATTTTCTATGCTTGGTTTTATTGGGTCCATTGTGCGTGGTTTGATCTTTATATGGGAATTGCAAACCAGGTTTGATGATCAAATATACACCTTTTCCAGAACTATTTGGTCTTTCAACTTCTGCTGGTGCCCAATTGGATCCGAACTGCGGTGAAATAGTTTCATCAATATCGGTTTGGGAAAATAGTTTTTCAGCCGCAGAGGAATCAGAACGACCAACACCGATATCGATGTTGGAAGGGCCTGACTCATCCACCGTAAATGCTAGTTTGCTCGATTCATTTTTTGGTTGAGAATATTTTTCGGGCTTACGGACGATGGATTCCACTTCGGGCATGGGCATAGGTTTCCTGTAAGTTCTTTTGGGATAGGAAATTTTTTCCCGGTCGCCGAAGGGGGACTGGTGCAACCTGTCGCTTGATTTACCGTAAAAGATTTTATGAAACCTTTCCTGTAATCCGTGGAGACGTTCCGAATATTCATTCATCTCTCCTTTCATCGAGCGGATACGTTCCTGCTGGTAGTAACTCTTACTTTCCACATCTTGGAAATAATCCTGCACCTTTCGTGCATCCAATGCACTGGGGGATTGAGCAAATCCCGAGTAAGAGAAAAACAAAAGGCTTACAATAGCTATCCAGGCAAAATTTTTCACAGGCGAGGCATTTATAAAACAAGCACCAAAAAGTTAGCAATCTTAATGATTATTATGATCAGCCCTCCTTGGTTTTACCTGTCTGGGGATGTACCAGCAAAGGGCGTGGAAGATAACAAAGTACATACCATTAACCAACCAACCTCCATAATAGGCTGTACGTAATCCTTCTTCCCGGCGGTGTGCCCGTCTATGCCCGGCCAGATTGGCTTTTCGAATTTCGTCCTCCGAGAGAGGCAATCTGGCATCCCACATGTGTGGGGGTAATCCTTTTTCCCTGATGAAATCCGGGATATCGGGTGGACGATCTGTGATAATTTCCCAATACGGGCGCTTGATCATTCCCAGCAATGGTCCCAGTTTAATTTCCCGGTAAAAGGTCAACTGTATGAGCACTGCGGTCAGAACCAGTAATCCCTGGGATGCGAGCCAAGCCTTGGTTTTTATCTTCATTTTGAAAAATCTTCTCTACATGGTTTTGCCAAAGTGGGCAAAGCGGAAGATGAGCAAATTTTGTTCCCCTCCTTAATTCGTAGTTGCCAAGAAGTACATTATTTTAACTCTAGTGTTTCGTGGGGAGATGAGGATTTTTTTCGTTACTTTATTTTTTTCGGGTATAATTGCCCCCTTTTTATGGGCATCCACTGTCCATGTGGTCAAAAAGAATGAGACTCTTGGAGGGATTGCCCAGCGATATGGGGTTTCAGTATCCGCTCTTCAGGCTTACAACGGAATCTCCAACCCCAACCTTCTCTTTGTAGGAAAGAAATTAAAAATCCCCGCCGGAAATTTAAGGGAAGTCAGTTATGTGGTCCGTAAAGGAGATAGTCTTGGCCTTATTGCCAAACGCTTTGGTGTTTCTTCCAATGATCTCGCCCTGATCAATAAAATCAGCCGGCCCGATCTTATCCGCGTCGGGCAAAAATTAACTATTCCTCTATCCGGTTCTAAACGTTTCGCTACTCCCAATTTGCTCGATTCCACTACGCTTTCTAGGCTAAATTCCATCCGCCCAACTCCCGGCAAATGGGATCGTATCATCATCCACCATTCCGCCACTCCCATAGATGATGCGGTCAATATGCACAAGGTCCATCTCGCCCGGGGAATGAAAAACGGACTGGCCTATCATTTTGTTATTTCCAATGGTTCACGCAAAGCACGGGACGGCGAGATCTATCTGAGCAACCGCTGGAAAGGCCAGTTGGATGGTGGTCATGTCAAAAAACACTCAGCCAACCAGACAAGTATTGGTATTTGCCTTATAGGTAACTTCGAAGTGCGCCCCCCAACCTCAAAACAATTATCCGCCCTCGAAGGATTGTGCGAATATTTGATGAAGCGATGCAACCTGCAGGTTAATGATGTTACCACCCATACCATCTTTCATCCCAAGCACACGGTGTGTCCAGGCAAACATTTCTCCCTGACTGGGTTACGCCGCCGCCTGATTGATTAGACTACCTCAAGGAACCTAAAAATTTCTTATCTCGGGCAAGCAGGACTTTGCCCATACGTGTTTGGGCATTACGGGCAAAAGCATCCTTAAATTCAGATAGATTAAATAACTGATCGATAGAATGCTTAAGCTCAGTCATCGCGAGGGGTTGGAGGACCTGTTCCAAAGCATTGCGCAAACCAGCCGGGCTTTGTTTTCTCCGCCAGCGGTCCAGCCAGAAACCAACCATACGAACATCATCAAAGATCAAATTGCGGGTGGGAAAACGTACCGCCGATCCATCCATCGCCCCAAAGGTAACGTGCACTCCCCCAGAGCACAAACTACGGGCAAGCCTCAGCGCACTCCGCCCGCCCACGGAATTGAAGGCAAGTTTGCACCTCTTTCCCTCGGTGAACACTTTTACCCGGTCAGCCACCTCATCATCATCCAGCCAGACCTCGGTTGAACCGAGTGCTTTCAAAGATTCCACGCTATCCAAATTACGAACCAAACTGATGCACTGAAGACCCATCTTTTTGGCAAATTGAATGACCGACTGTCCCACAGCAGAATTTCCCGCATTTTGAATGATCACATCGCCCGCATGTAAATATTCAAAGTCATTGAGCAAGCGCCAGGCAGTCATCGGATTGAGCACAGAAACCGCCAACTGTTCGAAGGGCACCAGAGCGGGGAACAGAATTAAATCCTCGGCCTTGGTCAGTTGGTATTCCTGCCATGCCCCACCATCATCGGGAAGGGCAACCGGGCGGCCCATCACTTTTACATCGACCCCTTGCCCACACTTCACCACCGTGCCCACTCCCTCCCGTCCGGCAATCGCAGGGGGATTGCGGGGACGCCCATAGGAACCCATGATCAATCCAATATCGGACGGATGGATCGGGCTGGCCTGCATTTCGATCAACACTTCACCGGGTCCAGGCTCAGGCACAGGCAATTCAATAAGGGTGAGCACCTCCATTGGGTCACCATATTCTTGGTAATGCAGAGCCTTTTGGATACTGGGAATTTCCTTGTTCATCGTACCTCAAATTACTAGCCCGCAATCCGGGCATGGGCGATTCGAAAAAGTTTACTAATTAATAATTCGCAGACCCGTACGAACCTGGCCGAACTGGGCAGGAGTTGTCCCCGCTTTGGACTGCCAAAGATTAAGCGTGGTCAATGCGGGAAGCTTAAGCAATTTTGCCACCCCTGCTTTGCTAACTTCGGTCTTTCCCAGGTTGAGGCTCTGTAAATTCTTTAATCCATCAAGTTGAGCAACTCCCGAATCCCCGATTTGACAACCCCGCAAGTTCAATTCCACCAAGGAAGAAAACTGGGAAAGAGTACCACTTGCCTGGTTGGTAACCGCAGTGTCCCGAATATCCAGCCTGACCACCCACTTGGCCAGAGGAAGTAGTTTTTTTATTACCTCGTCATTAACCAGAGCATGCTGAGTAACCACCCGTACCTCCAGCAAGGGACTGTCCTTCCCTATTGGACGAATCAATAAACCAGTGGCTTTACGAATGTTTTGAATGAGCTGGGAATTTGCCGGCTTTATACCCTGCCCGAGCTTCTGGAAAAAAGAAACAAACTCCGGAATTTTTGCTAATTTTGAGGGATCATCCCTAATTAGTTTCTCCACACCATCGGTCGCCCCAACCCAAGATCCAAAATCTGCACCCTGCCCAATCCATTGACGGATAAGATCACGTTGTAATGGAGTGAGCGGATCGCCCTTTGGGGGCATATGATCATCATCATCTAAAGGTAACACAACCCGGGCATAAAGGGGACTCTTACTCGGATGATTAGGCACAAGGACGGGACCGTCATCCGATCCGAACATCAAATGAGCCAATCCATCCATACGCAATCCCGCCTTTGGTTTGTAGAGCCGACCATTTTTTTCATAAGGGGCCTTATGACACTCGATACAGCGGTCCTGCAAAATGGGCAGGATTTCTTTTTCAAAATTTATTCCTTCTCCCAAAAGTGG
>OMJS01000187.1 GCA_900299365.1 Opitutales bacterium
CCTCTTTTTCACTGGGGTGCATTGCAAGCACAAGAAGAAATTGGTAGATTAAATAATGACTTGTCTCAACAAAACCTTCGTTTTCGGACAAGGAGATTGAGAGGAGAATTAAGATCTGTTTTTCTCGAACTAATCGTTCTTAATTATCGCTTACAATTAGCTAACGAACAGATCAATCTTGCAAAGCAGAGTGTTCAATCTGCTGAAGAAAAAATTAAAGTTGGATTGGGAACAGAATTATCTTTGGAGGAAGCGAGGGCCGAGACTTTAAATCGTCAAATTTCAAAATCTGATATTAAGGTTTCCCTGCAACATAAATATACTCAATTTATTTCTCTTTCTGGCTATTCCGAAGAATTGGACCTAACAATACCAGAGGATTTTTGGAGTTTTTGTTTAAAAGAAAATCCAAATAGCAGCTTTCCTGTCATGGTTGGTTCTCTGAACTCAGATGAGATTGAACATTTCAAAACTCAAGTTTCTATTGAAGACCAGAGAATTATCATAGCAGACTCTGAACTGAAGCCTAAAATTAACTTAACTGGTGCCTATTTTCAGGACCAAATAGATACAGCAGAAAGTGGCAAAAATGTAGACAGAAATAATTTTCTTATCGGACTTGAAGCTAGTTGGGCGATTTGGGATTCCCATAAAAGTAAGGCGCAGAAGAGAGCCGCAATTGCGAGAAAGTCAAAGTTTGAGCATTTAATCAAAACCAAGTCTGATGAAAAGAGAAAGAATCTTAAAGTAATGTCTGACGAGCTTGATTCTTTAAAAGAAAGAATTGCTCTCGGACGTAAGTTAACTTCGGTTGCCCAGAGCAGACTCGAGAAAAGTAATCTTGAATTATCTTTAGATCGGATATCTCCCTTGGAACACTTCGCTTCAGTTGTTGCACTTGATCATGCTAAGATCAGAAACTTGGAAGCAGCTTGCAAATATATGATGCTGTTGGACCAATATGAGCAAATCGTAGCTAATCTTTAGGTTTTATTTGCCGATCGACTATAATAATGAAAAATAACTTTGTAATCCCCGTTTTACTTCTTTTTTTAATAGCAGTCGCTACGGTCTTTTTTATAATTCGACAGTCCAGTCCATCGGTAATGGTTTCTCGGGCAGAATATGGGCCAATCCGTGATTCTGTTACTGGAAATGTCAAAGTGCACGCAGCCGCAACTTTTGATTTAATCGCTCAAGCAAATGCACGTGTTGAGTGGGTTGCTCTTTTACCGCTCGGCCAATCTTTGGTGGTTGAACAAAATCAAACCCTTATCCAATTAGTACAGGATGATTTGGATCTGCGTATGGATCGTCTCATGCTCGATAGGGAACAATTCAACGAGCGAAAAGAGTTGGGTTCACCTACTGAAATTCTATTGAGTGTAAAAGAAAAAGAACTCCTTTCGATGAGGGAGCTAGCTAACATCGAAAAAGTTTCCTCTCATACTTTTGATCTCATTGATAATGAGGTGGAGCGCTTGAGAACTCAGGTGAAGTTGGAAAAGTTGGCAAATACTCATTTCCTGGAAAACTTTGAACTATCAATGGCAAACCTAGACGCGGAAATTAAAAAACGTTCAGTCAATAGTCCGATATCAGGGGAATTTTCTTCTTGTTTTGTTGCACCTGGAAACCAAGTCTTTGCAGGTAATGTGGTAGGAAAAGTACACACGAAGGAACGAATTATTGAAGTTTCTCTCAATGAAGAAGAATTTGAAGGGGTTGAGGTTGGGCTCGGTGCTGGAGTGAGGTTTTTTTCCCAGGGTGATAAAGTATTTGATGCGAATGTTTCTGCACTTTCTGCTTCCGTTGAAACAAGTTCAGGCCTTCGTAAATTATACCTGAGTTTAGTCGAACATGTTGATTCTATTCCAATTGGCAGTTCGGGTCGTGCAGAAATTATAAAGTTCAAAAAAGACAGCACTTTACTTATTCCTACTAAGGCCTTGGTTGGGGATTTTGTTGTAATTGAGAAAGATGGAGTTGCTCAATTTCGAAAAGTTGTGACGGGTGCTCGAAATTTACTCACCATTGAAGTTATCGAAGGTCTTAACCATGGAGATAAGGTAGTGGTCGAGACTCCCCATATTTTGAATGATGGTGATCGAATAAACTCTACCGTTGTAGGCTTTCAAAAATAGGTTTTTTTATATTTTAATGCTTTGCTTAGAAATAGCCTGGCGTTTCGTCATCGCCCGAAAAAGACCGATGATCCTGTCCTTGCTGGGAATTGTTTTTGGTGTTTCTTTTTTTGTGATAACCCAAGCCCAAACTTCTGGCTTCGAGCAGTTTTTTATCCGTACTATTTTAGGAACAAATGGAGCCATTCGAATATCAGACCAATTCCAAGATCCTTTGGGCACCGTGCAAAAATCAGGTAAAGATGGTAAAGTGAAATTTATTTTTCATTCCCGGGAAGATGCTCTTTATCAGGAAGGGGTGCACCAGCCTGATTTAGTCCGGGTTGCCTTGATGGATTATCCCGAAATTTCCGGTGTGTCCGAAATTATTGAAGGTACTGGGATATTGCATACCGGTTCTCGAAAAAAAACTGTTCAAATAAATGGTATTAGGTGGGTTGATCATCTACAGGCTTCCGATCTAAATGGACAAATAATCCAAGGGACAATAGATCAGTTTGCATCTGATCAAATGGGGGCATTATTGGGATCAAGAATCTTTAGCCGGTTAAATATCAAGGTTGGTGACCGCATAATGTTACAGGGGGGGACTGGCACAATTCATCTCCGGGTGTGCGGAGTATTTGAAACCGGGGTAAGTCAAATCGATAAAAATCGAATATATCTGCATATGGGTAATGCCCGTTCTTTTTTGGGCCATTCTGCAGGTGGTTCTATTTTTCAAGTAGCCTTGAACAAACCTGAGTTGGCACCAGAACTATCGCAACAATTACAGAATGTTCTCAATCACAGGGCAGTAAGTTGGCAAGAACGGGAAAAGGTATGGCTAGATGTATTTAAAGCACTTCGGGTCTCTTCAGGAATTACAGTTTCTTGTATTCTGTTATTATCGGGGTTAGGAATATTTAATGTTTTTGCGATTTCAGTAATCGAAAAAACAAGAGACATTGCAATTTTACGATCGATAGGATTTTCGCAAACCGATGTATCTGCGATCTTTCTTTGGCAGGGGGCGATCATTCTGTTTGCAGGGATTCTGCTCGGTTCATTCTTTGCTGGGTTGGGTACTTATTTGATTTCCATAATTCCGCTCAGGATCCGAGGTATTTTCTCTACGGATAGCTTTGTGGTTAATTGGGATCTTAGTCACTATCTTTTAGCCTCTTGTATTGCTCTTATTTTTGTATCTGTGGCAACATGGATTCCTGCCCGTCGGGCGTCCCGTATTGAACCTGCCAAAATTATTAGGGAGACCATATAATGAATCAGGTGAACGAAAACTCTTCTCATTCTGGTTCCCTAAAAGTCGAAGATCTATATTTTTCTTTTTCTGAGCATAGTTCCTCAGTAGTCGATATTTTAAAAGGCGTAACTCTGGAAGCTCAAAGAGGAGAGATTACATCGATTGCTGGTCCATCTGGCTGTGGCAAGAGTACTCTGCTTTATTTAATGGGGCTATTGGAGCGACCAGGAAGTGGTAAGATCTTAATGGATAATATGGAAGTACAAAACCTATCTGACCGTAAGCGAACCATAGCCCGCAACCAATTAATTGGTTTTGTTTTTCAGTTTCACTTTCTTATCAAAGAATTAACTGCTCTCGAAAATGTTAGACTTCCTTTATTAAAAAACGGTACGGATCGTACCATCGCCAATCAAATATCATCAGAGTTATTGGATGATCTTGGCTTAAAAAACAAAGTGCATCGACCTGCTTACAAATTGTCGGGTGGGGAGCAGCAACGGGTTGCAATAGCTCGATCTTTAGTAAATTCTCCGAATTATCTACTGGCAGATGAACCTACCGGTAATTTAGACACTCAAAATTCCCAAGCCGTTTTTGAATTACTTTTACTGATGGCTCAAAAGTTAAACATTGCCGTTGTTCTCGTTACCCACAATGAGAACCTAGCTCAGCAGTCGGATCAGGAATTTCGTATGCTAGATGGAAAAATTTTTACTTAAGGTTAACTTTTTTAACCTTATCGAAAGCTTGGTTTAATCGAATTACCTGTTCTTTCGCAAAAACAATTAATTCATCTGGCAACTGTTTACTTTCGAGTTTATCTGGATGCAGTGCCCTGATTTTTGCTCTGTAAGCTTGTTTAATTTCTGAAAAGTTGGCTTCAGCGGATACACCCAAGATTTTGTAGGATGAACTAAGGTCTTGTTTGCCTAGCACTGCATATCCACCGGCATACCAAGATTTGATCGTGCCTTTGGGCATTCTGAAATAATCTTGTCCGGATAATAAGCATTGTAGCTGGATATTGTTTGGGCTTTTGTTTTCACAGGTTGCAATTTCAAATAATCCTCCCATGAAAGAATGAGCAATTGATTGGTTATATTTTACCAGTTCTGCACAGTCCTTTAAATCCTGACTGATAGGCTTGTTATTGACTTTGCTTTTACGGAAAATTTCCTTCGCAAATTTTTCTAGAGTTGGTGACAGACCCATTCTTTTGATAATGGACTCAACGATCTCGATTTCTTTATGAGAAACTGCTCCGTCTGCTTTGGCAATTTTTGCAGCAGAAGAAAAGAAATACGCGTAGTACAAAAGCTTAGCTTTTTTCTCATTATTCTGGTTACCTTTGGAATCGTCAAACTGGTGTCCAAGGTATCCCCCAACCAATGCACCTAATGGACCGGCAAGCAAGCCAACTCCTGTTCCAACAATTTTCCCCCACCAATTCATAACCAATCTAGGTCTGCAGGCTAAACGATCTTACCTGCTACGGTAAGGGTCAGGATTCGGACCGATCGGATTACCCGTATTTGGGACAACCTGTACACAGCGGTCATCCCAAAGTTCAATCATATCCATATCTTTTGCATTGGTAACTTCCATCCTGGGAAGGTCATGCTTTTCTAACCAATCAAGAATAGGAGGTATTGCTAATTCCGGTTGCTCCGCACGGGCAGTAACGATTTTTACTCGATATCCCATCTCTAACCAAATTTTAACCCTTTTGACCATATTGGGAACTGGTTTACCAATGTGCTCAAAACCCTGCCAGGCATCGGCCTCTGCAAGAGTGCCATCCAGGTCGACTCCAATCCATTGGCGGGACTCGGCTGCTTCTCCATATTGATTCATATCAGTAATGGGCAACCCGCGGGCATGAGGTACACGGACCTCAAGTTTTTGCCCAGAGAATACCTTCTTGAGAAATTGTAACATGAAAAAGCTTTCAAAATACAAATTCTTGCATCAAGGCTTAATCTCCATCAATCCTTTTCTATCATAATAGTATGATTTCATATGCATCTATAGACTATTTCAGTTTTGAGGGAATACCCTTTATCCTTATTGCTTTGTGGAATATTTGGATGTTTCAACCTTTTGTGTCCACATTACATGAACTTGGACATGGGTTGCCTGCTTTATTTCTAACGCGAGGAAAAGTCAAGATTAGGGTAGGGGAGGGAAAAGGAATCTTTTTCCGTCGTCCTTACAATTTAGGAGAACGTTTCAGTTTTGAAATTAGTTTTAAAAATACTCGGGTGGGCTATACACAATTTGAAGAGCAAAAAAAAGGTTCTCAATTAATTATTTTGCTCGGTGGACCCTTGGTTACCTTTTTTCTAACTTTGCAAGCAGGTGACTTGTTGTTTGCACGCAACCTACCAAGTTGGGCTGAACTATTGCTTGTCAGTTGGTTTTGCGGAAATTTTTTGGCTTTCTTGCGCTCAGTAATTCCCACCTATTTAAAACCAACCCAATCGTTTCCCCAGGGAGCACCCAGTGATGGTATGCAAATTATTACTCTTTTGTTTGGAGCTTTACCCAAAAGAAATTCGTAACCGAATCATTTCTGATTATTCGGATTGATTGTCATACAAGGTGCGATAGATGGGGCAGGTCGTGTAAAGGTCATCATGGGTACCATCTGAGATAATCCTTCCTTGATCCATCACAATTATTCGACTGGCCAAACGAATGGAGCTAAATCGATGGGCAATCATTATGGTCGTTTTTCCCTCAGTAAGTTTTTCCATGGATTGGTGAATTTTTCCCTCATTTTCCGTATCCAAAGCCGAAGTTGCTTCGTCTAATAAAAGAATGGGGGAGTTTCGATAGAAGGCCCTAGCTAGAGCTAGTCTCTGTAACTGACCACCTGATATTCTGCTACCTTTTTCTCCAATCCGTTGAGAAGTATTCAGTGGCATTGAATTTACGAAATCCCAGGCATTTGCATTTTTCAATGCGTCTTCTATGGAAGCAGTTGTGTGAATAGATTGTCCAAGTTGTATATTTTCTTTGATGGTGTCATCGAAAAGAAATGGTTTCTGGGGAACTGATGCAATCGCTTCCCGTAGTTCAAAAAGGGAAAAATTTCTTATATCTGTTCCATCCAAAAGAATTTGTCCTTTGGTCGGGTCAATTAGACGGTTAAGGAGACCTGCTAGAGTGGTCTTGCCAGCTCCACTAGGTCCTACTAGTGCAACGGTCTCGCCGGGTTGAATCTCTAAATTGATGCAATCTAGAACAGGTTGTAAATCCTTTATATCTTTTTCACTTGAGGGATAGGAAAAAGTAACATCTTTCAGAGCGACCCTGCCTTTGATCTCTTGTAGTGGGGTGGGGGATACTGGATCTTTGATGCTCTCGTCAGCAAGAAGGATTTCTTGCAATCTTTTCAATGACGCGAGTCCTTGTTTAACTGTATTGTGAATGGAGCCGAGTTTTTTTACTGGTTCATACGACATATACAATGCCACAATCACTGGTACTACTGCATCAAGCTGAATGGAAGACCGGGCAGCTTGAAAGATCGCTACAGATACTCCAGTGGCCGTTATAATTTCAATAAGGGGGGTTAAAATATGAGAATATTTAACTACCTTCATTCGGGCAGTTAAAAATTTTTCAGATTCCTTAGTAAAGCGAGTGACTTCTCTTTTTTGTAAGTTGAGAGAGCGTACTTCAGCAGGACCAGATAGGTTTTCGCTAAGTACAGAGGATAAATCACCCGCCTGCCTCTGTAGGCTGAGAGCTTTGGTCATGAGCAGAGCACCAACTTTACGAATTGGGAATACGCAGAGGGGAATAGCAACAAGGCAAAGAAGAACAAAAGCCATGCCCTCCCGTTGAATCGCCATAACTACCAACGCAGTAATTGCACCAATGAAAGTGACAGGCTGGCGAATTAAGTCATTACTAACCGAAAGAACCGAAGTTTGTAACTGAGTGGTATCTGCTGTTACCCGGCTGAATAAGTCACCAGATTTATTTTTTTGAAAGAAAGAAAGCGGTAGGCACTGGATTTTGTAAAAAACTTCAATGCGTATCTTTTCTAATACTTTCATCCCGCAAAAATTAATGAGATAAGAATTACAAAAACTACTTACTCCTCGAATGAGAAAGACTAGGGGAAACCAAGACACATAAAAGAAAATCTCCCAACTATTTAGAGGTAATGAGTTTTGATCTGGGGGAAAAATCTTTGGAAATACTTGATCCGTCATGAAGGGAAGACCAAAACCACTTGATACCCCATAAAGTGCTCCAAAAAAGAGGGCACCTCCAAAAGCTTTCCAGTGGGGTCTGAGATAGAGAAAGTAGGGGATTAAACTCGAAATTTTCGGATAGTCTTCCGTGCGCTGGTCATTGGTTTGCATCAAATTTGAGCCCTACTTTAAATCCACTGGTATTCTATCGGCAAGCAAAGCCTGTTCCTTTAAATATTCAGTAGAACCATTGCGGAGGTTAGCAAATTGTTCCGTTGTCATTCTCCAGTTCCAGTTTCCAAATGAGGTTCCCGGGGTGTTGAAACGGGCTTCGCTGCTCAGCGATAAGAGATCCTGACCTAAAATGATAACCAATTGGGAAACACTTCTGTAAGCTTGTCTGATCATGTCCCATCCCGAGGTTGTTCCATCAACATTTAAATATGTTCGAAAAAATGAACGGGTACCTTCATCCGTGTTCTCATACCAACCAAGGGAAGTGTCATTGTCATGAGTACCAGTATAAAGGACAAGGTCTTTTGATAAATTATGTGGCAAGTAAAGGTTTTTAGGGTTCCCATCAAAAGCAAATTGCATGACCGCCATTCCTGGAAGAGGTATTGACTTTCTGAGTTTTCTAACCGCTTTGGAAATGTCCCCTAAATCTTCAGCAAGAAAAGGAAGGTCTGGAAAAGAATCTTTAATTTTCTCCCAAAAGTTTAACCCAGGACCTTTTTCCCATTTTCCTGATTTGGCATTGGTTGAGTTACTGGGGATTGACCAAAAGTCATGAAAGGCACGGAAATGATCTATTCTAACTACTTCAAAAAGCTCGACTTGATCTTTAATTCTTTTGAGCCACCAATCATAGCCATCGCTTTTTAATTTTTTCCAGTCATACAGCGGGTTTCCCCATAATTGTCCTTCCTCATTGAAATAATCGGGTGGGACACCTGCTACTGCATGAAAATTACCATCTTTATCAATTTGAAAAAAAGAAGGGTTGAACCAAACATCAGCGGAATCAGGGGCTACATAAATGGGTAAATCACCAATGAGAGAAATATTTTTTGATTTTGCATATTGATGAAGTTTTTTCCATTGAGCACGAAAGAGGTACTGCAGAAAAACCTGAAATTCATATTCTTCAGCATGGCATTCAGGGATTTTGCTATTCCGAGAGTTTTTATCTTCATTTTCCCACAACCACCATGGTTTTAAATTATTCTTGGTCTTGAGTGCTTGGTATTTTGCAAAAGGGGTGAGCCA
>OMJS01000188.1 GCA_900299365.1 Opitutales bacterium
AGCATGGTAAATTCCTGCATACTTAGGTTTTGAAGTTGCCATCGTCCTCCGATTCTGCTGATTCTTGCATGTTTCGGAGCAACTTCTTCACTGTTCAAAACCATGTCATTTACAGAGGAGGAGCCAATGGTGGTGATGTTCCGCACCAGGGGGAATTCTTGCCTTGAACCATTGAAATTCAATACAGGAGTATCGCGTCGGAGGGGGCCTTTAGGCTTATCTCCTGGTACAGGAGTGACTTTATCCCGAACAGGAGCCTTTCGGTTTTGTTGAGGAGGTGCCTCAGGATTTTTGTAAAGCAGGACCAATTCACCTACATCCAAAACATCATTGTTGCAAAGCAAAGTTCGGTGGGAACGTCTACGATTGATCAATAAAGCATTCTTGTAATTTTTGTCTTCAATCAAAAAAGTTTTTTGTTGTTTGATGAGATTGACCCGATTTAAATTTGAAGAAAGACGCAATTCGCGATTGGTTTGGAGGTTGTTGAGAAATTCAAGGTTTTTGACTCCTTCGGGCATTTCGAGAAAACGGAAATTTTCTTCAGGGTTGAGAATCACAAACCCTGTTCTTCCTGTTGTTGAGAGACGTGGTCGTCTCAACCACCAAAGCAGAACAAGAAGTAATAGCGACAGAATGAATATGGGAAGAATAATGTATAACGGATAAGGTTCTGAAAATTGTTGCATGATTTTACCTGAATCAATTACCTGCCTGATGACAGGTTTCTGTTCATTTCGAAATTTCAATTCCAGCAGATAGGGCACGTTCCCAATCCAACCAGGTTGATGAGTTAGCACATAATGACTTAGCAGTTCGTTTCGGAGGGTATCAATCGATTCGTTGACTTCTCCGGGGACCAGTTGAATAACCCCACCCCCAAGGCTTTCAAGCTCACGGGTTATTGTTTCCGGAGGAACTGAAGAAGTGATGAACCAGGGAAGGATTTGTTTTCTCCTTAACTGATCCATCTGCTGAGTAGAAAATAAGTTCTCTTGTTCCTCTCCTGCTTTTAATGAAGGGAGGAACATCACCATTACTTTCAGATCCTTCCCTGTTTCAAAATCCCGAATGGCTTCAACCAACCTTTGGGATAAGTCTGAATCTTGGATGGTCTCTGAAGAAAAAGAAGTTTTGGGAAGAGATTCTAATTCCGAAAATTTGATTATCTCTTCCTCGCTTTTCCAGAAGTCTAAATCGATGAAGGAAGTTTTTTGAAAAAAACCGTTGGAAATGGACTCTAGAATCTCAGAACTTAGGAACTCAGAAGAATTCCCAAATGGAAGGAGAATCCTGATCTGAAGGGGGTTCTGGGGGCCAATCGGAACAAGCCGGAATTCATGCTCAGGCTCACCATTAATCGATAAAACTAGATCATCACTGCTGAAATAGTCTTTGTCTCCAGCAGGATTACGACCTAACTTGAGAAAGAGTTGGTGTTCTCCTGCCCAACGGCCCGAATCGATATTGATGGCACTGAGGCGACCCTTAGCTTGAAGGGTTTCAACAATCCATGCACTGCAAAGCAGTGGTATTGCCAGGATCAAACCCAGCAACCAATTTTTTAAAAAAGACATCAAACTTCATGGTACTGCAGTAATGCTGAACCCAGTTTGATGATATCGCCTTTTTTTACGGACTGTTGACTGACGAATCTGTAATTGACAGAAAGATTCCCATCCGGATCTTCATTTTCAAGGTGCAATTGCCCATCCTGTTTAAAAACCTTTGCATGGACTTTACACACTTCAGAATGACCTGTAAGGATAAGATCGTTGGTCTTCCCGTAACCGATGGAATGCTTTTGTTGGTCAAGAAGATAGACATGTCCCTCTTGCCTGCCAGTTAAAATTCGCAGGTATGAATCGACATAATAATTTTCCAAAATACCCAACAATAGGAACCAAATAGCTCCTCCCAACAGCAACCCACTCAATTGCCAAGGTATCATCAACTGGTACATTACGGATAATTCGATAACTACTCCAATGACCAACCCCCCGATCCCACATAAAAGGATCCTGGTTATCGGCCATTCGGAAGAAGGGTGAACATATAAAATAATGCCACCCAGACAAATTCCCAGGAACGCGAAACTGAACAATCGCACCCATTCAGGAGAGAACTGAAAGCCAAGTAAACTTTGCCCCAAACCAAAACACAACAATCCGGCTACAATTCCCAAAACCGCTCCAAGGGCTAAAGGGGAAAGGATCAGTGATGGAGCATGATGGTTCCATAGTGCGTGACGAACTGGGAGAACTCCTCCAAGAACTAAACCGATCAATGCTCCTTCATAGATAAAAGAATCCATTCCGGGCAGAGGATTGCCCTCTGCAAAAAATCTCAACAACTGAAGAAGAGACCAAATCAAAAGCCCAGTGGTAAGACCCAGGGCTATAGAAAATGCCAGTCGGCTTGATTTCATACTTTTGTCACTAACTGCAGTTGTAAATCAAATAGTTTTCCGTTTCCTTTTTATCAATTCGGTATTCATTGTGACTCGAAAGGATTGAAGGATCTAAGACGAACTCGTTGCCAATATTCAGAAAAACGGAGTCATTGAAACAAGATGTTTCAATTCAAAATGAGCTTCTGTTAAAGATGAAGAAAGCTCAAGATTTTTGTTCAGCAACTTGGATAAGATTAAAATCTTACTGAAATTATCTGAAGATTTATTTGGGCGAAGCTGTTTTCTAGACTGATTTTGGCAGGATGGGAATTCTTATATCATCAAAGGACGGCATAAAAAAAAATTGTCCAGCCCCTTTTTTAAAATTTTTTACAGAAAAGTCCTCTTCTATGCCCCTCGGCGCCTGATGAATGCAGGGATATCGAGATTGTGTTTGAATTCAGGATCGTTTCTTTTATCCGCCCAATCCGGGAAAAATGGACCTTCCTCCGGAACCGATTCAGAAGAATAATTCGGGTTGGTGTGAACCGAGAGCCCTTCTAATGACTCTTCCCTCGATTCTTCAACCGGTTTCTCTTCCGTTGCGGAAATCGGCATAAAGGCTGGCTTCCAGGAATCTGATTGAAACTCCTCCTTTGACTCAGTTTCAGGAGATGCATTTAATTCCGCTTCTTCAACCTCAGGATGGTTTTCCGAGGATCCGGTTGAATCCGAATAAGTCCATCCCGGATCGGCATCAGAGTTGGAAGTTCGGAATTCCGGCACCTCTTCCGAGACTGAAGGAGGATCGTCTCTAAATTCCATGGTTTCAGAAATATCTGTAGATTCTGATTTGGCTTCAGGAAAATGATCCCAACGCTCTGTAGAAATACTCGCGGCTGAAGCTTCAGCTAATGATAGGTATGCCGGAGCATTTGTGGATGCTTGTGCTGCCGTCAACTCTTTAG
>OMJS01000189.1 GCA_900299365.1 Opitutales bacterium
CCTCTCTTATTACTGAAGTAACTGGAGAACGATTTGGTTCATCTGGTTGGCTTGAGAGACCATGGCCGCACCTGCTTGTAAAAGCACATTTTGCTGCGCCATTCTTGCAGCTTCTTTGGCCATATCAGCATCCATAATCCGCCCATGAGCGGCCTCTAGGTTTACCTGATTCTCTTCCAGCATCCGGGTTGCATAATCGAGCCTTGTTAATGTTCCACCATTTATTGCCCGAAAATTGGCGATGGTTTGAATGTAATCAACAAAGTCAGCCACGCTAAAGTCTCCCAAATCATTAGATGTGTTGAGGAGATCTTTATTATTGTCTGCATCTGAATCGATGTGACCACCTTCTTTGGCAACTTCAGAGAATGCGGTAGTACTATAGAAGTCGTCAGCGGTTCCGTATATTCCGTCACCTCCAGCATTTAATCCGCCGTAAAACAGATCATCATTGCTGTTATAAATTCCATCAGCACTGATGTCAGGATCCGTTCTTCTTTCTATACTATTTGTACGAACTAATCCTGAATCAGACAAACGATCAATAAAATCGAGACTTTGATTCGGCTTATAATATACTCCGTGTGCTAGGTCAGTCGCTCCGCCTCCACCTACTGTATCGACATACAGGTTGAGTTCGGTAACAGCACCTTGTAACAAAAGTTGTTCAAAACTCGTTACACCTTCTTGACCACTACCCGCAGTGAATGATTTATCACTCGATGAAAGATGGGAGGTATAGACATAATGTTTACCTTGGTAGTATATATTGTCTCCGCGTTGATAATCGACATCAATAGTCTTATTGATCAGGGATCCAAAATGAGTCTTGGTCCAATAATTATCATTGGTGACATCTTTATAATCATCCGTTTTATTGGTGGCAAAATCGGTGTCACTCAGAGGTGATCCCGTGACCTGGGTCCAATTGTTATTTAAATCGGCATGAGCTAATGGATTACTACCAATAGACACCGCTCCGTCAGCCTTATACCAATCTCCATTTGCCAGAACAAACGAATTATCATCATATGCACCACCAAGGTAGGTTCCCTTTACATTACTTGTGAGAGAATAAATGACCTGTGTATTACCAGTTGTTGCCAAACTAACGACATTATCTCCATACTTGAAAATACCACTATCGCTCCATTGTTTAAGCTCCCAATTCTGGGTGGGTTCGTAGATATCACTTCCTACCTGTACGAAAGTTGGGGTATAAGCATTGCCTATATTGTCACCTAAAATTGCTGCGAAAACAGAAACATCTGAACCGTCGTATGATGCGGGGGTGGTGTGTTCAGAATTAGGCATGATGTAACTCGAGGTCGGCCTTCCGTCTTGATCGGCAGTACGGTCAACTCCCACATATTCGAAGTATTTTCCGTCGCCCATATACTCTTCAATAATTTTATTTAAAGGAATATTACGGGGGACATCGGTTTGCGCTTTAATAAAGATAAAACTATTAGGGTCATTCCAGTGTGCCTGAACTTTTAAAATATCACCTTCTAAATAAGCTACTGCTTCTCCTGAAGAATTAAATTTTAGACTATTATGATCATATTCAGAAGCATTGGGATAGGCTTCTGAAAACCCTTTACCCGATTTGTCAGCAATACGAATCCAGTTAGAATTAACATCTGAACTATCTTCAATTTTAGAGCCTGACTCAACATCCTTTAACGCCATAAAATAGCCTGCCGTGGCATCAGTAGGACCTCTCCGAAAAACAACGTCTCCGCTTTTATAGTCGCGGGTTGCATACCCAGGGTTAGCATCAAGAATTCCACCGTCGGCAGTGAATTCACCAACCAATTGACGGTACTCTCCCCGAGAACCAGAATTAAGTTCACCATCAGCTCCAAATTTGGATTTAAAATTTTCAAACAATCCAACGCGGGATAGTTCAATCTTTTCTCCCAATCCATCATCTGATGTGACGATTTTTAAGTTATTACGATCTGGACGAACAGTTGCAAAAAGAGATACTCCATTAAATTTTTGAACCTTCAAAGAATTTAATTCTTTTTGAAGTTCATGAAACTCGTGATTGTAAGTCTCCCGGTCCTTGTCATTCTTGGAAACATCGTTCCAGAAGGATTTTAATTCAGACATCCGATCGACAATTTCACCGGCAACTTTAAGAACACTATCCTGCATCTGCAAAAAAGAGATACCGTTTTGGGTGTTCATCATCGATGCAGTGGCACGCCTTAAACTGCTTTGTAATTTCATCGCAACAGCCAGACCACCGGCATCATCGGAAGCAGAGGTAATGCGGTTTCCACTTGATAACCGCTGTATACTTTTACTCAAGCGACTGCTTGCTCGCTTAAGATTTAGAGAGGCATTGGTAGATGCCAAATTTGAATTTATTGTTATACTCATGATAGTCCTCCTTGACTTTTAAGGCTTCGTCCTTGAAGCCCGTTTCGAATTTTTTGGAAGGGTTTCGAGACCCTTGTCGCAGACCTCCTTGTCGTCGACACCATGGATAATCGCCCACCTCAACCTTTACTTTAGAAAAAACTTAAAAAAAATTCTTAAATTTTATTAAAAAATATCTTAAGTTATTGTTTGTTAGGTATTTAAAATTTTTTAAATTTTTTATTTTTATTTTCTAAACCATCCTTAATGGCCATTTAAAAAAGTTTCCTAAAACATAAGTCCAAGCGATTATCTGTTTGGCATTGATATAAAGAATGTTAAATGACAACCTCATATCATGCCCAAGGTATTGGCAGATAAAGAGGAAGTTATATTTCAAGAGGGTATTCCCACTGACCCTAGTCAGATTTACCAGCTTCTCATGGGTGCATTTGCCGAACAGAGGCGTTCTGTAGTAAAATTTGCAGTGGACGGTCATGATGCCTTACAAACCGGCAAATTCCCTGATTCTTTTGAAATAATAGAAGCAGAGAGCCTTACACACGATGAAATCACCTTCCGGTTATCAATTGATTTTATCAATCAGATGAGCACGCTAGAAAATTCAATAACTGCTTATCAAATTAATATTCTTACCACCCCATGGTCAGATGTTTTTAAGCAGATGGACTCTTTCATTTCTAAAATTCAACCTTTTGCAGACCTTATTGATCATATTAGCCCGTATGCACAATCTTACTCACCGCCCTGGAAGGACGAGATTGAAAAATTAGCAAAACAACAAGCCGAATGCCTTGGTCGCATTCTTGGCACTTTTGAAAACGCTGATCCAGCGGGTCTTTCTGAAGAATTAGAAAATGGGTTTTTGCCCATGCTTAAAACTACCCTCGCTCTTTTCAGCAAAACCATTATCCCTTTTTTAAAAGAGGCAACCGAACAGAGTGCCAATGCTTGAATCCAATTTATCAATATTGCGAGCTCGTTTCCCTGAGGTTTTAAAAAGGATTCTATCGTGTTCAAACACCTCACCCCTTCATTTTGAATTTCGAGACGGTCGACTTTTTACCTGTGGAAAAAGAAATTCATTTCCAACCTATGGAAATTCAAGCAAAGATAATTTAATCAAAAAATGGTTTTCCAATCTCTCCATCAAAAATGAATCTCTCTACGCCCTAACTGGTTTTGGTGATGGATCTCATGTAAGACATTTTTTAAAGAGTACTGGAGGAGGAACTTATTTACTAGTTGCTGAAAAGGACCCTTACTTATTGAGGGAAACATTTTCGCATTTTGATTGTTCTGACTTTTTAGCAAATGAGCGTTTATTACTTGGAACTGGAGATTGTGATGATGATTTCTTTAAGGATTTACAGGCAGCCGCTATGCTCGGTCTTTCCGATGTAAATGGCTTAGTCTTTTCCCCATTACATTGTGTCGATGAAGCTTACTACGATAAATCTCGTAACGAAATGGTGCGTCAATACTTGGTAGTTAGACCTCTTATGGAGGTAAATCTACGAACCGGAATTAATTTACAGGAGAATACATTCGAAAACATGGCCCATATGGCAACATCTCCCGATGTCGGAGAGCTTGCTGACCAATTCGAAGATATACCTTTTATTTTGGTCGGTGCCGGTCCTTCTCTAGATGATTCGATAGAATTTCTTAAAAGTGTTCAGGACAAAGCAATTATCGTTTCCAGTAATAGTCCTTACAGAAAGCTCATTAATTCTGGCATAAAACCTCATCTTGTAGTTACCGCAGACCCCTTGGAACCGACGCTAGCAGGCTTTCAAAATGTATCTTTGGATGATGTTCCTCTTGCATGCCCTTTTAGTGCATACCCAGAAATTGTTCGGCGATTTTCAGGACGTATTTTATCCTGGGTAACCTTTAGCCCAGTGGTGGATGCACTGAAGGATTATATGGGAGAAAAACCGGGCACTCCAATCATGGAGCAGGGTACTGTTTCTGGCTGTGTACTGGATCTTTCAAGATTATTTGGGTGCAAAAAAGTTATTTTCGTTGGGCAAGACATGTGCGTGCGGGCAGATGGGAAGTATTATTCGGATGATTCTGCATATGCTGATTCTGGGAGTCATTACACCAATAAAATGGAAGGGCATAAATTACCCGGCAATACATTGCCCGAGGTAGTAGTGGAAGGCAGGCTTTTTGTATACCTTAAAACTTTTGAGAAATTTATTTCAGAAAACCCAAGTGTAGCATATAGAAATGTAGCTAAAACTGGTGTCAAAATAAAGGGTAGCGATTATATAGATTACGATAGTGCTATCAATTGGATAGGTAGTACTTCGAATAGCAAAATATTTAGTGAAAAAGTTTTCTCACTTTTGAACAAAGAAAAGCCTATGCCTTCGTTGGTTGAGGTTTTTGCGGATCTTAAAAAATTTCTCGAAAAACTTCTTGAAGAAACTCTATCTCTGGCAGTCAAAACAGAGATGGTTCCAAATAAATATTCCGGCACTAATTACTCTAATAACAAGGTAATAATAGAACTACTTAATCAATCAAAAAAAGTAAATCAATTGATTGATCAAAACCCGAAATCCTGGCATATATTACTCGATGGAAAGACAAAAGCGGAACTTGCTATTTATAAGCGAGTAATTCGGGATATCGATTTTGCCAACAATAATTGGAGTATACTTCAAAAAAATAAAGAGTATTTTTGGGCTCTTTCTGAAGGCTGTCATTGGTTACTAAATTTAATAAATGAAAAGTTGAATACCTCAGAAGAAACTATCACTTTAGAAAATACAGCAAGTTAAAGTAGTACTATTGATGGCACAGAATTTGCTCCCACGCACATGTGCTTTTTATTTCATCCAAAACTCGCTTAATTGCTGTAGATTTCAAACAATCAGTAAAACATGGGCTCTGATCTTAGGTTAACAGGGCTAGCATCTGGCATGGACTGGCAACCCATTGTGGACAAACTTTTAGAGTTAGAAGCAATCCCCAAAAAAAGGCTTGAAAGCCAAAAAGCAGAAAATGAAGCAAAAGTTTCCGATCTGGGTGTCCTCAAGAGTCAACTTGATTCCCTAAAAAGTGCTGCTACTGCTTTACAAGACGAGTCTTTATTTCATGCCCGTTCCGTTCGCATCAAAACCGCAAATTCTGGATTGTCTGCAACAGCCACAACTGGTGCACTTACTGGCGAGTTTAAAATAAAGGTCGAATCTTTGGCATCATCCACAGAAATTTCGTCCAAAAACCGAACAAGTTCACGGTTAGCAAATTCAATAAATTTGAGCGATAAATTAAGTGACTTGCCGTTGCATGCCCCGATTACTGCTGGCACTTTTACTATTTCCGGCAAAACTTACAACATTAGCTCAACCGAAATTACACTTCAGGATCTGATGGATCAAATTAATGCCACCACTGGTGGTGTGGATGGTGTTAACCCAGAAGGAGATTCAACAGGTGTCACCATTTCCTATGATTCTGCGTCAGATAAAATGCTTCTGAATTCTGGGATATCAGAAGATGATTCTCAAAATCTACTAGTCCTCGGTTCCACAACCGACACATCAAATTTTTTGCAATCGATGAAATTTTTTGGTCAACCCGAATCTGGTCAAATTTACAGCAAATATTCACTCGGTTCAATTGACATGACTGTCTCTCTTGCTAACGCTAACTTTGCCAGTGCTTTCTCTGGTTTAAGCTCTGGATTTGGAAACTTTTTTATTGGTGAAGGGGAGGGTGCTGTGAGGATTGATTATGATGTAAATAACGATTCACTTGCCTCTGTGATAAACCGCGTCAATGATTCCAGTGCTAATGTGTTCATGTATTACGACCCGGTAGGTGATCGATTTGTGGTCAGAAATGAACGCACAGGCACCCTGGGTATTGTTATGCACGAAAGTGAAGACTGGGACACTATTTCAAGTGCCAATCGTGGATCTGGAAACATTTTATCACTTATGGGACTTGCTGCCCCTAAAAGTATTAGTGAGGAATATGACTCTGCAGATCTCGCTAATTACCAAAAGGGGGATTTCGTGACAATTTCCGCAGATGGTACTTATTGGCAAGCACTGCAGGATTCACCAACGGAAGCCCCTGACCCTGACAGCAATCAATGGCTACAAGTAATACAAGGCGTAGTTCGTTCTATGGGATCTGAGATTGGAGCGAATTCTTCGGTACGTGTAAATGACGGTGAGCTTGTATACAGCAATAAATCAGACTTTTCTGCTGCTGAGCACGGATACGAGGGTATAACTTTTAATATCTCCCAAGTTTCACTGGGTGCGACTATTTCTTTTCAAGTAAGCAAAGATGCATCGGCTGCCAAAGGTGCCATTGATAAGCTTGTTGAAGAATTTAATGATGCACAGGATTACATATCTAGCTTAACAACTGTTAGCCAAGACGGAGATAATGTAACTTCAAGCAGATTTACGGGAAATCAGGAGATTAGCCGTTTAGGAAGTGAATTAAGGCGTCAGTTTTTTGGAAAATCCACCCCCCACTCAGAAAGTGGAACCACCGTTGATAACTCAAACCTGACCGTTAGTACAAACAACGCTTCCAATGACGAAATAAACAATATAGCGACACAACTGGGTCTAGATAATTCAGATGACGGATATGTAATTAAGGTACTCAACCAAGATCCAACAGGTGAGGTTGGATACTTTGAATGGGACGGTACATCATGGTCCAGTATTACACCTTCCTTCAGTACTTACAGAATGACCAATGTAGGGCTTGATTTCAGTGTTGGTTCAAACAATATAAAAGTTAAGGATTCATCTCTTTTACTGGAAGAATTAGAGAATAATCCTGAAAAGGTTTTTGCTCTGTTTAGCGAGTCATTGGTAGAAGATGCTTACGATTCAATAACTCAAACCAATCGTAATTACCAAGGCATTACTCAGTCACTCAACGATTATATAAACAATTTCTTAACCGGTGACAGTGATTCAGGTTATAAAGGAGCTTACCAGGCATTTCTGGATAGTATTGAAAGCCAGAATGAACGAATTGATGAGAAAATAATCAACATCGATAAATACCTAGAATCACGTGAAAAAATACTAAGTGATGGTTTTATGCGTATGGAAGAAATGCAGTCTAAAATGGATTCGCAAATGCAAACCTTGGAAGGAGCTTTCAATAATAAGAAAAAATAATAGATGAAATTTATACTTACAATCCCCCTGCTTATTTTTGTTTTCCTTATAGGTGGTTGTCGAAAATTCGAACAAGAAAAAATTGTGGCTGCGGCGGAACCTTATGTTCCACAAAACTTATACCCAATTGAGCGACTTCCCACTTATTTTAATCGCGTTGCTGTTTTACCTAATTTTCACAACGATTCCACAACTCCTATTTTATCCTACAGTGACGAAATTTTCCTCAAGGAATTATCCAAAGTAGGTCTTTTCGAAACCGTGCCCGTTTCTACTTCATTTTGCAGGAAGCACTTTGGAACCGAGCGGTTAAACTCATCCCAATCATTACCTGAAAATTTCCTCAAAGTTTTAATCGAAGAATATGGGGCAAACGGAGTTATGTTTATTGATTTACATTCTTTTAATTCTTACCGCCCTATTTCCTTGGGTGTAAGAGCGAAGTTAGTTGATCTTAAATCTGGCGAATTCATGTGGGCAATTGATGAGTCCATTGATGCTGGAGATGCTTCTGTTATGGTATCCGCTAATGCGTATCAAAGGGGCAAACATGTTCAGGCAATTTCCAACGAAACCAGAAACAGTATACTTCAATCCCCAAGGCTTTTTTCTAAATTTGTTGCCTTTTCAATTTTCCAGACATTACCTAAGCGTTAATTATTATCTATTTGCGTTATCCCTATATCTGGCACAAATTAAGCTTCACTATATTATATGGAAGGAATAAATCCAGATACCAGCATCAAGAAGACTTCCCCAAAAGTAGCTTCAAGCGGTATTAATTCATTAAATGCTGGAAGTATATCCGTACCTAATCCTCCAATTCACAATAATGTGCTCAAAACCAATTTAGCTAATATTTCTGAGGTATCTGCACGAATTAGCAATTCTAGTCCTGATGTCAGATCTGATGCAATAGAACGAGCCAAAATACTTCTGGCCGATCCCAATTGGCTAAGCGACGAAAATTTGGATCGTCTAGCTTCTAAAATTAGCGAAGTAGAAGAAATCTAACTCCGCATGCAATCTTACGAAAAAGTTGCAAAGTCTTATAAGGCACAGTCTGTTCAGACTGCTAGCCCAGGGAAATTGGTTCTTATGCTCTTCGATGGCTATTTGCGTTTTACTACAGCAGCCAAAAAATCTTGGGAAGAGGATGACATTGTTAAAAAGAATGAAGGGATAAACAATAATCTCATCCGGGCACAAAATATAGTTACTGAGTTACAATCATCTTTGGATATGTCTGTCCCTGGAGATTTACCTGGCACTCTCTTCCGGTTGTACGATTATGTACTTACTAATTTGCAGCAGGCGAACCTGACCAAGGAGATGCAAAAGATAGAAGAGGCGGATAAAGTAATTTCGGAACTAAGGGAAGCTTGGGCTGAAATGCTAACGCAAAATCCCGAAAACCCGTCTTCTACTTCTTCTCAATCTGGCTCAATTTCCCTCCAAGCGTAATTTTTAGATGGGTAATCTTTCTTACGAAGAGTTACTCGATGCACTAGACTTGCATCACAATGTATTACACGCCGAAAAGCAGGCCATTGATGCACGTGATTTAGATACAGTTGAGGATCTACTTTCTCAAAAAGATGAAAGTTTAAACATGATTCTATCTGCGAAAAGTAAATTGAGTGAGAATTATCCAGAAAATGTTAAATCTCGTATCAATTCAGTTCTCACTCTCCAAAAATCGAATACTCAAAATTTTCGCAAACTTCATATACAAGACCACAATAAATCGGATACGACTGGGTCCTCAAATCCTCTCTTTAAAAGACTAAAGAGAGCATATTCATAGTCTCAGAACTTACTATCACATTAAAGGTGATAGGTTACCCTTACTAGCTTGCTGTTTAAGAAGGTTGTTATATAAATTTTTGATTTTTATGAAAGCAAAGAGTCTATTTGAAAAAGTGTGGGATGCACACACTGTAAAAACCTTAAGCAATGGGCAAACCCAGTTGTTTGTTGGCAGGCATTTGATCCACGAAGTAACCAGTCCCCAGGCTTTCGGAATGCTTCGCGAAAAAGGCTTAGCCGTGCGCTATCCTGAACGTACTTTTGCCACGGTTGACCATATTGTACCAACCAACGAATCAGCAGAACCGTACTCAGATCCTCTTGCAGATGCCATGATTAAAGAATTACGGAAAAACTGTGATGAATTCGATGTTACCTTCTTTGATGTTTCAACAGGCAAGCAAGGAATCGTCCATGTTGTAGGCCCGGAGCAGGGGCTTACTCAACCGGGAATGACCATAGCTTGTGGTGACTCTCACACTTCAACCCACGGTGCATTTGGAGCGATTGCTTTTGGAATTGGCACTTCGCAAGTTCGCGACCTTTTGGCCACGCAAACTATGGCCTTGGGTAAATTAAAGGTCCGCAGAATCGAAGTAAATGGAGAGCTTGCTCCAGGAGTCTACGCAAAGGATGTCATCCTGCACATCATTCGTAAACTGGGAGTCAATGGTGGAACTGGCTATGCTTATGAATACGCAGGAGATGTATTTGATTGTTTTTCAATGGAAGAGCGCATGACCGTTTGCAATATGTCCATCGAAGGCGGAGCACGGGTTGGTTATGTAAACCCAGATGATACAACCTTTGAATATATTAAGGGTCGCCCTTATGCACCCAAAGATGAAGACTGGGACAATGCAGTCGAAACTTGGCGTTCTTTTGCATCTGATGATGGATGCGAATACGACGATGTAGTAAGAATTGATGCGGCAAACATCCCTCCAACCGTTACCTGGGGGATTAACCCTGGACAGGCAATCGGGGTGGATGAATTTATTCCCTCACTAGATTCTGTTAGCAACGATGACCAGGCGGGCACTAAAGAGGCTCTAGAATACATGAAGCTTGAGGCTGGTAGCCCGCTAGAAGGCACACCAATTAATGTAGCCTTTCTTGGGTCATGCACCAATGGGCGGCTTTCTGACCTTGAGGAGGTAGCCAAACACCTCAACGGGCACAAGGTAAAGGATGGAATCAAAGCTATCGTTGTCCCTGGTTCGCAAATTGTCAGTCAAATGGCAGTTGAAAAAGGATTGGATAAAATCTTTACAGAAGCTGGCTTTGAGTGGCGTGGGGCAGGGTGTTCCATGTGTCTAGCAATGAATCCTGACAAATTAATTGGAGATCAATTATGCGCCAGTTCAAGTAACCGCAACTTCAAGGGCAGGCAGGGTAGCCCAACCGGCAGAACCATGCTGATGAGTCCAGTAATGGTAGCCGCTGCTGCTGTGACCGGAACCGTCACAGATGCTCGCAATGTCTTTAAAAATTAATCAACTGCATTTTAAAAATCATGGCACTTGCAAAAATTAATCAGGTTACCGGTCCAGCAATTTATGTTCCCGGAGATGACATTGATACCGATCGTATAATCCCTGCCCGCTTCATGAAGTGTGTAACTTTTGACGGTCTAGGGGAGTACCTTTTTCATGATGTTCGCTTTGACGACCAAGGGAACAAGAAAGCACATTCATTAAACGATGAAAGATTTTCGGAATCTTCCATCATGCTCTCAGGCAAAAACTTCGGTTGCGGAAGTTCCCGTGAGCATGCCCCACAATCTCTTTACCGTGCCGGATTTAGGGCAATTATTGCGGGGAACTTTGCGGAAATTTTCTTCGGAAACTCCATAAATCTTGGAATTCCCTGCGTCTCTATGGAAGCTGACAATAGGGCAGCTCTTGCTCAATGGATCGAATCTAATGCTGGTACTGAGGTCACTGTAGATGTTGACCAACTCCAGGTTAGGGCAGGAGATCTTACTCTTAGTTGCGAGATGCGTGCAGGAGCTAGAGATTCTCTATTGAATGGTGCATGGGACCCATTGGATGAATTATTATCTGCAAATCAAGAAGTTGATCAGATAGCTCAAGAACTAGCATATGTTTAGAGAGTGGATTGGTAAGACCAATCGCTTTCTTGCGGTCTTTATTGTTACAGGAACTCTTTCTCTTTCAGGTTGTCTGCCTGAAAAATCAGAGAGCATTGAACCGAAAGTTTTTTTCGAGGAACTCGATAAAGCGGGCATCCATCCACAGAACCTCGATCCAGAAAGTTCCCTCGCACTCACTAATGCTATCAAAGACTACTATCCATTGGGAGTTTATGTCATTGAAGAGATTGAGTTGGCACTTTTTGATCTACCCCTCGATTACAATGTTAGCTTCGAACTTAATTACATCTCCAACAAGAATTTGTATCTTTTGTCTGAGCAGCCAATTCCAACTGAGGTAGCCCAAGCCCTAAACAGCCTATCCCCAAGCTTAGGATATGAGCAATTAGGCATCTTTGTCTATCCTCTTGGGGCATGCTTGATAATCTCCATTTTCATAACGCTGGAACGGTTATTTTCATTACGCAGAGGACTAACTTTCCCCAGAAAAGTTGAAAAAGCTCTTCTTAGCGGTGAATTCCCAGATAAAAAATGGAAACAAGGCTCAGCTGCGGAAAGAATAGTCCATGTAGCCATTCATGAAAAAGCCTCTGAGGATACTTTGCGAGCATACGCTAAACTCGAGGTCTCAGCTATGGAGCGAGGTATGTTTCTTCTTGAAGTCGTGGTGGCAGGTGCACCACTCATTGGATTACTGGGAACAGTCACTGGGCTAGTAGAAGTATTCTCGCAAATGCCTACAGGGGGTACAGTGGACAAATCTCTCTTCTCTCAAGGAATATCCTTGGCCTTACTCACTACAATGGTCGGACTGGCCATTGCTCTCCCAACCTTGCTTTTTAATTCCTACCTGCAAAGAGTTTTGGATAAAAGGGCGTCAGCTATTGAGTGGCTAACCGCACGCTTAATTGAGGCGACCGACCAGAAAGGATTACCTCCCGAAGTGATCCGATGAGCCTTCGTTCTCCTCGGCGAAGAAGCCCAAGAGTGGATGTCATTCCCCTCATTGATGTGCTCATGGTTCTGATTCTCTTTTTCCTAACCAGCATGCAATTCCAGGAAGTTCGTGCCTTAAATGTAAAGTTACCCAAGATAGATTCTGCAGGCTCCAATAAAATTACTAATCAGTTAATTGTCTCTGTCTCAAAAGAAGGGGAATACTACCTAAATGGGAATAAGGATAACTTAGAAGAAATTGGGCAAGTCATGAAAGCGTCTGCGAGTCTGCTAAAAAAACCATCTGTATTAGTGGTGGCCGACGAAAATGTACCGCTCAAACATGTTACAAAAGTGGTCGATCTTTGCCGAAGCTCTGGACTGGATGACTTTCGTCTGCAGTCTCGCTAAAATTCACTAAGAAAACTCCGTGAAAAACGGGTTATTCTGTTTTTCTTCGCGAACAGTAGTCAATGGTCCATGCCCAGGACATAGAATGGTGTCATCAGGCAAAGCCATAATTTTATCCCTATTAGTTCGCAAGGCATCCTTATAAGAAACCATACCACCACCCATTGAACCTGCAAACATAGCATCACCTACCACTGCGACAGGTTTTTCGAGTCCATTAATAACATAAGTCAAACCACCGACTGAATGGCCGTGAGTATGTTTCGATTCGATAGAGAGTGGACCGATAGAATAGTCAAAGTCTTCTTCAATTGGCTTGCATCCATCCAATAGCTCGAGTTGATGTACATGAACTTGTGGGCTCCCGGTCTTTTCACGCAAAACATCCAAGCAAGCAATATGATCCCGATGAGTATGGGTAAGAAAAAGAGCATCCACTTTGAGATTTTCTTCATCAATAAATGTCAAGATTGGCTGTGCATCAGTCCCCGTATCAAATATCCAAGCTTTGCGAGAAATTTCACTCCAAATTACATAAGCATTTACGATCATATCCCCATACTCAGAGCTAAATTGCTTTAAACCATCAAGTTCAATGGAAGAAGGGGACCAATTTTTCCGCACAGACTGTATTAACTTGCCTACATCGAGATGCAACTGTTGGGCCATCATTTCAATAAGCTCAAGATCAACACCCCCGAGTAAAATTGCCTCAATCGCAGATCTTTGAGTGTTCACTCGCTTCGCCATCTCATTTTTACCAATGCCAAGACCACGCATGGCTTTGCCAAGGATATCCTCGTGGTTGTCTTCTAACGAATGAAGGTGCATTTTAATATCATAAACCAATGCAATTGTTTGCCCGATAGAAAACTGAAGTTTCATCAACGGACCTGTCGCCAGGCTTCAATCCCTCAAATGCAAGCCTTTTAAAACCCAATGATTTTAATCTCTCAAAAGAAACTGCATAAGAATCCCTTGAACTATCATCCCAGATGATAATTCCATCATCCTTTAAATATTGAATTGAATTATCAAAACATTCGTTCCTTTTTATTCCATCGATAATCAATATATCGAACTCTTTTCGATCATTTTGCTCGAATGCAACCGCACCCATGTTTTCATATTCCTTTGAGTTCCCGTCACCAGGAACAAGCAAGTAACCATTGTCAGGAAGTTCAGGCTGTAGTGTTTTTACAAAAAACTGGTCATGCTCAATTCCATAAACACAATTTGCGTTTCTGGCCCAGTAGAGTGTGGAATATCCTCCGCCGAACTCAAGTATTGAGAGATTTTTACTTAATCTATTTTCGATGAAATGTAGGAATGAAAAATTCATCCATGGCAAAGCATTGCCATTATTATCGCATGGGTATCCCTTCAGGAGTGTCTTAACCCAACCTTTTTGAAAAAGATAACTATTCTTTCTGGTAGTTAATAATCTTAGTTTGTTTAAAAGCCTAATAAATGTAAGGTTCTTCCTTGCCCACCATTTTAAGTTCATATTTTGCAAAATACAGTTTCTATAATTTTCCCAAAATATACTCTCCTTCTTTGCGGGTAAATGTTTAATGGATAATCAAAACATAAGAAAGCTTTTCATCATTAGAAGAGAGTCGTTAGGGATTGGCGGAGCTGAAAAAGTCGCCAACCGTTTTATTCATTCATTTTCTGAACATTTTGATACCGAGCTTATTCATGCCGGAAAAATGATCAATGGGTTTAGGATTGGAGGTTCAGTGGGCCCATCTTGGTTCAAGTGTTTCAGATTTGCTACTAGTGCAAGGTCTTTTCTTGCGAAACATCCATCTGCACTTGTACTCAGTATGGAAAGAGGGGTGCCAGGCACGATTTACAGAGCAGGAGATGGAGTTCTTAAAACATGGAAAGAAATAAAATATAAAAACTCCTTTAAATGGATTTTTAATCCTCTTTATTGGTTTTTGCCGATTTTGGAAGATTGGTCAATCAAAGGTTCAAGGCACATTGTCGCTAATTCAAAAATGGTATCTGATGA
>OMJS01000190.1 GCA_900299365.1 Opitutales bacterium
GGGCCACAGATAATAAAAGCATCCAGATCACCTGCTCAGATGCCCCATAAGCAAAAAGCAGATAGCGAACCACCCAGGAAAGCATGCCCACCAGAATCATCCACTTCACTCCCAGTTTACGGAAGAAAAAGGGAATTAGGAGCATGAAGAAAATTTCAGACATCTGCCCAAGTGTCATGGTGGATGCGGCCTGTTCAAAACCAGCATTGGTAAGGTAATTAGAAGTAAGCCCGTAGTAATAAGCCAAGGGGACACATATTAAACAGGAGCAGGCAAGAAAGACAACAAAAGCGGGCCGTTTCAGAATCGCTAGAGCATCGAGCATGAGCAAGGCACGCAGATTGACAGGCTCGCCCTTCGCAGGCGGTGGCGTATTGGGCAGGGTGAAAGAAAACAACCCGAGGATGACCGAAGAGACACCAGCCAGATAAAAAATCTCAAAACTGGAGGACCATCCGAGGAATCCAACCAGAAGACCAGCGGCGATCCAGCCAATCGTTCCCCAAACCCGCACTTTTGGGAAAACTAGGCGATCCAAGTTGGCGAAAGCAATGGAATTGCCCAGTCCCAGAGTTGGCATATAGCAGAGCATATTGGCAGTCATCATCCAGACCATGGTTTCACCGTTTCCGGATTCCGCGACTCCGGGAACCAACGATAAAAGAACACCGCCAATCAGAAAAAGCACCCCCATCACCTGTTGGGAGGGAAAGAAACGGTCGGCAATCAAACCGAGAAATAAAGGGGCAAAGATCGCCCCAATCGGAGCACTGCCATAAGCACCACCGCCAAAGTCTGCCAGTCCATTGGCTCCGAGGCATTGCCCGAGAGTGGCAAACCAGGCACCCCAGGCAAAAAACTGAAAAAACATCATTACAGAAAGTTTGAATTGGGCATCGGGCTTCATAAGAACTTATTTTGTCAGAATTTTGAGGGTTCGATCGAGAAAAATTTAACGGGTTTATGTTTTGGTATTCTTAAAGACAAAAGGAATGCAAGTTGCCAAATTGGCGATGGCTGGTTTATTGAGGTATATCATGGCAAAAATTACTTTTATCACACCAGACGGAAAAGAAATTGTGGAAGAGAACGGAGTGGGCTCGGTCATGGAGATCGCCCAGCAAAACCAAGTGCCCGGTATTGAAGGAGCATGCGGTGGTTGCTGTTCCTGCGCCACCTGTCATGTCCGGGTCCATCCCGATTGGATTGAGAAAACCGGCCGTGCCACCGAGTCGGAAATGGATTTGCTTGATCTGGAATCCGAAGCCTGTGAACGCAGTCGCCTAAGCTGCCAGATCGACCTGACCGACGAGTTGGACGGACTGGTAGTTGAGGTTACTCCCTTCTGATTCAAACCAATCTCCCTTTACTCAGGGATTGGGAATCTCGTTGAGCGTGTAGTAGGCATCGGGATGCCAAAGTTCCTCCCCTTTTTTCGATCGTACCCCAGCAGCACTAAGATGATGAATGTGTCCCTTAGTCAGCGGGGAAACCGTCAAATCCACTGATATACCATCAGGTGCTACCCGGGCGGATGTGACATTCGCATCCACATGATCTACCTCCGGGCTTCCGTACTTGTGCTGGTAAATATAAGTCCATGCTTTTACTTTGTAGCTATCTAGATTGGTCAAAGTTTCGATATCGGCAGGCTCGGTAAAAGTAAGACGGAAACCATCAGGCAAGGCTTCCATGGTTTTCGCTTCAAAAGGAACCTTTCCCTTCCAACGCACCCGTTCAACGGTGAATGATTTCTTACCGCGGGATCCCCAACCACGGTTGGTTCCTCCAATAAATAAAGTGCCGTCATCGGACAAACGCATAGGAACGATCCCGGCCCCAAACCCAGATAGGAATTCCCACACCGCTCCTTGGCGCACACCATTAACCGTTTCCAGAAAGACCCGCTGCACTTCAGAATGTGTCTGTTCGCCCACCAATACCTGTCCGGCAAAAGGACCAAATTTCCCTTGGGTATGATCGGGAATAATGGCAGTAGGTGACTGCCCGATTTCTCCGTGCGGAAACTGTACAGCAGGAGGAACAAGTTCAGGAATCAATTCACGCTCCTTAACAATACGGCTACCACTTACTGGATCCTTGGGTTGCGGGCCCATATTCGGCGCATTCTTATAAAACACATTGCCGATAGGACATCCGGTAAACTTTCCTTCCACCACATGTTTTAGACAAGAAGTACCGTTCCAGACCCCCTGGTTATCAGTGTAGTAGATGTTGCCCTCCGAATCGTAACCAATCCCACCAGGCGAACGAACTCCAGAGGCGTAGGGCGACCAGGAACCGTCGGGTGCAATCTTCAAGACCCAACCGCGCCAGTTTGAATGAGCACTAAAGGAACCGGTCAGGCAAAGGGTAACATAGACATTTCCCTGCGGGTCGGGCGTGGTACCGAATGCATATTCGTGGTAATTGCCATTGATTCCCCAGGGAGCGGAGATGGTTTCCACCACATCGGGTTGGTCATCGCCATTCCGGTCGATCAGACGGCCGTACTGCTCGCGGTCGGTGTAGTGCAAGGCACCGTCTTTCCAGAACATACCCAAAGGCTCGTGCATACCGTCGAAATATTTTTTCCAAGTTACTTTTGAAAGATCATCCCCATAAGCACCCTCGCAGATCCAGAGCTCCCCCCTCCGGGTACCCACCAGTACCCGATCATCAGGTAATAACGCAATGGAACCAGGTTCCATAACTTCCCCTTCAGGCAAGGGAAGAACTTCCCTACTGTAATAGGAGGACATTTTAGGGTCCTCAAAATCTGCCCACAAACAAACCC
>OMJS01000191.1 GCA_900299365.1 Opitutales bacterium
CGCTGTCTTTTCAGCTCTTCCAATACAGCACTGGCAGCATCCAAAGGATCGATAACAGCGTCCTCACTCATGATTTTGCCTGAATACGCTCAACATATTTTGCCAGTAAATCAAACTCTAGGTTCAAACGGTCACCCACTTTACGCCCTTTCAAATTGGTTTGGTCAAGGGTATGAGGAATGAGCCAAACCGCGAAGGAACGATCAGTCACCTCACATACAGTAAGCGAACATCCATCCACTGCCACGCAGCCCTTATCAACCAGATATTTGGCACCCTCTGGCTCAACTCTTACCTGAAGAAATAAATTTTTTCCTCTCTCCTCAAATATCTCGATGATTCCAGGCTCATCCACATGACCTGTTACAAAATGCCCCCCCAATCTACCATTGGCAGCCAAGGAACGTTCCAAGTTGACCCGGTCCCCTGGTTGGAGTTCTCCCAAATTTGTCCGCTTCAATGTTTCCTCTAGCAAATCAAACGCTCCATGAGCAGATCCATCCTCCTTTATGGTAAGGCAGCATCCATTGACTGCCAGGCTTGCCCCAGCGTCCAACCCATCAACTTCCGAAAAAGGAAGATCCAATTGAAGCAACCATGATTCCTCCTGCTCCTCCAAGCTTTTTACGATGCCAACGCCTTCTACAATTCCGGTAAACATAATCTTAATAACTTCAAGCATTAGGAAGTCACAGGCAAATTGGAAAGATAATTTGACCAATATATTACGCTGAATAGCTTGGAGTATATTTAATATGTATAAATTACGCACCCATTTACCCCTAGTTTCCCTTTTTTTACTTACTAGTTTATCAAATATTTTTGCTCGCACTAGTTTTGTCAGTGGAACTCTTGATCGCGTGCCCGCAGATTCGATTCTTGTCCTCAGTGTGGATGGAAAAAAAGTGATCTCCAAATCAGGGATTCTAACAAACAACAGATGGGCTCCCATTCTCAAACGAATGGAGCAAAACGGTTCTCCCATCCGCAATTGGTTTACTGATTCAAACCAGAGCGGTATCGCATGGGGGGAACCGGTCCAATTTTTTGTCCGTCTAATTGAGGGTGAACGTCCCTACCCTCAGTTTGGTGCAATCCTCAAAACGAGCTCGATTACCCAAGCCGATAACACCATTAGTACTCTCGCAAATTTTCTGGGTCTACGCCCTTCCAAAAACAACCCCAAGGTATACCAGCGTGCAACCCAACCTTTTGCAATTGGGAGGGCTGGAGAATATTGCTTCCTTCTGGGCAATTTCTTTTTTTCCCAACCTATGCCAATGCCCCCACCCGATAATGACCTAACCTCCTTTATCGATTCACTCTCTTTAGTTGGTCGCACCAGGGAAATGCCATCATCTCTTTCCAATCATGCCAAGTACTCGGCAGATGTAAGTCTTTACCTGGAGGGAATTGGAAACAGTAGAATGTTCGAAAATATCAGCGGAAACACCCTACTTGGCTCTATATTTCCGCTGTTCGATCCTCTTCTTCAGAATTCCTTTGGAATTTTTCTAAAATCCCAACCTGGCAATATCAAGATTGAGGCACGTAACTACTCCCTATCTGATCAGAAAGCACAACCTGCAGTTTCCCCTTTGGAAATGATCAATCGGTTACCTGGAGATGCTCCCCTAGTTGCACGGATTAGTCTGCCTGAAGATCGTTTTCAGTCATTTCTTACCAATGCAGTAGACACTATTCTCAAATTTTTATCCGCAAACAAATTGGGTGCAGATACGGATTTACCAGGATTCGATTTGAGTGCCCGGGAATTACTTCAATTTCCCAGTGGTGATTTTGTAATAGTGGGTGGAAATTCTAGGACCAAACAAATCTCCTTGCCCAACGGACAATCAATCGCTCAGTCAACTCCCATATGGGCAGGCGGTATGAAAATTGCACAACCTCTGGCCTTTCGTGAACTAATTGCCGGAATGAATACTGGTATGGGGCTATCCTCTTTACTGGACGCCCATCAACTCAAAATTACTAAGTCCAAAAATTTAGTCTGGATATCTTCTCCCGAATATACCCGAGAGATAAAACTGGAAAAACCTATAGAGCCACTCTCTTTTAAGCGTAGAAAATTATTGAGTAATCATCGGTTTGCTTTGGATTTTAACCCCATCGCTACTGCCCGTTCTCTCCGTGAATCTGATGGTTTAAGCTTTGATCAACTTAAGCAAATCAGCTGGCTTGATGACTTCAATAACTTTTCAGTCTGCTTAACTCAAAAAGGAATTTTACAAGGCAATCTAAAACTCAGCCAACCCAACAAACAAGGTTGGCAAGTATTGGTTGATCGATTGGGGCAGGAATGGATTGACCAGATCAACGCCCGCCTCTTTCTGGCCATTGCTCGGGATGATCTTAATGAAGTCATCGAATCTGTGGCCATGGGAGCCTTGATCAATGCAAACGACCGGTTCGGTCACTCCCCTATGCACTACGCCGCTTATCGTGGAAACGCCTTTATAGTCGACTATTTACTTCGTCATGGCGGTGACCCGAATACCCGCGGCAATCATCGATCCACGCCTCTACATAGTGCCGCTTGGGGAAAAAATCAGGAGGTTGTTGAATTACTACTAGAGGATGGTGCTGAAGTGGATGCCCAAACAGATGAACAGGAAACTCCCATCATGACTGCCACCCTGCGTGGCCAGCTGGAGACTGTGGAAACTCTGCTTGCCTTGTCCGCCAATGCTCATGCGGTAGATAAATATGGTTCTAACTTAATGGACCTGGCTGGAGCCAGTGGGAATCAAGAAATCGTCAAGCTACTCAAAAAAATGGGCGTCAAAATCAATAACCCTTTGCACCTTGCTGCGGGAACCGGTAATTTCCAAGCTGTCAAATCAATGCTGGAAATGGGTAGATCTATCAATGAACAGGATTCTTTTGGTGCTACTCCACTACTTGTCGCCACAGTGGCGGGTCAGGAAGAAATGGTTGATTATCTACTCGATCATTCTGCAGATCCAAAGATTGAGGCAAAGGATGGATATTCCCTGCTACATGGTGCAGCTTTCTCCGGAAAAAAATCTCTTATTCGTAAGATGCTTACCTTCGGCCTCGAGATTAATCAGCGCTATGGACCTGACCAAATTACGCCAACGGATATTGGAGAGGAAGGTAGCGAGGGTTTGCTTTATTTACGTGCCATGGGAGGACATTCTGCATGGGAATTGGGACCCAAGAATTAAGCATTATTCCTCCCGGCCCAAAGAAAAAACAGATTTCCCAGCACTTGTAAGCTCGCGATCAAGCTTACGGGCGTGCGGAACAAATTCCTCGAGCTTTGCCCAGAACCTAGCTGAATGATTCATTTCTACTAGGTGTGCAAGCTCATGAAAAATCACATAATTTCCCAATTCTTTGGATAGTAGAATAATCCGCCAATTCAGGGAAACCGTATTCTTAGCGGAACAGGACCCCCAGCGGGTACGTTGATCACCAATGCGGATTTTCTTAGGAAATAATCCTACCTGACCTGCTGCCCATTCCGTCCATCCCGGTAAAAACTGACAGGCCAGTTTACGGCATACCTGCTTGATCTGAACATCATCTTTTTTGCCAGCATTAATATAGATTCCAATTTCTTGGTTTTCCAGACTTACCCGAGGGCGATCATTGGAGCAGTTCTCTACAATCCGAACGGTTCTTTCTAGCAGTGTTTGGTTCAAGCAAATTTTCCCACCTCTAGAAAAATGCTCTTTTAAAGAAAGAAAAGGAGGGAATTCTAAACTTTTTTGCTGAAGCCAACTCTTATGTTTGGACAAAAAGTTTTCCGCCACCTGCCAACTCATCCGATAAGGAAAAGTGAGCAATGCATGAACCGGGCTTTTTAGCCTAAGATTTAGCCGACGGGCACGCTTACTCTTTCTCAACTCACAGTAAAGGGTTCTGATGTTGGAATCTTCCTGAAATTCCAAAACCTCCACCCGGTTGGATTCGAAAATTCTCAACCTCTCGAACGATTCTGTGCCTCAAATCTACGCACTTGAGAAGAGGTGAATTTGCGCAAAGCAGATTCCGGGTCGATCCCTACCCGCCTACAAGCAGCCACCCATTCAAATAACGCAAGGCCCACCCTTTCTTCATTTAAACCTTCTGCCAGTTCATTCACCGCCTCGTCATCCCAGTCTCCTGCACTTTGCAACTCAAGTTTACATGCTTGCTTGTAAATTTTATCAGCGTACAAAGTTGCGGGAAGTTGTGGAGGTAATTCTTTGAATAGTTTATTGGTATCATCTTCCCCACGGGCTTTTTTTTCTTCTGCCTTTATTTTTTCCCAGCGGTCAATCACTGCATCTGCATCCTCTTCCTTATCATCGGGGTCTCCGAACACATGGGGATGCCTGCGGATTAATTTCTCGGAAATTTCCCTCGCCACATCCTCCAGATCAAACCTCCCTGCCTCTTCTTCAATCTGGGCATGAAAAACAACCTGTAACAAAAGATCGCCCAGTTCTTCCCTCAGCAATTCATAATTTTCCGTATCGATCGCTTCCAATACCTCGGCTGATTCTTCAACCAAACAACGGGCAATAGATTGGTGGGTTTGCTCCTGGTCCCAGGGGCATCCACCCGGTGCCCGTAATCTTGCCATTATCTCTCTTAGTCGTTGAATTTCACTCACACTGGTGCACTATTGTATCGATCCTCCCGACTTGCAAACCCATAGCCCGAGATTTTCATTTTATCATACTTCATAGACTAAATGGACAAACTATCTGAAATCATGGCGGCCAAACGCCGCGAGATCGAACCAATCATTCGTCCGGTGCGTGACAGTGAATTATCCACCCTTGGAGAACGAATAAAGGACGGACCATCCTTTCTCGATGCCCTTTCCTCATCTGATGAATTATCTGTGATTGCCGAGATCAAGAGAAAATCTCCCTCCGCCGGAGAAATTGCCAGTGAAGCATCCGCAGTGGAACTGGCCCGTGAATATATTAACGCCACAGCGGATTGTTTATCTGTGCTCACCGATGAGCCTTATTTTGGAGGAACTATGCAGGATCTTTGGGATGTGAATGATTTTATCTGTATACACAACCGCTCCACCCCTACCTTACGGAAGGATTTCATGGTTCATCCAATCCAGGTACTTGAAGCTCTGGAGGCCGGTGCCAAAGCCATACTACTGATTGTGCGGGCTCTCAATGATGATGAATTAAAGATTCTAAGAAATGCGGCGGATCTTGCCGGGCTTACCTGCCTCTATGAAATTCATGAGGAATCAGAACTTGAAAAAGTAATACCTCACAACCCACAACTCTTGGGAGTAAACAACCGGGACCTAAAACGCTTTAAGACCGATCTTGCTGTAACAGAGGATCTTTTCCCAAAAATCCCTCAGGGCATCATCAAAGTAAGCGAGAGTGGTATAATGGAACC
>OMJS01000192.1 GCA_900299365.1 Opitutales bacterium
CGATAATCTATGGCACAACCAAGGTGAGGACATTTAAGATTGAATGCCACCACATCTTCAGCCTTGCGGGTTAGGTAGACCGCACCCACAGGTACATCTTTGTAGGTTGTCCAAGCATCGACAACTTTTTCCTGAACTACTTCAAACTTTGCAGGCGTACCATCTTCGGGCAGAGACGCCAATAAAGCCACCTTTGACCAAGGCACGGTTTCTGCACCTCCAGTACTTTTTTTAACTGGATCTAGCAAAGCGGGGATGCCTGCTGCAACGGGAAAGATGCCACATGCTACAGAAGCACCGACAGTTGCAACTCGGATAAATTTTCTTCTGCTCGAGTCTTCTTCCTCTAGTTCACTCATAATTAAAAATCTGAAAGACTAACCAGGCAAACCTGTCAACAACCGCTGTAGAGGGTAGGAATTAATTCAGGGAAGTGGTGGTAAAGGGGGCAGATCCCCAAAGCCTTCCTCTTCGGCACCCGGCAAAGGTGCCAAGCCACTCTCATCCTCCATTCCCGGTAAGGGCGGTAACCCTCCCCCATCACTTTCTTCGGGCAAACCGGGCAATGGCACAGGATCGGTGACACTTTCAGTGCTTGGTTCGTCCAGTCCCGGTAAAGCGGGTAAGTCATCAGCATCCTCGCCCGGCAAGACAGGAAGAGAATCATCCGCAGGAAGGTCGGGTGCAGATATCGAGGGCAATGAGTCCGTAGTCTCTGCGGTGGGTAAAGATGGTAAATCCTCTTCCGTGCTTAAAGCAGAATTATCTTCTTCCATAGGGGGAAAGGTTGGTAGGTCCGAGAACCCATCATCTGAAGTTTCAGCAGGTGGGTCAAAGGATGGTTCCGGGAGCCCAATGGGTTCAGGATCATTAGCGGTATCTAAAGTATCAAATCCGGGGTCTTCAGCAATAGGGTCAAAACTAGGTAACTCGGGAGAATCGGTAAGGTCTATGCTAGGCAAAGTTTCTTCATCGGAAACAGTTTCAATAACGGGTTCGACCGGGGAAAGTGTGCCATCAGCAGGTAATGACAGAGGCGTCCCGTCAGAACGCCAAGTTGCTTCATTTCCATGCCTCACACCATTGGTATATGCCCGGACATACATTTTCTGGCCATTGGGCCACCAACGGGTGACAGATCCATGCCACCTGCCTTCTTTGTAGTTTCTCTCGTACATTTTAATGCCGTTTGAGAACCACTTCGAACTCTTTCCATGCTTTCTTCCTTCTTTCCATGACTCGTCTGAAGAAACAAATTCTCCACTATCACCATTATCAACTGTAAGGATTCTTCCGGTAAACGGATCATTACTGGCTTTTAAGTAAAGTAAGCCATAGCGAGAAGCAAAGTTATTATCATATTCATTCACACTCACTTGGTAAGCGTCATCATTTGTTTTTCCTACAAATTTAGAATCGACTGCGGAAGAGGATTGAGAAGATGACATACCCTTGCGGTACCTATTTTCACAAGATGCAAAAAAAGTAAGGATAAGCAATGCACTAGATATCTGCTTTAACATAATTTCATTCAAACATTTACAATAGATTTTGCAAGTTTGAAGGAATTCACCAGTTTTAACGCCAATCCAATACTTCAACCTTGATTTCGGAAACCATTTCGATCATAAACAATCGCAAACTATCATTTTCGATCATTAAGTCGAAATCCCAGCCTAATAAATACAAGACATATAACTCATGACCCTTGATCAACTCCCTATTATCCTTCCAGCCATTGGAGCGGTTGCTCTTTTGTTTACCTGGTGGAAAACCCAATCTATTAACGCGATTTCTGAAGGTTCAGAACGTATGTCCAAGATTGCCAAAAGCATTCAAGAAGGTGCCATGGCTTTTTTACGAGCCGAATACAAGGTTCTGTTTTTCTTTGTGGTTGCAGTGGCCGCACTTCTTTATTGGAGCGGAAATAACAATCCAAACAGTCACGGTCTGGTAGCCGTCTCCTTTGTGGTAGGTGCTTTTTGTTCTGGCCTTGCTGGCTACTTAGGTATGAAAGTTGCCACCAAGGCTAATGTCCGTACAGCTAATGCAGCTAAAGAAAGTTTGGGGAAAGCCCTAGAAGTTGCTTTTTCGGGCGGTGCTGTCATGGGTCTGGGAGTGGTTGGTCTAGGGATTCTCGGGCTGGGCGGCTTATTTGCTTATTTTAGTAATGAGTTTGGTGCCTTTGAAAGCAAAGATTCCCTCAACACTACATTATCTGTACTAACTGGCTTTTCATTCGGTGCATCGTCCATTGCTCTTTTTGCCCGCGTTGGAGGAGGCATTTACACCAAGGCTGCAGATGTTGGTGCTGACCTCGTTGGAAAAGTTGAGGCAGGCATACCCGAAGACCACCCCTTAAATCCTGCCACAATTGCTGACAATGTAGGTGACAATGTTGGTGATGTAGCCGGAATGGGTGCCGATCTTTTTGAATCCTATGTCGGCTCGATTATTGGAACCATGGTTCTTGGAGCCGCGATGGTTGCAGGCTCGACCGATTTTATGGACTTTCTAGGGGGATTGTCTCCTGTTTTTCTTCCTCTTATTCTAGGTGCTGCTGGAATCATTACTTCGATACTGGGAACTTTTTTAGTAAAAGTAAGAGATGGTGGAGATCCCCAAAAGGCTCTCAACACAGGAGAATTTGTCTCATCCGGCCTTATGATCGCTGCGTCTTATTATATCATCAACAAGTTCCTACCAGCAACATGGACATTTAATGGCGAAAGTTATCAGCCAATGGATGTCTTTTGGGCAACTATAATCGGATTAGTTTCTGGTTTAGCAATCGGGATGATCACGGAACATTACACAGGCACACACAAAAAGCCGGTTATTGCGATTGTTGACCAATCCATTACCGGCTACGCAACTAACATTATTGCGGGTCTTGGAGTTGGGATGATTTCCACTACTCTTCCTATCTTAGTGATTGCCGCTGCTGTCATCGGAGCCCATGAAATGGCCGGACTCTATGGTATTGCGATTGCTGCTGTTGGGATGCTCTCCAATACCGGAATTCAGCTCGCAGTTGATGCCTATGGTCCTATATCAGACAACGCTGGTGGAATCGCAGAAATGTCTGAACTCCCCAAAGAAGTTCGCGAAAGAACCGACAAGCTGGACGCTGTAGGAAATACTACTGCGGCAATCGGCAAAGGATTTGCCATCGGTTCTGCCGCACTCACTGCATTGGCTCTCTTTGCTGCATTTACTGCATCTTTCAATCAGACTCATCCTGATACTCCTTTATCTGAAATAAATATACTCGACCCTAAAGTTATGGCAGGTCTTTTTGTCGGAGGCATGCTTCCTTTCTTATTTAGTGCTCTGGCAATGGGTGCTGTTGGGCGAGCGGCCATGTCTATGATTCAGGAAGTCCGCCGACAATTTCATAACATCCCTGCTCTTAAGAAAGCCCTCGAGGTTATGAATCTAAATGAGGGTAAACCAAGCTCCGATTGGTCAGAAGATGACAAAAAATCATTCGATGAGGCTATTGATTCAGCTGAATACGGTAAATGTGTCGAGATTTCCACCCAGTCAGCAATTAAAGAAATGGTCGCTCCTGGGCTCGTAGCAATTGCTACGCCGGTTGCAATTGGATTTGGGGGAGGAGCTACTATGCTCGGTGGTTTACTAGCTGGGGTCACTGTAAGTGGCGTGCTACTTGCCTTATTTCAATCCAATGCAGGTGGTGCTTGGGACAATGCTAAGAAAATGGTTGAGGAAGGCTATGAGATTAATGGCGAGAAACACGGAAAAGGTTCCGAACTCCACAAAGCAGCTGTAGTTGGTGATACCGTTGGAGATCCATTGAAAGACACTTCCGGACCATCCCTTAATATTCTTCTAAAACTTATCTCGGTGGTCGCTTTAGTTTTAGCTCCCTTTATTACGGTTAGCGGCCTTTTCAGTTAAAATTTAATAACGCCGTCTCCGATAGAGCGGGCAAATCCTGCCCGCTCTTCGGAGTTTGATTTATAGTAGGAAGTACCTGCTACAAATACATCTACCCCCGCATCTAAGCACTCTTCTACATGCTGGGGGCCTACCCCGCCATCGACTTCAATAAGGAAGGAAAGTCCATTGGCTTTTCTACGGGCAGATAAATCCTTAACTTTTTCCAAGACATAACCTTTAAAACTTTGACCACCAAAACCAGGATTTACGGTCATGCAAAGACACAGGTCAACTTGGTCAAGGTATGGATAAAAAAGATCCACGGGAGTATCTGGATTGATGGCCAGACCGGTCTGTACCCCGGCATTACGGATTTTATCTAAGGCTTTCTGTTGATCATAGTCTGGTTCAAGGTGAATAGTAATCAATTGCGAACCAGCATCAATGAATGAGTCCAAGTATAAATCTGGACGCTCAAGCATCAAATGAACATCAAAAAAAAGGCTTGAATGCGGGCGCAGATCCGCGACAGTTTGCGGGCCGAAGCTTAAATTGGGAACAAAGTGCCCGTCCATCAAGTCAAGGTGTATCCACTCACGACCGTCGTTCTCCACTTCCATTAGGGAACTTCTTAAATCGCCATGATCTCCAGCGAGTAATGAAGGTGCCAAGATTTTATTCATCAATGATTCTTTAATCTTTTCACCAAGCCTGATTCAATAAAGAAACTGATATATTGGAGGCCAAACTCTCTGCAAGTGCCTGTAACGCCATCTCATCATCCGGTAACTGAGTGGGAAACGGGCGTAAAACGGATGAATTTGCACTAACACTCTCTGCATAAATCCTTTGCCCATTCGCTTCATCCAATTGAATCGACGCAGAAGTCTGTAGGTTGAATCCGGCAGCCAGCAGCGTGTCCTCCGGGCGGTATGCTTCGGTGGTATCACTGTAGTCTTCAAGCGTGACCGTAAGAAAAACATCAGCCTCCTCCCTATCCCTTACTAAAATAAAAGAACTGTTCCGTAAAATCGTTTTGCGCAGTTCCCGGTCTACTTTGGACCCTAAAAGGGGTGCTAGTGAGTCATTCTTTACCCGAAGGTGTAAATGAGTGCCTCCGGATATAGGGCTGCCCATTTTGAAAGAACATCCTGTCCCAACTAGGCAAAACAGGACATAGTTTGAAAATAACA
>OMJS01000193.1 GCA_900299365.1 Opitutales bacterium
ACCAAATCGATGGAGGGTGCAGAGCCGGGAAGTCTGGTAGAAGTGGAACTCATCGATTCCGAAGGTGAATTCAGAATGATGAAAGGAAAAATCATCAGGATTCTTGAGGAAACAGGAAATCTCGATCTGGGTTTTGAAATGATCCTCCGGGAAAACTCGATCCGTGAAGAATTTCCTGCCAATGCCATTCAGGAAGCTGATTCCTTTCCAAAACGAATCCTACCCCATCAGCATCCGGGGAGGGTTGACCAGCGACACTTGGCTTTCATCACCATCGACGGGAAAAGCGCCCGTGATTTTGACGACGCGGTTTTCGTTGAAAAAATGGAAAACGGAGGATTTCGTCTTTTTGTTGCCATTGCTGATGTGGCGCATTATGTCACACCTGATTCGGCCATCGATGAAGAAGCAAAGAAACGCGGAACCAGTGTTTATTTCCCCACCCATGCGATTCCGATGCTGCCGGAGGCTTTGTCGAACGGATTGTGCAGCCTGCGACCAGGGGTTAACCGGCTCACTTTAACCTGTGAAATGCAGTTGAATCAGGATGGAGAATGTATCGATTACCGTATTTATGAGAGTCTGATCAAAAGCCACGCACGCTTGGATTATGATGCGGTGGCAGATTTCCTGGATTCAGGGAAGAAATCTATTTCAAACAAAGAAATCCAGAAGTCCCTGAAACTGATGCAGGAGTTGATGCATCTTCTGGAGGAAAAAAGAAAACGCCGGGGAGCCATCCAGTTTGAATTCTCAGAATCCTCCGTTGAGTTTGATCATCAGAACCGGATGACAGGAATGTCCAAAAAGTTTCAGTCAAGTTCGATGAAAATGATTGAACAGTTCATGCTGGAGGCCAATGAAACCGTGGCAAGGCATTGCGTCAAAAGGAAGTTGCCAGCCCTTTACAGGGTTCATCAACCGCCATCGGATTTAAAACTTCAGCAGTTGAAAAAAACCCTGGCCCATTACGGGGTCAATCCCAAAACGGTTAGCCTCAGCGACTCTTATGGATTTAGCAGGATTCTCAGTCATCTGAAGGAACTTCCCCAGTTTGAAGCACTTCAGGTGGTCCTGCTGCGCAGTATGGCCCTGGCAGTCTATCAAACCCGGAACGGGGGCCATTTTGGTTTAGCTGCAGAGTTTTACACTCACTTCACTTCCCCAATCCGACGTTATCCTGACCTGATGGTCCACAGAGCTTTGAAGAAGGAACTCTCTTCACGAAACCAAAAAAAGATTTCAAGAAAAAGAAACATTAATCAGAAACACGGGGAAGAAATTGATCGAGAACTTGCACTTAAATGCTCGCAACAGGAACGCAATGCTGAAAAAGCCGAACTCCAGAGTGTGGATCTGATGAAGTGTGTTTTTCTTGAACCGCATATCGGAGTGGATTTCCAGTCCGTCATCCGTTCTCTGGATAGCCGGCAGATTCGAGTGGAACTGGAACCCCATACCCTGGAGTGGAATGTCCCCTTGGAAACCCTCAATGATGACCGTTACTTTTTTGACAAGGAACGTCTTTATCTTTCAGGAAGAAGGCAGGGGCGTTTGATCCGAATTGGACAAAGACTGAAGTTAAAACTTATTCGTGTGGACGTTCTTCAACGAAATATTGATTTTGACTTTGAGGGCTGGTTGAACTGAGAAGGAGCCTGTCTCCTAAACTTATTTCGGTCGCTGTATTTTATTTCAATCCTTCTTGAGCCAACGCATCCGAACCTCCTCCCTGAGTCTGTAATTTCTTCGGGCGATCGCCTGAACTCCCTGATTCGAGACTCGCATTTCTTCAGGATTCCAGGTGATCTTCCGCCTTTTTTTCTGTCTGATACATAAAAAAGGAGCACATTTCGGGTCATGATATAAAAGGGAAGGGTCGGTCACTTCCTGGACTTTCTTACTCTGCGAGGTGTTGACCCAGCGGGTCTGGACCCAATCAGGAACGGGGGGAATCGCAAAAGCCTCGAAAGATGACAGACCCAGGATAATGATACAAAAAGATTTCAGATTATTTTGTAATTTCCTGAATGCCATCTCAACAGAATGTCCGGAATTATTCCTGTCTGCTGAAGAGAATCATGCAGGTTCGCTTCTAACAATACAAGCGTTGTCGAATGATCAAATTTTTAAAAGAGTGGGAGTAATCCAGAAGATTTAATTCAGGGACTGCTTTTTTTCCAATTCCTGCTTCAGCACGGTTTGCATCATCTCAAGAACCTGGGGAATGGCTCCTTTTTGTAGTTCAAAAAGCTGAATCAGTTTTTCATTGGCTTTGAGACTCTCAGTTAATTGCTCGAGGGACATTTGACCCGCATGGGATTCAAATTCGATTCGCTCCTGGTCCAGTGAAGAAGCCATGGAATTTAGAGGCAGGTGGATTGAATTTTACAGGGCGATTCAGCGCTTTTGGTATTGCCGTACCTTCTCCAAACCCTGATCGATGGTTTTCTGGATGGATTTTCTTGAAGATCCCATCGCATTCCCGATTTCACGTAGCATTTCCTGTTCTTCAATATCAAAATCGCGGTCGACGGTTGCAATTTCGACCA
>OMJS01000194.1 GCA_900299365.1 Opitutales bacterium
CTATTCTCAAGGATATTAAATGAAATACCAAAGAAGATACTTTCTTTTTCGTCAGACCTTTAAAACTCCATTAAAAACGGCAAAGGGAGTCTGGGGGAATCGTGCCAGTTTAGTGCTGCGTGAAGATGATGGGAATGGAAGAGTCTCTTTTGGCGAGTTTTCCCCGATACCCGGAGGTCCGGATGAAGATTTAACTATTGCCACGCAGGAAGCAAAGGCTTGGGCTAGAGGAGAAGATAATGCTGATCAATTAAATTATTTGGTTCCCGCCATTCAATCTTTGAAATCCTCCATTTGGACGAAAATGGGTGAGGTTAGTAAAATATCAGAATCTGCCAAGCTTTGGGGGATAAATAATTCGGCTAAGTGCGGTGTAGTTAAGAGAAAGCTTGGACTGCTTTCGCCCAAAGATGAAATCCCAATCGTTCTTTCTTGGCTTAGTCAATTACCAACCCATGTTAAAGTACGATTAGATCCTAATGAAAGTTTTTCTCGTGATGATTTACTTCGGTGGACTGATGCCCTCTCCCAACACTCATGTGTTCAATACATCGAACAGCCAACTGGCCGGAAGGACGATGAGTGGTTAATCGAGCACTCTTTGAGCTCTCCCATTCCTTTGGCGCTTGATGAAGCTCTTATACGATTGAAGTCCAGAGACGAAATATTGCAACTCCCCCAAAATCTTTATTTGGTCATCAAGCCTATTCTTTTTAATGATTGGGAACTCTTATTTGAGCTTTTATCAGAAGAAGATCGAAAAATAATTTTTTCTACTGTTTTTGAAAGTCCATTTGGATACGAGGCTTTAATTAGACTATGTTCTCATTCTTGTCTTAACCCGGGGTTGGAACGTTCCTGCTTTCTGGGAAATCCTCATGAATTTGTCGCTCATCACCATCGAATTCTTAAATCCCCTGCTGTGATTAATGAAAAATTGGTAGAGCTTTGGGACTTTTTAAATAAATGACAAATTACTACAGTAGAGGTACCCAAAACTGGAAATGTACAGGTAGTACAAAGGGGGACTTCCTTTTTCAATATGCTCAAGAGGCAAGAAATCTTTTAGCCCGCGAAAAGTCAGTGCAATTTAGCCCTAAGAGTCCAGATTCTGTAAACCATAGTAAGGAGGAAATTACCCTTAGTTTTTTATCTGGAGGTACAAGTGGCGAGCCTGTTTTGGTTATCCACAGTCCGTCTACCATTGGTGCAGCTGTGGATGGATTAGTAAAAAGATTGGGAAATCATCCAATGGATAGTGTTTGCTGTTTGCCTCTCTGGCATGTAGGTGGCTGGATGCAATTGGAAAGAGCCTGGCGGACAGGGGGAGAAATCTTGTTTTGTGACTATCGGGAAATAAGTGAGCTGAGCATTCAGGAAGAAATTTTGGATAAGTGGATTTCTCTGGTTCCTACTCAATTGCAAGAGCTAATAAAATCTAATAGCGCGGTTGAAAATTTGAAACTTGCTAGAGGGATCTTTGTGGGTGGTGCAGAAATGAGTCAACCTCTAATCAGTTCTATCCGTTCAATTGGTTTATCTGTTTTTCCCTGCTATGGATCTTCAGAGACTGCTGGTATGATTACTTTACACAATTCAGACTCTTTTTTGCAGGGTATAGAAGGGGTGGGCAGGGCTCTTCCACATGCTGAGATTCGAGTAAATTCTGCTAGTGGACATATTGAACTGAGATCAGAAAGCCTGTGCCTAAGTAGGGGAGGAATGTGTTATCAAAAAAATATGTGGTTTGAAACCCGTGACTTAGGGAAGCTTGATGATACGGGGAACCTATCAATTCTTGGTCGTTCGGACCGTATAATCAATACAGGTGGAGAAAAAGTTGACCCTTCCTTGATCGAAAAAATTTTGTATTCAACTGGTTATGTGGAAGAGTGTTTAGTATACGGAGAACCTGACAAAAAGTGGGGGCATAAAGTTGTCGCCTGTGTTTGCCCAGAAAATATTGATTTATTCAGATTACAAGCTGCAGTGAAGGATAGGTTGGTTGGACCTATGAAACCTAAAGTGTGGAAGAAAAGTAGTAAACTTCCACTCTCAGAAATGGGGAAGCCCTTGGCTTAGTAGAAAAGAATCTGAGGATATACTAAATTTTTTCTACAATTTTGTCGGCCAATCCGTACTCAATTGCTTCTTCGGCGGTCAAATAAAAATCCCGATCGGTATCCTGTTGAATTTTTTCCATGGGTTGACCAGAAGTTCTAGCCAAAATCGTGTTAAGTTCCTCGCGTAAACGCTCCATCTCCTGTGCCTGAATGTTTATGTCTACTGCGGCAGCAACCATCCTACCAGTAATGAGTGGTTGGTGTATGAGTACACGGGAATGAGGATATAAAAAGCGCAGCCCTTTCGAAGCACCACACAGGAGTATTGAACCCATGCTTGCAGCCATACCAGTAACTACTACCTTAATGGGCGAACTGATTAATTGCATGGTGTCGAAAATAGCCATACCTGCAGTGATCGATCCACCAGGGGAATTGATATAGAATGTGATCTCTTTTCCAGGATCCATTGCTTCCAAATGAAGAAGTTTCTCGGTAATATCCCTAGCGGACTTGTCGCTGACTTCTCCCCAAAGGAAAACTTTTCGGTCTTCAATAAACTTGGACTGGATAGCCTCGGCGACTGATCCGACCTTCTTTTCTTTTTCTTTATCTTCGCTCATGCAAGAAATTGGGTATATCGGGTTACAAGTTTTTGTCGAGCATCTCGATTCTACGTATGTGCCGACCACCTTCAAAATCCGCCTCTAACCAAGCATCAATAATTTTAAGGGCGAGCTCTTCGTTTATCTGCCTTTGCCCGATTGAGAGAACATTTGCATTATTGTGCTCCTTTGCCAAACGGGCAGTTTCTTCGCTCCAGCACAAGGCACAACGAACTCCTTTTACCTTATTTGCACACATTGCTTCCCCATTGCCACTGCCACCAAAAACAACAGCCGAGTCGCATAATCCATCTGCCACACTTTCAGCAGCGGGTCGTACAAATTCTGGATAATCGACGGATTCATTGGAAAAGGTTCCAAAGTCTTGTACCTCATGGCCAAGGCTTTGCAGGTGCTTTTTTACTGCTTCTTTATATTCGAACCCGGCGTGATCGGTACCCAATGCAATTTTCATAGTATAATAACCTTAAAAAAATTTAGAAATTCTCGGAGAAACCCAACTAAACAAGTCCAAGTTCCATTTTCCCTTCTTCTGATATCATGTCTTGGGTCCAGGGAGGATCCCAAACAATTTCGACTTCCGCATGATCAATGCCAGGAAGTTCAAGCACTTTGCCCTTGCAATCATCTGCAATCACAGGACCCATTCCACAACCCGGTGCAGTAAGGGTAAGATCGACATAGGCTACTCTGCCATGTTTCTCAGTTTGCTCAATCTCTACTCTGTAAATGAGCCCTAAATCAACCACATTGACCGGGATTTCGGGATCAAAAACAGTCTTCAGGTTTTTTTTGATCTCTTCTATTCCCGCAGGCTTTGCGTTTCCATCATCAGGTAATTTGGAAGCTTGCTTTAGGTCTTCACCCAGTGCATCTGCATCACGGGCGGCAATACGGTACATGCCTTGAAGGGTCATCACGGTGAAGTTACCACCCAGTTTATGAGTAATGGTTACTTTTTCCCCCCTACCAAGAGTAAATTCTTCGCCGTGAGGAATTAAGGTGGCAACTACATCTCTAGTAAGTTCTACCTCTTGTTGACTCATATCACTTATTTCAGAAAGGAGTTTTCGAGGGTTTGAAATGCTCTCTCCCTGGTATCTTCGTGAGTAATGCCATCGAGGCATTCTCTGAGGAAGCCAAGAGCGATTAATTTTTCGGCATCTGGCATAGGCACGCCTCGACTGCGAAGATAAAATAATTCCTGCGGATCAATCCGGCTAGTGGTGGCTCCATGACTACACTTTACCTCATTGGCCAGTATTTCAAGTCCGGGAAGCGAGTCTGCTTCAGCTTCAGCACTGAGTAAGAGATTTCGATTGGTTTGATAAGCATCGGTCTGCTGGGCCTCTTCTTCCACCTTTATCAATCCCGAGAAAATTGATTTCGCCTCCTTTTGTAAGACATTTTTACAGAGTAAATTACTCGTACAATGAGGAGCCTCGTGTACTTGTATGGTCCTTTGATCAAAGAGTTGCTCATCGTCACCGAGATATACAGACCCGTATTCAAAATGTCCACCAGAGGCTTTTAGTACCCCTTTAGACTCTACTCGGGATTGGGCACACCCAAGATGAACATTGGAGGAATTTAGACAGGCATCTTTTCCGATACCGAAATGCTCCATTTGAATAAGTGTTGCATTTTCTGAGCATTCCTGAAGTACGATACGGTTAAGTTTAGCTCCTTCTCCAAGATTAACTTTCAAAAGATTGGCAATCGTCCCACCACTGTAAGACTGTGGACTTGAAAACTTTTCAATAAGGGTGATCTCCGAGTTTTCCTCTAACTCAATCAGGTTATGATGAAAGGCAATTTTTCCAGACTCTGGCTCGCAATGCTCAATAACTAATGGGATATCGGAGCGTGAATTGGGGAGGGCACGCAGTAAGTATCCCGTTTCCGAAAAGGCACCTGTTAATAGGGAATAATCATCTGCCCCCAAATCCGGACCGGCAATTTGTGGTAATTGAGATAGGGCATAAGGTTGATCTAGGATTAAGCGGTCTAAAAGTTCGAGAGATATTCCATCAGTAGAACTATGTTGTTCTATGAGCAGTGAAAGTTTGGGATCCGCAAGTCCTTTTATTTTATCAATCCCGAAACGTGATCGAGGAGAAAATCGCCACCTTTCGTCTTTAATCATAGGACCGGAGAGTTTTGAAAAATTATCCCAGCACTCTTTTCTATAATCTGCCAACCATCCAGGTTCCCATGATCTACCTTCTGCAAATGCCATAAAGCTTTCAGCTTTTTTTAGAGAAAAAGTATGCATGGATGGAGTGGGGGAAAGGATGTCTCTGCTCATATTATTATCCCACAGAGCCTTCCATTTCCAAATCGATCAGCCTTTTTAATTCTACACTGTATTCCATCGGAAATTCCCGGATCAAATCATTGACGAAACCATTTACGCACAGACTCATCGCCTCAGCCTCTCCAAGACCTCTTTGTTGCATGTAAAAGATTTGTTCTGCACTAACTTTGGAAACACTTGCCTCATGTTGAACAGAATTTGCATCTCCCTGAACGGTGATAGCGGGATAGGTGTCTGTTTGGCTGTTGCTGTTTATTAACAATGCATCGCATTCGGTATTATTTTTACAACCTTTCAAATGCCCGGGCATTTGCACGAGACCACGGTAAGAAGATCGACCTTCACCTATAGAGATTGACTTGGATACAACATTACTTGTGGTTTCATCGGCAGCATGTACCATTTTGGCACCGGTATCCTGATGCTGCCCGTCGTTCGCTAATGCAATTGAAACAACTTCTCCTCTAGCTTTTCTTCCCCGTAAAATTACCCCTGGGTATTTCATGGTTAAACGGGAACCAATGTTACAATCTATCCATCTGACTTCAGCTTCCTCTTGAGCAAGTGCACGTTTAGTTACAAGGTTAAATACATTATTGGACCAGTTTTGAACAGTGACATACTGAATCTTTGCACCCTTAAGGGCAACTAATTCAACCACGGCACTATGAAGGGTTGAGGTTTCAAACTTTGGAGCGGTGCATCCTTCCATGTACATGACTTCAGAACCTTCATCTGCAATAATCAAAGTACGTTCGAATTGCCCAAAGTTTTCGGCATTTATCCTAAAATAAGCCTGCAAAGGTTGAGCAAGTTTTACTCCTGGTGGTATATAAATAAAACTACCTCCTGAAAATACCGCACTGTTGAGAGCTGAAAATTTATTATCTGAGGTAGGAATGACTTTTCCAAACCATTTACGGAAAATTTCAGGGTGTTCTTTTAAACCCTCGGTTGAGCCAACAAAGATCACCCCTTCTTTTTCCAGATCTTCTTTCATTCGTGAATATGCCGCTTCACTGTCAAACTGAGCTTCCACTCCAGCAAGGAATTTTCTTTCCTGCTCGGGGATACCCAGTCTTTCGAAAGTATTTTTTACATCGTCGGGTACCTCATCCCAAGTACGACTGGGTTGTTGTCCTTTTGCTAGGTAATATCGAATTATGTCAAAATCGATATTTTTTAAATCTTCTGTTGCCCAATGAGTGGGCATAGGCTTTTTGAGAAAAGTTTCATATGCTTTGAGTCTAAAATCGAGCACCCAAGGGTCTTCGTTTTTAACCTCTGAAATGTAACGGATAACATCTTCTGATAAACCGACACCCGCATCGAACGAATAATCAGTTTCGTAATGAAAATTTCCTTTATCTCGATCTACTTCTACTTGGGATGGGCTAATCATATTGGAATGGTAAGTTTATCAAGCGACTGCTTCCTGTTTGATCCAATCGTAGCCTCGTTCTTCGAGTTCGAGTGCAAGTTCTTTTCCTCCAGTACGGACTATTTTCCCTTCTACCATAACATGAACAAAATCGGGAATTATATATTCTAGAAGCCTTTGGTAGTGAGTGATCACAAGAATTCCACGGTCTGGATTACGCATACGGTTTACCCCATCGGAAACAATTCGTAAGGCATCTATATCTAGGCCACTGTCTGTTTCATCTAAAATGCAGTATTTAGGATTAAGCATGGACATTTGCAAAATTTCACAACGTTTCTTTTCACCCCCAGAAAAACCGTCGTTCAAAGATCGTGAGGTAAATTTTCGATCCATACCCAACTCGTCCATATGTTCGTAAAGTTCTTTGTAAAAATCTACTGCCTTGACCTTTTCTCCTTCGTCAAGTCGTGAATTGCGAGCAGCTCTTATGAAATTTGCGATACTAACACCTGGTACCTCCATGGGATATTGAAATGCCAGAAATAATCCTAATTTGGAAATTTCATCAGGTTCCAAGCCTAGAAGGTTTTCACCATCTAAATCAGCAGATCCGCCAGTTACTTCATAGTCAGGATGTCCTGATAGAACCTTGGCAAGTGTGCTTTTCCCACTGCCATTAGGACCCATGATTGCGTGAACTTCCCCTTTTGGGATTTCCAATGTCAGTCCATGAAGTATACTTTTATCCTCAATGGAGGCTTGTAGATTTGCTATTTTTAGGGAATTCACTGTATTAATTTAAAGTAATTTCTGCTTAGATTTGATGCCCTTTGCCCGAAAAGCAAAGGTCGATGTTTTCGGTTACAAACCCATCTGGGACGAGCGATTGCATGCGGGAAAGAGTATTCTTGTCGATTTGTACATCGAAAATTTTTCCCGTTATTGTGCATTTAAAATGGGCGTGTGGAGTGAGGTTTGGGCAGTAACGGGTGGGGGAGCGAGCCATGTTGACTTGCCGGACAAGCCCACAGCTAACTAAAGTTTCGAGGCAATTGTAGACAGTGGCAAATGAGGTGCTAGGTAGAAATTTTCTTACCCTGTCATAAATGTCATCTGCTGTTGGATGATCTCTTTTATCGAGAATTACCCCATATACACAAGAACGCTGCCTGGTTGGACGGAGTCCTTTTGCATGTAGAGAATCCGTAAAAGTTTTTCTGTGGGGTGCTGAAAGAGAATAAGACATCAAAATTACTTACCATAAACATATTCAGAATATTCTCAAGAGCTAAATGGAATTATTCTAATTATTGATAAATAATCCATATCGATAACTAACGACAGGGAATTATTAGTAATCAGTGTATGTAAATAATCCCCAAAGAAAAGTAGTTTTCCCACCCTTGTGATTATCGCGGTTTACCAGGTCATCTGAAGTTACCCTGAATGTCCCAGTTTCTACAGGTGTGTAAGAAGATGGTTCATGGGTAAAAACACCTGCTAAGTTTATTTTCTCGCCAAAATACTTCTTCGGATGGAGTGAGCAACTAGTTGAAGCAAAGCAAGTCGCGATAAGCGCGATAAAAATGGGAATACGAGTGAGATTGGTGAAGGATGATAACATCAGGAATTATACAAAAATTTTCCGCACTCAGAGTCAACCTGAACTTTGCTTCAATGTTTAGAGTTAAAGGATTGTCGAACATTGTTACTCAAGGTAAGATAGGTCTTTTGATATGAGTAAGGAAAATAGCTTAATCGAGGAAATTATTTCTCTTTCTAAACGTCGTGGTTTTGTCTTTCAATCTTCTGAGATTTATGGCGGATTAAATGGTTTTTTTGATTACGGTCCACTCGGGGTTGAGTTGCGTAAAAATATAAAGGATGTTTGGTGGGAAGACATGGTCAGAAGGCGTGACGATATGGTCGGACTTGATTCAAGCATCATTATGAATCCTAGAATTTGGAAGGCATCCGGACATGTGGACGGATTTACCGATCCCATGGTAGACTGTAAGGAGTCCAAAATGCGTTACCGTGCGGATCAGTTATTTGCGGCTGAAGTCTTAGTGGAAGACGAATTACTGGGCTGGTTATCCGTTCTTGAATCTGAAACTATGGAGCAGGAGGCCTTAAAAATGGCAGAGTCTCTTAAACGTAAAGCAGCCAAACAAGGATCGTTAAAAGATTTAAAACTCCGTTCCTATGATGAGCTAACCGCATCTGAGCAAGAGCTTGTACCTTCTCCCGCCACCGGTAAACCCGGTTCGCTTACTCCACCCCGGGAATTTAATATGATGTTCGAGACTCATGTTGGTGCACTGCGTGATGGTTCATCAAAGTGCTACTTACGGCCGGAAACGGCACAGGGTATATTTGCAAATTTCAAAAATATTGTCGATACTGGACGGGTTAAAGTGCCCTTTGGAATTGCCCAAATTGGAAAAGCTTTTCGCAATGAGATTACTCCTCGTAATTTCATTTTTCGTTCTAGGGAGTTCGAGCAGATGGAGATCGAATACTTCATTCCACCTGGTGATGAACATTGGCCCCGCTATCACCGGGAATGGATTGATGTGAGAAAGCAATGGTTCGAATCGATCGGCTTGACTGCCGATATGCTAGGCGAAGAAGTCCACCCCAACCACAAATTGGCTCACTATGCCCAAGCATGTACTGACATTACTTTTAAATTTCCTTTTGGGGAGCATGAACTTGAAGGAATTGCTGCCCGTGGAAATTTTGACCTTACCCAGCACCAAGAGCATTCAGGTAAAAGCTTGGAATATTTCGACGAAGGGACAAAGCTACGCTACTTACCCAGTGTTATTGAGCCCAGTCTTGGGGTAGACCGGACATTTCTCGCCGTTCTTTGTGCTGCCTATCAAATTGATGAAGTTGGCGGTGAAAAAAGAACGGTCATGAAATTTCACCCACGAATAGCACCAATCAAAGCGTCTGTATTTCCATTGGTAAAAAACAAGCCGGAATTGGTGGAGAAAGCCCAAGAGCTTTATCGTCGTTTGCAACGGAAGTGGAATGTCACTTATGATCAGTCGGGTGCCATAGGACGAAGGTACCGACGAGCAGATGAAGCGGGCGTCCCATTTGCTCTTACCGTGGACTTTGACACTGTTGAAGGGGATGGATCAATTACTTTGCGGGACCGAGATTCAACCAATCAAGAAAGATTATCAATGGATGAAGCAGTCGTCTATTTGCAAGAGCAAATCAATCCTTGATCTTTGTAGCCCAAAATTAGTTTTCTCGGCTTAATTTCCAATCTTCAAGGACGAGTTGCAATGAACTCTGCCCGTTCCAATGATTGTTTCGCAGCCTAAAAGCTAGATCGATTCTTTGTGCAACGGGGGGAATATCATGCCCCATTCTCCAAGCAATTCCTCGTACATACTCATTTCCATTGTGTAAAGAGAACTGAAAATGTTCACCATCGCTAATTTTCCTAGGTGGAGAATCGAGAGTAATTTGTTTTATTGCTAGGATGGGTTCTGGGTTATCTTGTCCGAAAGGACTTAGTTTATTCAATTCCCCAAGTAGTTCATACCTGAGTTCTTCCTTTTTCACTAATGCATCGATTAATAAGTGAGAATTTTCTTCTTTTACTATGGAAAATTTCTTAACCGCTGCTAAAAATTGTGCGATAAAGTCATCCAATTTATCTTCCTTTAATCCAAGCCCAACTGCAATTGGATGCCCCCCCCAATGGGAGAGCTTGTTTTGACACTTGGACAATATTTCGACCAGATTTACCCCAGGTACTCCACGGCCCGAACCACAATATTCTCCATCATTTGAACGAGCTAGTACCAAGCATGGCTTGTTTAGAGAGTTTGCCAATTTTCCTGCTACAATCCCAACAACCCCAGGATGCCACGCATTCCCTCTTCCAGTAACCACAACAGCTGGCTCGTCTTTAAACTTCTGCTCTGCTTGGAAGAGGGCATCTGCGGTTAATTGTGCTTCAATACCCTTTCTTTCCTCATTAAAACGGGTCAATTCCCGGGCAAGGGGTAGGCAATTTTTGGAGTCCCTTTCGAGCAAAAGAGAAACCGCTCTTTCCGGTTTATTTAATCGTCCACATGCATTGATGCGAGGAGCCAGTTTGTAGGTAATATCCTCTGTTTCTGGCTCAATTGATCCGTCCAGTCCACACTCTTTCAGTAGAGCAAGTAGACCTGGGGATGCATCCATAAATAATCGTTTTATTCCAAAACATGAAAGTATCCGGCTTTCCCCTTGCAGTGGTACAAGGTCAGCCAATGTTCCAATGGCACTCAGGGGAATAAAATCTCTGGGAGTTAATTTTTCAGAGTCCTGGACTTTCATCTCACGGACTTTTTTGTACAGTGCGTGGATAACTTTGAAGCATAGCCCTGCAGTGCAAAGATTTCGCCATGGTTCTCTATGATCTTTTTGTAAGTGTGGATTCACTATAATCGCGTCGGGTAAAGTATTTGATTTTAACTGGTGGTGATCCACCACAAGGAGATCAATATTTTTACTTCTCAGATACTCGGCTTCATTGATCGAGTTGGTTCCGCAATCCAAGGCAATAACCAATTGAAAGTTTTGTTTTTTGAGTCCCCGTTCTAAGACCTCTTTGGTTAGGCCATATCCCTCGCTAAGTCTTTTAGGGATAACCGTCTCCACGATGATATCAATCGATTCAAGTGCCTGTTTGATCATTACTGTGGAGGTGATTCCGTCGACATCATAATCCCCAACCAACAAAATTTTTTCTTTCTTTTCCCTTGCGGAAATAATCCGTTCGACTACTAGATCCATATTATGGATGGTAAAAGGATCGTCCAAATGTTTTAACTTAGGATTAATAAAGTTTTGTGCACTGACAGGGTTCGTTTGACCTCTCAGGACGAGTAATTTTGCAAGAAACTTAGAGCAGCCGACTTGAGATTCGAGGGATTTGACGGATTCTACATCCGCATCTTGCTCGATCCAATGTTTCAAAACCGAACAGTATACTATAATTCGGTATTGATCGGATTACTTTGAAGTTTGCCAATCATATTTTGGCAAAAGCTCACCTTCTTCCACATGCTTACGATCTCCGCGGTGCCAAAAGTAAAAGATTGGACTGGCAATGAAGATTGAAGAAAATGTACCGGTTAAAATACCAATCACAAAAACGAATGCGAAATCGTTGATGATGCCGGCACCGAATATCCATAAGGATGTGGCCGCAAGAAGAGTGGTGAAACTAGTAAGAACAGAACGCGAAAGCACCCGATTAATGGCAATGATAATAATTTTACGTAAGTTAGTTACAGGGTTGAGTTCTAACTCTTCCCGAATCCGGTCAAAAACAACGATCGTATCGTTTATGGAATACCCAACGATCATTAAAATTGAGGCAAGCATAGGGGCGGTGAACTGACCGGAACAAATGACCCCTTCCGATAGATATCCAATAAGAACAAACAACCCCACGGTCATAAGAATATCATGGATGGTGGCAACCACTGCTCCAATCGCATAACCCATTTCAAATCTTAGTGCTACATATAGAAGGATTCCTAAAAGAGCCACAGAGACGGAGAGAATGGCATCACTTTTGATTTGTTCGCTTACGGATCCACCAATATTGCTTAATCCTTCCTCCACTAGGGCAGCATCGGGGTATTGTTTTTGTAAATGTGCCAGAGCCTCACGGGACTTACCTTCCTCTGTTTGCAAAACCAAACGGCTGGCACCTTCGCCTGATCCAACTTCCGAGCGATACACATGTTGAACCTCTCCCAGTGTAGAATTACTTTTAAATGATTCCTCCAGATCACCAGCGTCAATTGATTGTGAAAATCCTGCTACCAGTTCTTCCCCCCCCCGGAAATCGATTCCAAGAATTGTATCTTTTTTGGAGTACACCGAGAATATTCCTACCCCAACCACGATCCATGAGGTAAGAAAAGCAACTTTTCGATATCTGTGAAAATCGATGGGTTCTTTGGGTTCAGATTTTTGAATGCTTTGCAAACTGATCAAGTTATTTACCCCGGATTTTAATAAAATCGTGAGGAACATTCTGCTCACAAACAAGGCACAAAATACGGAAGTTACGATACCGATGGCTAGGGTAATACCAAATCCTTTAACGGGCCCGGTTCCCAGCCAAATCAAGATACTTGCAGTAATTAAAGTGGTGATGTTCGCATCAATGATGGTCGAGAATGCTTTGGCGTATCCACCATCGAGAGCATTTTCAGGACTCTTGCCAGCCCGCAATTCCTCACGGATACGCTCAAATATCAAGATGTTGGCATCCACCGCCATACCGATGGTAAGAACAAGTGCGGCCATTCCCGGAAGAGTGAAAGTTGCTTGGAAGATACCTGCGAGGACGGCGATAACTAGCAGAACATTTAATCCAACTGATAGGACCGCAACCAAACCACCTGCTTTATACCATACAATCATGAATGCCACTACGAGGGCAGCTCCGAGTAGACAAGCATTTAGACTACTCGATAGGGCACCGGCTGCCAGAGTTGGGGAAACTTCATACTGTTCTCCGATCGTGAGAGAGACCTTAAGCGGATTGTTGAGAATATCGGAGAGCATTTTGGCCTCACGGAAACTAAAATTACCCGTAATCACTGCACTTCCTCCACCAATTCGTTCCTTCACTGTGGGGGCACTTTCCAATTGACCATCAAGCACCACAGCTAATCGACCTGGCATACCAGTGGAAAGGTCCGCCATTTCAGCAATGTCACCGGTTAAATCGGCAAAATCTTTTCCTCCCTCTGGAGTAAAGTCCAAACCAACTTCCCAACCACCCATCTGATCCTGCCTCGGGTATGCTTCTGCAATAATTTCGCCATCGGCAGACCACAGCCTGCGTACCCAGATGGGTCTTTCATTTGGTTGAGCATCACTTCGTAATAAAGCGACATAAGGAATACCCTCCTCATCGGTCCATTCTTCTCCCTCCTGCACAGGTACGGGTGCCTCGCTGTTGGTGTTAACAATTCGAAATTCTAATTTGGCAGGTTTTTGCAGTTCATTGATAATACCGGGATCTTGCTTGGTGGTAAGATCAGGAATTTGCACCTCGATTGCCCGGTCGCCTTTTTTACGAACAACAGTTTCAGCAACTCCAAAAGCATTTAGACGCTCGCTCATGATTTCGACTACTTTGTCCATCGGGGATGCTCCAGAGGCTTGGTCCAAATCCGCGGAAATATTCAAATCAGTAGCTTCCATGGTAAAAGCAATGCCACCGCGTAGGTCTAATCCGCGTTTAATTGCAGCCTGTGATTTTTTCAACAGTGTGCGAAGAACAAGGTCGTTTCGTTTATCACGGTCTTTAATATGAGCCGAACGAATCCCCGGTTTTACTAAGAAGGGGATGAGGCGGGAACCAACAGTTCCAAAAACTCCTTGGGGTGGTTTGAAAAAAGCAGCGTAGTCCAGCCGGTTGCGCTTCCCGTAATCTCTGAGGGCTGAATAATCAATGGGTTGGTCACTCGGTATTTGTAAACGTAAGTTATCGATAACTTCAGAAAATTTTTCGTGCCCTGCATGATTAGACACATTAGCGTCTGAAGTTACCTGCGTCAGGGCATAGTCTCCGAGTTCGCGATCTTCAAAGGGCAGGATTAAAGAAATACTAATAGCCGCAATGAAGGCGGTAAAAATGAGCTTCCAAGTATTTGAACGGTTCATCAACAGAGGTGAATTTCGGGTGAGGCTGGATAAGCGGTATTACCGCATTAGGGAAAATTTGAAATTTTAGTCAATCTTGGCAGAAATTGCTTCTCTTGCTACTTCGACCTTAACATTTTCCGCAATTCTTACTACAAACCTATCGTCTTTTACCCCGGTCACCGTACCATAAACTCCTCCCACTGTTTTTACTTTGGCACCTTTCTCTAAGGCTTTAATCATTTTATCATGCTCTTTTTGCTTTTTACGTTGAGGAGCAATTAACAAAAACCAAAAGGCAACAAATATGAGAATCATGGGAAGAAATCCCATTAAACCACCTCCGGGTGCCGATGGATCTCCAGATGGCGCCATTGCCAATACTTGAATGGAAGAAAGAGAATCTATGCTTAATTGTGTCATGACAAAGGGTTAGATAAAACAGGTAAACTAGCTTATTGGCAAGCTTGGAAGGGAGATTTGCTGTATGTAGGTATTGGTGAAAACGGGAGGCCTATTTTTTTCCTAAGTTCGTCGGTAAATCTTCCGGCCATGTCCGTAAATGCAGGTCTCTTTGCGGAAATGGAATGGAGATTCCTTCCCCTTTGAACCTATCCCAAATACTGAGCAGCACTTCACTTCTTGCATTTCCCACTCCATTGGAAGGATCATTTATCCAAAACCTCAGTTCTAAGTTTACAGAATTATCGCCAAATCCAGTAACTAGACAACGCGGTTCAGGATTATTGAGAACCCGACCAGATGACTTGGCAGCATCCACACATAATTCCATTGCTAGTCGGGGGTCGGAATTATAGGAAATTCCAACAGGTACGCGAACTCGAATATTTTTATCGCTAAAGGACCAATTAACCACACGGTTTGTTATCAAATCTTCGTTCGGGATGAGGTGTTCCTTGCCATCCCTTGTAATAATTGAAGCATAGCGGGCACGTAGAGAGTTAATCCATCCGTAGGTATTATCAATCTCGATCACATCTCCCGGCTTTATTGAACGATCGAGTAGGAGAATCAAACCACTTACTAGGTTGGATACCACTTTTTGAAGGCCGAATCCAATACCTACACCAATCGCTCCGCCAAGCAGGGCAAAGGAGGATAGGTCGAGCCCAATAGTGGACATCGCCACCACAAAACTCAGGAAAATTAAGAGCACACGAACGACTTTAGCCAGGAGTACCTGAAGGGAGGGAGGGAGATTTGGGAGTTGCCGGATCCTTGTTTCTCCCGCACTGCCCAACAAGGAGCTCATCCATAGAAGGAAGAGTAAAATAAAAATACCGTTTACTAAATCGAGAACGGAAAGCGTACTTTTACCCACGGCAATCGAAGCAGACCCAAGAAAGTCAAAGGTCGGTTCCAGTAAACCAAAGCTTTGCAGTGCTGCCATGCCAAAGGCCAAGACAGCAGCTAACCTGAGCCAAAAACGATTGTGGGTAAGACCAGCTACCAAACGATAAATCAGCCACGCTGTTGTAGCATTGACAAAGGGGTTAAGTAGGTCAGAAGGTGCCAGTTCAAACCGGTCCAGTAACCCACGACTCAATAATGCAAAGAGAAGCAGAAAAAGGGGAAGGAGCAACTGAGCCAAGATGAGGATAGATCTTTCTATCCATGCTGGTCTGGTTGGATCTTTGGTAAGCTTGATAATTTTGGGTTTTGACCGTTTCGAAAAGATCCAAGCAAGCAAAATGGAAAGTGCAATTGCCAAAGCTTGTATTTGGGCGGATGGCGTTGTCCAAAAGAGATAAGCGTTATCCCAAAATTGGGAGATGGACAGACTTATATCATTCATGGATCATTAAAACCTGAAACCTTCATTTGATATTGGCAATCCAGAATAGAAAGCCGCACGATCTTGTAGTTTGTTCCCGCCGATGACTAGAATTTAGAGTCCTATCACGATCAATACTTGTATGCATCCGATGAAAAAACCGAGAGCCGCCCCAACTTTTTCAATGAAACGAAACTCCTGCTCCATAAAACCGAATAACAATTCCTCTATTTTATTTGATGAAAAGCCATGTACCTTTTCTCGTACTAAACTTTGTACATCGATAGATTCTTCCAACTTTGCGGCAAAGCCCTGTGCGGATGATTGTAAAAACTCTTCCAGTTCTACTTTAAACAAGTTGGTCACCTTCTCAATCATTTCATCACTTAGAAACATCGAAAGCATAGGAAAGGCAGACATCAATTTCCCTCTTATTGTTTTTTCGATTCTTTTCCCTATCTCTTCCATGACTTCAGTTTGAGTGGAAAGATCTTCAATCTTTTCGCTTACATCTTTCATTGAAAAAAGCTCATTTGCTACCAGTTCTCCCAACTTTTCCGCAATTTCCTTCTGTCTTTTGGGGAACACTCCATGAAAATTTAAGCCGAGAATTTTTTTAGGCTGATGGGGATGAAATAGCATCTTGATCGCCAAATAATTAGTGGCCCATCCAATTAAAGCGGCGATGATCGGAAGGAGATAGATGAATGCAGATGTCTCAGTCATAAAAGATGCTAAATTTTATCTTGGAAGTGGAATTTGTTTGCGAAGCCAAGCTGAATACTACTTGTCGAATACATGAGCAAGGCAGTTTTAGCACTAAGCTGTGCACTATTCATTGGTATTATGACCAGTGGTTGTGGAAGTTTGATAACTAAGCCCATTGGTATTGCTACCAAAGTAGTTGTTACCCCGGTAAAAGCAGTTGCTGGGGCTACAGTGGATGTAGTCGGTAAACCCCTCCGTAAGACTGCTCAGTTGGTCAAGCCAGTTACGCCGGTTATCCGTGTTCGTTAACGCCTTCTTCTGCCTCCAAAAGTAAGTTGTCCACCGAAGCCACGGTTTCGCTTCCGCGAGACAACCGGAGCAATGGGTGTAAGCGTATCCGGTTCATTCCTGTAGGGAAAATCATCCACTATCTTACGAGGCAGATGATTGCCAAGTAATTTTTCAATGGAATCGACGAGCGAGAGTTCTTCGGGTTTGCAAAGGGTAAAAGCTTCTCCTTCGGTCCGGGCACGTCCTGTTCTTCCAATCCGATGTACATAGTCCTCGGAGTGCTGAGGCACATCGTAATTAATCACATGAGTAACATTTGAAATATCCAACCCACGGGATGCCACATCTGTGGCACAGAGAATTTTCACTTTTCCGTCTTTGAATTCCTGAAGTGCACTCATTCTGTCCCGTTGTTTTAAATCGGAATGAAGTACACGAACAGCTTGGCCGTGCTCAGTCAACCAGTGACTGATTTTGTCTGTGCCTCGGCGGGTTTGAAAAAAGATGATTAAGTTTTCGAAATTAATTTTCTTTAGCAATGCGATAAGTAAATCAAACTTTTGAATAGCTGGCACAGGGTACAAGGCATGACTTACCGTATCTGCAGCCGAAATTTTTATATCTATTTTTGCCTCTGCCGGATTATTTAATGCCCATGTGGACAACCGCCTTACCGTGTCTGGAATAGTGGCAGAAAACAAAAGGGTCTGCCTTGAACGAGGTGTCTTCTGGATGATTTTAGTGACATCCTCGATAAATCCCATATCAAGCATTCGGTCGACTTCATCCAAAATAAGAATCTCAATTTTCTTAAGGCTTAAATTTCCTTGGCTTAAATGGTCCAGTAATCGTCCGGGAGTGGCTACAATCACATCGGGTTCATTCTTAAGTTGCTCCAATTGTTTTCCGTATTTTACCCCGCCGTATAATAACGCCATTCGAAGGTCGAGAAATTTTCCATATTTCAGAAAATTCTCCTCAATTTGAATGGCAAGTTCTCGGGTTGGTGCAAGTGCTAAGGCCCGGCAGGCACCATGTTTTCCAAGTCGGTGAATGGCTGGTAGGGCAAACGCAGCCGTTTTACCAGTTCCAGTTTGTGCAGAGCCAACAAGATCACGACCTTCTAGGATGGGAGGTATTGCCTTTTCCTGAATCGGAGTTGGGGTTTCATAGCCAAGTTCTTCGACGGCTTGTAAAATTTTTGGATCTAATCCGAGCTCACTAAACTTCATATTTGGGAGTGGGTAATGGACATTTACTTCTTTCTTCTTCTTTTTACTTACAGATTAGTTTTAAATCTTACTTTCCAAGAATGAGCGAGGAGAAACCGAAACTACCTTATCGGGGGAGAATAGCCCCAACTCCATCTGGATACTTACATCAGGGTCATGTCCAAACTTTTCGAACTGCGTGGGAGCGGGCTAGGTTTTACAATGGGCAAATTCTTTTACGTATGGACGATCTTGATCCTGCACGTTGTACGCAAGAATATGCCAATGCATGCCTAGAGGATATTAAAGGAATGGGAATGGATTGGGATGAGGGACCAGATGTAGGCGGAGCTTTCGGCCCTTATAAACAAAGCAAGCGTAGTGGAAATTATCTAGATGCACTTAAGAAATTGTATGAACTTGATTGCATTTATCCCTGTAATAAATCACGTAAAGAAATACTGTCATCAGAATTATTAAATGCTTCAGGTGAAGAATATTTATATCCTGAAGACTTTCGGCCTCAGTCAAATGTACAAATGGATGAAGATTTCCCTGGAAAGACCAATTGGCGCTTTCGCACTAACTGGGGGGAGCGGGTAGTATTCGTGGATATAAAAAAAGCCGAACAATCGTTCCTTGTAGGATCCGATTTGTCCGACTTTCTAGTTTGGCGAAAGGATGGGGTTGCCGCTTATGAGTTGGCAACCGTGGTCGATGATTATCTTATGCAGATCACCGAAGTGGTGCGGGGCGAGGACTTGCTCGTTTCCAGTGCCCGCCAGTGCTTGCTTTGGGATACATTGGGCTGGGTTCGCCCGACTTTTTACCACTGCGAATTATTGCTTGGCGAAGATGGCAAGAAATTATCAAAATCAACCCGATCATTACCCCGCTTATTTTCGGGTTCTTGAGATTGCCTTGGCTTTCGCAAAAGAAAGAAATTCATATTGGGCATGTAGCCTAGCAAAAACATAGCCCTGCCATCCATCAAGAATACCCCCTTGCCAAAGATATACATAGAGAAATCGCAGGGTAGGGCGGAAGGGCAGTTTACGGAAAATCCTACGTAATCTACGCTTCCCTTTGACCCCATCGTGTTGCAGGTAAGATTCATCATCTTTCGACGAGTTTTCAACAACCGCTTCCCAATTTGAATAGCGGTTATGTTTTTCCATAAAACTATCAATCGTGGGGAAGGCATGATGATCCATGATCGACTTTAACTTCCCTGTCGTGCCTTTTACTACCACATGCTCATGAATCTCATGATCTCCACTATCTGTCGAAAGATCAGTGATTTTTTCATAGCGGCCAAGCTTGTGTTTGAATAGTCGTAGATTCCAGTTTGGAAAGTAGGCATGCTTTAATGGCTTTCCCAAAAAGAAGTACCTCCGGTTGATCCAATAACCGGAATGCTCGTGATTAGGATCGGTGACAATTTTTCTGATCTCTTCTTCCGCTTCAGGAGGCAGACATTCATCCGCATCGAGAATTAAGACCCATTCGTTAGAAAACGGTAGATTTTCTAATGCCCAGTTTTTTTTCTTCGGCCATCCCCCTTTATAATCAAATTGCACAAGCTTTGCTCCATGCTCTTGGGCAATATTAACCGTGCGATCGGTGCTTTGCGAATCTACCACAAAGACCTCATCTACCCACGGAATTGACTGTAAGCATCTTGCTAAATTTGCTTCTTCGTTTTTACAGGGAATGAATACGGTTAGAGGGATGGCACGGGAAGATTTGTCTAAACTACTCATTGAACCAAGAGCAATTCATCGATAAGTTTTAAGGTGCGAAGTTCTGTACCTTTTCGATTTAAATGGTAAACCGAATCGTAAAAATATTGTTCGGGAAGCATGGCATCTTCTGGTTCACCAAGTACATCAACACCAAGATTTTTCCAAAAGGATTTGTAAATTTCAAGGTTGGTAGCGACTTGTCTATTACAATTGTATGATGAGTTTCGATAAGTATTGGGCCATGTAGCATAAATTTTCACTTTGTGTTTATTAGCAAAGTCTAAGATTTTGTTAGCTATTAATATTAAGTCTTGATGGATCTCATGTTCCGAAATTAGGGGAGCAAGAGGTGAGTTTTCGAGGTCTGTCTTACTCGTGGTCGTACCTAAGTTGGAAGTAACATTACCTAATTCGTCAAAAGACCACCCACATTTGTATATATCATTTAGATCGTGTGTGCTATTTACTAGGCTAAAGATAGAATACCTGACTAAATTTAAGGGAAAGTGAAGTTTCAAATAAAAACGATCTAAAAGAGGAAGTTTTTCAAAAACATCTTTTTGCGGTCCCATCATCATTCCTAAATAGTTTAAGTTCTGGCTTCTCCGATCAAATCTGTATGTCTCATATTCCCAGCAAAGTACGGCAGTATCACCTGGCTTAAGAAATTTGCTTACATTTCCGAAAAGAATTTCAGGTCCTAAACCAACCATGCATCCGAAGTTCATTGCATTTAAATTCATTTTTTCTCTAACAAGTTTACAGTCGATCCCGTAAGCAACATTTGAACCACCTATGAATATGATTTTATTCCCTTCAATTTTTTGTAAGCATTCCAACTTATTATCAATCATTGATTGACTGAAGATTGCTCCTGGAGAATGATTATTCCTGTGTAAATTTATAGTAATTTCTAGAATAAAAAATGATATTAAAAGAGATAATGAAACTATTGTAATTATCTTTATGTAATGCATCTCAAAAATTAAAATATATAAATTCGTATAAAGTTTCTTCGAGACTTATTTTCAGCGAAATAAAAAATATTATTAAACAGAAAAATTGTAATATATAGGATGGTTTTTTAATATTATTTTTAAGTCCTATTAGGTGATTTGAATTTGGTAGATACCAGATATGAATTAAAAATAGTGGCAAAAAAGGAAGGACGGTTAAATCAATTTCGCTGTTAGGTAAAAAACCGTTACACCTAATATTTTCATTTATAAAGTAGGTACTAAAAGAACGAGTTATATCAAGTCCATTCATTCCAAATAAAGACTGATAAATTATTTTTGCCTGTAGAAAATTCTCTGAGCGAAACAGAACCCAACTTAATGTGATTAAAAAGAAAAGAAAATATCTGTTAAATATTATTCGTCTTAGCACTACTGAAGAAAAGTGGCTACCTTTTAGTAAATTTCTGCTGAAATGAGTAAGACCTATCAATGTACCATGAAACATTCCCCAGAATAAAAATGTCCATGACGCACCATGCCATAAACCTCCTATAGTCATTACTAGCAATGCATTTAAACATCCTCTTAATTTGCCCAACCTATTTCCGCCTAGAGGAATGTAGAGATAATCTCTCAAAAACTGAGATAAGGTGATATGCCACCTTCGCCAAAAATCAACAATATCTAGTGCCTTGTATGGAGAGTCGAAATTTATCGGGAGCCGTATACCGAGCATAAGAGCAAGACCAATTGCCATATCTGAGTATGCAGAAAAATCGAAATAGATTTGTAAAGCAAATGCTAACATTCCAATCCATGCTTCTGAGATTGATGGGATTCTATTTGTCTCTAATATAAAGAATAGACCTTCGGGTATTGTACTAATTCCATCAGCCATAATCAGTTTTTTTGCCATTCCGATAGAAAACAAGCAAAATCCTGCAGTAAAGTAGTTACTATTGTATTTCAAAAAACTTGGATTAATGATTTGTTTGATTATCTGTTGAAAACGAACAATCGGACCAGCTATTAACTGCGGAAAAAATAGAATAAAAAATGAATAAATTGTAAAATCCTTGTTTTTGATAGAACCCTTCTTAGTGTCTACAAGGTATGCAATTTGCTGAAATGTAAAAAAGGAAATTGCTAAAGGCAGTTCGATATTTATAAAATCATATTCTTTATTAAAAATAATGTTTATATTTTCTATCAAGAAATTTGAGTATTTAAAGAATCCTAGATACAATACATTAAATGCAATACCAATAACTATAAATATGTTGCTTTTGGAATATTTATAAATACATAATCCTAATAAAAAGTTTATAATTATAGATGTTGTAATTACAAAAATATTGTAAATATTGTATATGCAGTAAAAAGAAGCAGAAGATAGTATCAAAAAAATTAAAATAAACTTTATGCTTATTCTCCTTGAAATTATGAATCCAAGCAAAATGATAGGCATAAATAATAATATAAAATCTTTTTCTTGAAAAAGCATATTATATAATATTTTTAGAAATTAAGTTTAAAATCCCTTTCATTTTCCATGATATTTTGGTAAAGATCGTGGTACTTCATTCTGCAATCTTCATGGCTTGGTAAACTAACGGAATCTTTCTTTTTTGTTGATGATCTTAGTATTTCCTTAACCCTTTGATTGATCGATGCTTGGTTTTCTGCCTCCACATAGTTTGCATAGTCACTCAGTAAATCTTCAATTGCTCCCGTACGGGTTGTAATTACTGGGCATCCCCGAATTGCAGCTTCCAATGGTGGCCAGCCAAAACCTTCGATAAAGGAGGGAAAAACTAGGGCTTGGGCATACTTATAGAGTTCATCTAAAATATTTTCGGGTAGGTTCTGTAAAGGGCAGATCGCACTCGGGTTAGATTCAATCCACTTCTTCAATTGATCGTCCAATTCATCTTTCTGTGGTTCCGGTCCGACGAGGAAAAGTTTTAGGTTTTGGTTAGGAAAACTTGTCCGAGCGTTAATAAAGGAACGAAAAACGGCTTTACGATTTTTGTACCAAGCTGCACTACCCACATGGATGAGAAATTTTGTATTGAGTGGATCAAAGGGAAGAATTTTTGAGAAGTCTTTTTTCTCTGAATTCGTAGATAAACCTGCTTCTGTTCCCAGATGAAAAACGGATGATTTTCCTTTTGAAATCTGGATCAAACGGTTGAGGTCTTTCAAGGTCTGCCTGGAATCGCAGGCATAATAGTCTGCATAATGGAGAGAATCTGATATCCAATTTTGTAAACGCTTGCCTGATTTTGAAGATTTGGGAGCCTGAGCGAAATCTCCTTTAGCGGTGCGAATGGCGATCAAATCATGGCAGGTTATGATTGCGTTCGCCCGAGTGGCTCGCTTCATTATTGGTAGGTATATGGCGTTGGAATGGTCGATGATATGGATCAAATGTATTTGATCTTTTCGGTTCATTAATTCCCTTTTTAATCTTTTAGGAAAGAGTAAGTACTTGTCTAAATAGGCTGCCCATTTACGCAGTTTTTTAAAGGGGCAAATCCTAGTGAATACAGGAGTCGGAAAAATTTCTTCTATCTTAGCGTGTAAGCTTTGAGACTGCTCGTTGGTGAGGAGTTCTCCAAAGCGAAGCATGCTGAGTTGATTGTCTGGTCTGTAGTTGGATAGAAGGAGAATTTTTTTGCTACTACTCAACGATTGGAAAACCTCTCATGGAGTGCGGCAAGGCATAGCCCACCTCCGAAGGCAGCGAAACCAAGGTTTGTCGGTTGCCCGAAAGGAGAGAAGAGAATGATAGGGGCTGCCGCCCCAAATAAAAAAATTGCTAGAAAAGCTCCTCTCTGGACTCCTTTCATACAGGCCATCATCATATCTTTGAAAATCCACAAACGCCAAAGAATATAAAATCCTCCGACAAGTAATCCATTTTCCAGAACTTGTCTTGACCATGATATTTCAGCCCCCCCCATTCCTCCACCCAAAGCAGTTCCAGCCCTTGTTGCTGTTCCTAAGCCATGTCCAAAGAAACCTGTCCACATATTAAAGTAGTAGGGTGAGACGATAATTTCATAATATCGTATAAAATATGCCTCGATCGGGTTTCCTTCTACATTTGCAGCTTCCTCAAAGCGCAATGACAAGAAGTCCAAACCTTCTTGGAATAGATCAACTTGAGTGTAGAGAATGAGTCCCAGAGTAGAAAAGCCAAAGATCGAACCAGCAATCTTTCCGAATTCACTGGGCTTGAAATACGCAAGAAACCCGATGCAAGCCAATACCTGTAAGCACTCTGCAATCACCGCACGACTACCCGCGGTTACCATGGCAAGCAAGGTAGCGGAAGTGCCCAAATAGAGCATCCATTTCGGGAAGGCGCCTTTCACTAAAAACCCATAAATAATGTATGCAACAGTAAAGCAATAATAGAAAACGATTCCACTCACGAAGGTAAATGTTCCAGAGGCTCGTACCTTATCGCCAGAAGTCATGATTTGGTGCCCGACTCCACCTGCAGCAGTATTAATTGTATCGAAGCGATCCGCTTGGAATTGCTGTGCAACAATCCAGGTCATGGGCAGGGCGAGCAAAAGAAAAGCTTTACCGAAAGAAAGAACATCCTTGAAGGTAAGCACCCGAGCCATGATGAAAATTAGAGGAAAATGAAGCAGGTTGGTGCGGGCACCATAGGCAATAGTAAGTGGATGTGCCTGGTTGATAAGAAAAGAAAGTACAATTGCAAGAGCGACCCATTGAAAGCATCGTTGAAGATATTTGTTATTCAATGGAAAGACACCCTGAGCATAGCATAGATAATAAATCCAAATCACAATGGGATCCCGAATAATTAACAATCCTTGCGATAACCCTGGTAGAAACCATTTCCTTAAGGCTCCCTCAAAAAGTAAGAGTAAAAAATAACTCCAAATAAGTTTTTTGATGAAAGCATAATCGGATGCTTCTCCTTGCGATACTACCTTTCTCTTAGGCTGATTTCTTGGCAGGGAGATTGCTTCCGTTGTTCTCATGGGTTAGGCAATCTCAGTCCTTTGCTCATGGTTCGATAAGTTGAAATCAATAATATTTTGAGCATATTTTGGCCAGGTATATTGGATCGCTTTCTTTTGGCACATCACACGAATCTCTTCTTTGTGATTCTTATTTTCCATCATTGAACGAATGGTCTCAGCGATTTTTTCCGGAGATCGAATGGGAACAAGATATCCGGTTACCCCTTCCTCGACCAAATCGTCACCTCCGGTGTTAGGAGTCACGACAATCGGTAATCCGCAGGATAGTGCTTCCTGTTGCACCAAGGCACGACCTTCCACAATGGAGGGCAAAACTAGGGCATCGTGTGCCTTCATGATTTGCCGAACCCTTTGATTTGAACAAGGTGGAAAATATTTAAATTCAGCAAATTGTTTTCGGTAAAACTCCATCGGCATGGAGGGCTGTCCCAAGATCGACAAGGAAATTGGCTCTCCTTTGAGTAATATCATTGCCTCAAAGAGATCGGCAAGACCCTTACGTTGGCTCATAGATCCGACGAACAGAAGGTTTAAAGTATCGTTTTTTGGGGAGCACTCAAAATCAACTTGCTCGCAAGGAGGACTACCGAACGAGGATATTTGATATGGTGTTTTCTGCCTAATTTCCAAGGGGATCGAATCCAGTACAAATTGGCTTGGGCAGGTGATTCGATCTGCTAACCTTAATTCTTCTTCTTTTCGGAAAAGTTTTTCTTC
>OMJS01000195.1 GCA_900299365.1 Opitutales bacterium
GGAAAACTATCCGCATTGGCTTCATTTACTGAGTAATACTTCCCCCTATCTGGCATAGTCATATTGGGGTGGCTTAGCACATAAGCTCCGATTGCAGGGTCCAGAGTAAATCCGTGTACCCCATGCCCTACACTATAAACCAAAATAGTGGAGGATCCGTAGACGACATAGCCAGCGGCAACCTGTTCGGAACCGGGTTGCAACACCCAAGCCTCTGGGTTGTCGGAGGATGCATCATCAGGTCGACGAAGTATAGAAAAAGTGGTTCCCACGCTCACATTTACATCGATGTTGGAGGATCCATCCAGTGGATCAAAAACCACCGCATACTTGGCTTCCTTATCTCCTTTGTGCACAATCATTGCCTCCTCATTTTCCTCGGAGGCCAGCACGCCCACACTCGCCCGACTTGTCAGAGCCTGTACGATCGCCTCATTGGCAATGACATCTAATTTCTGCTGAATTTCTCCCTGTACATTTATTTCTCCATGCTCCCCAAGAACATCAACTATTCCGGCACGCCGTACCTGAGCCTGTATGATTTTTGTGGCTAAAGTTATGCCGGACAAAAGGAAGGAAAACTCACCGGATGCACCGGAGAATCGTAGCTGTTCTTTAAGAATATGTTGCTGGACAGTTAAAAGGCTCGAATCTGTTGTCATTTAAAAATTAGTCTGGGTTTAAAGCTTGTTCAATCTATCCTTGGTTCGACTTGCAAATACAAACTATCAATGTCTAGTTTTTTGTTGAGATAAGTTAAAGCCCATCAATCAATTGTCGCAAATCAACAGAAATTTTACGCAAATATTCACAATATGGGTTTGAGACGCGGGTATTATAATATTGGTATATTCGTTTATGTATAGATTGCGGGTCATCACTTTTTTTAAAATTTTTACAGTTTTCACATCCTTGATACTAGGATCATGGTCATTCGGAATTTCATCTGAAAAGTTTGACCCTGGTCGTCTCACCGTCACCACAGTCTATGACCAACTCGATCAACCGATGGAACTTGAAGTTGCCGAAGACGGGCGTATCTTTTTCATCGAGCTAAATGGAGAATTCCGGGTTTTTCTACCCGATACCGAGGAGGCCATTTTAATTTATAAATTCGATGTCGCCCGCCGAGGGGAAGTTGGGCTGATTGGATTGGCGCTTGATCCGGATTTTGCAAATAACGGCTGGGTTTACCTACAATATTCTCCTATCGGAATGACCTCTCAGCGAACATCCCGCTTTACCATGCAGGGAAATAAATTGATCAAGGGGAGTGAAAAAATTCTCATACAATTTCACGAAATGTTTGGGGTATCCGCCCACCATGCCGGTTCCCTCGAATTTGGTCCGGATGGTTGCCTCTTTATCTCCACTGGTGACGACACTAGCCCGGGAGGAGACTCCAAAGGCTATGCCCCGATTGATGACCGCCTAGGCAAACATCCCTTAAGTGCTGAAAAGTCTTCCTCTAATCCATTCAGTCACAATGGGAAGATTTTGCGCATTCGCCCCACTGCCGACGGTGCTTACGAAATTCCTGAGGGAAACTTATTCCCCCGGGACGGGTCGAAAGGATTACCCGAAGTTTATGTGATGGGATGCCGCAACCCATGGCGGATCAACATCAATCAAAAAACAGGAACTCTTTATTGGGGGGATGTGGGCCCAGACGCCTACAACGAAAGCGAGCTCGGCCCAGCCGGACATGATGAAATTAACCAAGCTAAAAAAGCGGGCAACTTTGGCTGGCCTTATTTTGTGGGTAATAATTTCGCCTACCCCATCCGGGATTTTAATACTTCAGAACTATCCTCACCCAACAACCCTCTTGCACCTGTAAACCGTTCCCGTTATGTGGAAGGAAACATTACTCTACCCGAGGCCCACCCCGCCTTCATCTGGTACCGGACCCGGGGAACACCCGAGTTTCAGGAGTTGGGCACAGGAGGACGAACAGCCTGTGCTGGACCGGTCTTTCATTACGACGAAAGCTTGGACAGCAAGATCCAACTTCATAAACATTTTGATAATTCTCTGTTTGTTTATGAGTGGACCAGAAACTGGATCTTCACAGCCAAACTCGACGAAAATGAAAACTTAGTGAAGCTCGAGCCCTTCATGCCCAACCATAAGTTTATTCGACCGATCGATCTAACCTTTGGCCCCGATGGGGCACTCTACCTGATTGAATACGGGACCACCTGGGGCAAGAACATAGATGCTAAGATTGTTCGGATTGATTATGCACGAGGTAACCGTAGCCCAAAGATTAAATTTTCTGCTGATCAAACTGCGGGAAAAGCACCGTTGGTGATTAATCTTTCAACAAAAGGCACCTTTGATCCGGATGAAGGAGATCAACTTGCATACGAGTGGAGAAAAGTTCCTGGAGACGGTTCCATCCTTTCCACTGAGCCAAATCCTAGCCTATCTTTTGTCGACTTTGGGAATCATCAAATTGTGTTAACCGTGCGTGACCAAAAAGGTTCTTACAGCGAGGCATCTCTACCTCTTTCTGTAGGTAACAGTCCACCTGAGGTTACTTTTAAAAATCCACAGGACGGAGACTTTTTTGAATTTGGCCAACCCCTTGCATGGGAAATCGAGGTAAAGGATCAAGAGGATACGGAAGTCGTCTCAAACCGAGTTTCCCTTAAATATGAGATTTTCCCACAAAACGGTGGTATCCTGCCTGCCACTCTCCTTGGGAAACAAGCCACGGGGCTCGGTTTGATGAAGAAAAGCGATTGCTTTAATTGCCACTCAGTTGACCAAAAATTGGTAGGCCCCACCTTCACTGAAATTGCGTTGAGATATGCTGGGGTAAAGAAGGCAAAAAATGAAACAGCCCAACGCATCCTAGATGGCTCTACAGGGGTCTGGGGCCAGATTCCGATGATGCCCCACCCTCAACACAACCTTATTGAGGCAAAGCAAATGGTGGACTGGATTTTTCACTGACTGGACAAGATCAATCTGGTCATTCAGGCACATCAGGCTCGATCAGTCTAAACAAGCCGGATGGGTTCAATAAAAACGCTGGATACAACTTATTTGTGGAAGCCAGTTACCTAGATAGAGGAGCATTTCCAGTGGCTCCTCTCCGGGGAACCCAAATGCTTCGACTTCGGAGCAAAACCGTCCATGGTTCCTCTGCCGATCATCATCAGGGAGTCAAACTATCCAAGTCCGCAGTCAGTCAAATTGGACACGGCGATTTTATTTCCTTCAAAAATATCAACTTCGATGGAATTACAAAAGTATCCGCCAAGGTCGCAAGTGGCGGCACCGGTGGGGAAATTCATCTTCGACTAGGTTCGACCCAAGGAGAACCAATCGGCAAGGCAACTGTTCAACCCAACGGAAGCTGGAGAGATTATATCGATCGGGATTTTGATTTAAAGAAATGTCATGGCCGTCATGATCTCTATGTATGTTTCCACAATCCGGGCGTGAGTAATGGCTTGATGAACTTTGCCTCGCTCCGTTTCCATTAAATTGTCTGGATCACTTTTTCTTAATTCTACTAAGCCTGCGGGAATTAATTTCCCTGACTCCTTGCTTATGGCTTGTAAATCCATTGGCTAGGTTTCTATTGATTAAAACTACACCGAAGTATGAATTTTAAGCTTCATTTCATGTATGCTTTCCTGGTTGGAATATTCTTTATCCACCGGCTACCGGCCACCCCAGACAACATTAAAGGCAGGAATCTTTTTATCCAGTATTGTGCCGAGTGCCATGGTGAACGGGGGGAAGGAGTTGAGGATGAGTATTCGAAACCTCTCGTTGGGGACTGGTCCATCAACAAACTAATCAATTATGTCGATGAGACCATGCCTGATTACGACCCAAAACTGGTCACGGGTAGCGATGCAGAAACCATTTCTAGGTATGTTTATCAAAGCTTCTACAGAAAGCCCGAATTATTTTCGAAGAAAGAAAAGATTCAACTTTCCCGCCTGACCAATCGTCAATTCAGACAATCCGTTGCCGACTTATTTTCTCAATTTCTTGGCCAACCTATTTTAAAAAACCCTGGGAACGGCCTAAGAGGGCAGTATTTCAAGGCGGAAGGAATGAACAAAAGAAAGCAGAAAATTGCGGAACGAATTGATCCTGCGATCGACTTTAATTTTGGTCAATCCGCACCATTCGATGGGTTAGATCCTCAAAAATTTTCGATTTATTGGGAGGGCTCAATCCTACCCACAGAATCCGGTTGGTATGACTTTTTCCTCCAATCAACCAATGGATTTAAATTCTCCATAAATTCTCTAGGTGGGTCACATACCATTGATGCGAAGGTAGGAAAAGGGTCCGTTGATGAACAAAGTACTAAAATATATTTACTAGGTGGCCGGCCATATCCGATTAAATTATCTTTTTATAAATTCAACGATCCAAACGCTACGATCGAACTAAGCTGGAAAACACCACTTGGGGAAAGAGAACTCATACCTCGTGAATATTTATTCGACCAAGCTGTCGCTCCTTCCTTTATTCCTCAGGAAAACCTCCCTCCTGACGATGCATCACATGGCTATGGCAGGGGTTTGCGAGTAGATGCCTCTTGGGACGAAGCCATTACTTTTGCCGCCTTTAAAGCAGCTAAATTTGCCGGACAAATGATCGACCAAATCAAGAATGACGAAAAAAAGAAAGAAAAGGTAATGTCCATTACCGAAAATTTCGTTCAGTATGCATTTCGCGAAAAGCTTACTGAAGAGGAGTTGGACGATTATGTCCGCTCCAAATTTACAGAGGGCCTTACTTGGCAGACTTCGGTCGAGAAAATTGTTCTTCGTACGCTTAAGTCACCTAGGTTTTTATACCCGGAGTTACAATCCCTTATTAAAGAAGATGCCGATCCCTATGTTGTAGCGGCCAAGTTGGCCCTCTATCTTTGGGACTCCATACCTGGCATTGCCATTCATCAAAGAATCGAGCGTGGTCAATTGAACAACCCTAAACAAGCTCGAGATCTTGCTAAGCATATGCTTAGAGACCAACGCTCCGCCGCAAAATTCAATGACTTCATGATTGATTGGTTGGATATGAGAAATAAGGAATTACCTGCATTGAGTAAAACGGTGCACCTCGGTTTTTCTTCTGCTCTCGCTTTGGATTTACGAAGATCGCTGATGATTTGGGTGGGGAAAAATATCTGGAAGAATAAGGGCACATGGCAATCCTTTCTAAGTATGGACAAAATCCATCTGAATCAAAGAATGGCCGATTTTTACGGCATTAAATTACCTTGGGATCCAAATGAAAATAGTTTCGCAGAGATGGATGCCACCACTCTTGACCGTTATGGTCTTCATACGCATCCCTACATCTTGGCAAGCCATTCCTATCCTGAAGAGAGCTCACCAATTCATCGGGGAATTTTTACCAGTCGCAAGATTCTTGGTCGCTCTCTTCGACCACCCTCGGAAGCATTTTCTCTCAACAACGCAGACTTTGACCCATCATGGACGATGAGGCAAAAAGTCGAAGAACTTACCAAATCCGCCAATTGCATGAGTTGTCATGACCTTATCAACCCGACAGGCTTTGTCTTGGAAGGCTATGATGCTGCCGGCAAAAGCCGTTCGCTCATCCTTGGGAAACCCATTGACTTAAAGGTTGAATACGTTGACAGCACGGGAAACGAAAGAAAATTTCAAGATCCTGAGGACCTACTTGAACATGCCCTCGATAGTTCCCGCCCCAGCCAATCTTTTGTTAATGAACTGTTCAAGTATCTTGCCAAACAGTCTCCGAGCAGTTTCGATAAAGTCGAGACAAACGAACTCTCCAAAATATTGAAAAATAATCAACTCAGCATACCTGACTTATATTGGCAACTTGGGTACCAAGCCGCAATCTATGGTATGTCATGGAAAAAATAATCCCGCTATGAACTTGGATCCAATAAATCGGCGGGCAGTACTCAGAAAAATCGGGCTTTCCGCCCTTTCTCTGCCCATCCTCTCACAGACAAATTCTCTTTTTGGGGAGTCGAGTAGCAAGAATTCTCCCAAGCAAAGATTGGTAATCATGTTCAGCCCTAACGGCACCATACCCGATCATTTTTGGCCGGTTAGGATTGGAGAAGATTTCGAGCACAAGACTATCCTTAAGCCCCTTGAACCTTTCCACGACAAATTACTCATACTTCGAAACATTCACAACAAGGTCAAGGGAGACGGAGACAACCATATGCGTGGAATGAGCTGTCTGCTCACCGGCATTGAACTTTTTCCTGGAAATGTGATGGGAGGTGGAGGTACTCCAGCCGGTTGGCCCAAAGGTATTTCGATCGATCGGGAAATCAGCAAACATTTACAAAGCCAAGAACATACCCGTACCCGTTTTGGTTCTTTGCACTTCGGAGTTGGAGTTAAAGATTCCGCAGATCCATGGACCCGAATGTCCTATGACGGCCCCAATCAACCAGTCACACCTTTGTCTGATCCCTATGAGACCCATCGTAAACTATATGGAAATATTCAGCAAAGGAAACAGGTACACTCCATCCTTGATGGATTGAGGGAAGATTTCAAGAAAGTTGCCAATCAGTTGCCGGAATCTGACCGCAAGCTTTTGATCGACCATGCCCATTTGGTGGATCGTATGGACCGAAATTTTGCGAGTGATTCCTATCGATCTGCACTGGTCTCACCACCGCCCGATCTGCCCGAAGGATTGCGCAATCAAAACGATAACATTCCTGAACTGGGAAGACTGCAAATCGATCTATTGGTCAACTCTTTTGTTAATGATTTTGCCCGGGTTGCCACCCTACAGTACACCAAGTCAGTCGGGCAGGCAAAAATGAATTGGTTAGACATTGATGATGCCCATCATACCCTCTCCCACGAGCCAGACAAAAACAAGGATGCCTACGATAAGCTCATTCGTATAAACACCTGGTTTGCTGAGGAGTTTGCCTATTTACTCAAAAAACTCGAAACTACACCTGAACCAGGACAGAAAGGGAACATGCTCGATAATACCTTGGTTGTTTGGACTAATGAACTGGGCAAGGGGAATAGCCATACTCTCGACCATATACCATTCGTCTTAGCAGGGAACGGATTTGGCTTTCGCATGGGTCGTTCGTATTGGTGTGGCGATAATAACAACGCACACAACCGTCTCCTTCTAAGCCTCGCTCATGCGGTGGGACATCCGCTCGAAACCTTTGGCAACCCCTCTCTCTGTAAAGGTGGTCCGCTCGACCTAGCAGTTTAATTCTCACCCCATCGATCAGATTGTTTCCATATAATATAATTCTTGAGAGATTCCTGAAAGATAGCTAGCTTTACAACTGTAAAGCATGAATCTACTTATACCCATTGCTCTGAGCTTTTTGCCACTTTTGTGGACATATGCCAAGCTCGACTTCAACCGGGATGTTCGCCCCATCCTATCGGACAAATGCTTTTCCTGTCATGGACCTGACGAAGAAGGGCGCAAAGCCGATCTGCGCCTTGATATAGAAGAGCACGCCAAGGATGATAATATGTTGGCGATTGTGGAAGGAGAACCCGAAGAAAGTGAAGTAATCTTCCGTATTCATTCCGATGATGAGGATGAATTGATGCCCCCACCTGAAATTGGAAAACCATTATCCGAAAAAGAGAAGGATATCATTGAACAATGGATTGCCGAAGGGGCACCCTGGGCGGACCACTGGGCTTATGTAAAACCCGAGTGGACCGATCCACCCATGCCAAAGAATTCTGACTGGTCCGGGCATTGGATCGACCGTTTCACCCTCACGGATACAGAAAACAAAATGTTGGTACCTGCCAAGGATGCGGATCCAGTGAGTTTGGCACGTCGTTTGCACTTTGACCTGACTGGTCTACCGCCCGAATCCAAGACCGTAAAATCATTTGTAAAAGATCCGAATCCGACCGCTTATAAAGCGTTGGTTGATCAATTGATGGATTCAGATCATTTCGGGGAACGGATGGCGGTGTACTGGCTGGACCTCGTGCGTTTTGCCGACACCGTAGGGTATCATGGGGACCAACCCCACAACATTTCTCCTTATCGGGACTGGGTCATCCGTGCCTTTAACGACAATATGCCCTACGATCAATTCACCCGAGAACAACTTGCCGGCGATTTATTGCCCGGTTCATCGGTACAGCAAAAAGTGGCATCCGGATACAACCGGCTCTTGCAAACCACCCACGAGGGAGGATTACAGCTCAAGGAATATGATGCAATCTATGCGGCCGACCGGGTACGCAATGTTTCCGAAGTCTGGATGGGTGCAACCGTTGGCTGTGCACAATGTCACGATCATAAGTATGACCCCTACACCATCAATGACCACTACTCCCTCGCGTCCTTTTTTGCCGACCTTGCCGATCGTGGATTTACTGGGAACAAACTACCCACGGATCGCCCACCCGAAATTCAAATTCATACCGATGAAAACTCCTTGAAACTAAGAGACTTAACCAAGGAAATTGACCATACATTATCCAAGAAAAAACAGTCGGAGCTAAAAAACCTCGAGGATAGAAAAGGAAAGCTATCCCAGTCTCTAAAGAAGGCAAAAGATGCCAATAAGACTCAGTGGCAGGAAAAGATTGATAGAATTAATCAACAGCTTGCTCAAGTTGCCAAGCCAGCCGTGCTTCAGAAATACCGGAAACTTCTGAGAGAGAAAAAAGGGGTAGAAGATAAAGGCCGCTGGACCATGGTTTCCCAGGCAGTTAAGCCACGGGTAATGCGCGTGCTTCCCCGTGGAAACTGGATGGATGATAGCGGACCCATTGTTTTACCCGCCGTACCAGAATTCCTTGGCAAAATTGATTCAGATAAAAAACGCCTCGACCGGCTCGACCTGGCAAATTGGTTAACTGATACGGAGGATGGAATCGGTTTGCTCAATGCCCGGGTACTGGCCAACCGGATATGGTACCTACTTTTTGGAAAAGGCTTAGCCCCTGACCTAACCGACTTCGGCGGGCAAGGCACTCCACCCGACCATCCGCAACTACTGGATAACCTCGCCATATCCCTGGTTGAAAAAGACTGGAACCTAAAAGCATTTATTAAAGATATCCTAATGAGCCGAACTTACCGGCAAGCATCGCTCCCACCGAATGGTTACAAGAGCTTCCAGCTTGCCCGGAGACTACCTGCTGAATTTGTGCGGGACAATACTTTGGCGGTAAGCGGATTACTGGTGGATAAAATCGGAGGACCCAGTGTAAAGCCCTTCCAGCCAACCGGCTATTACCGCCACCTCAATTTCCCCAAGAGGACATACGAGGAGGACTCGGGGGAATCGCAGTGGAGGCGGGGCTTGTATGTGCACTGGCAAAGACAATTCCTCCACCCCATGCTCAAGGCATTTGATGCACCATCCCGAGAGGAATGTTCAGCAGAACGCCCCCAGTCTAATACCCCGCTGGCTGCATTGGTGTTACTTAATGATCCAACCTTTCTGGAAGCGGCAAAATCCTTTGCCCAGAAAATTAGTACTCATGGAGGAAATACTTTTGAAACCAAGCTTACTTATGCCTTTGAAGAAGCCTTATCCCGTGCTCCGGACAAATATGAACATGAGACCCTAGCCTCCCTATTTACCGAGCATAGCAACAAGGCTGAAGAAAACTGGACCCCAATTGCCCGGGCCGTGCTTAATCTCGCCGAAACCAATTTAAGACGATGAATATTCCTCTTTCTACTACCACCATCAACCGCCGTGCCTTTCTTGGTGGAGCCGGACTGAGCCTGGGAAGTGCTGCCCTCAATATGCTAATGGCTAACAACTCCACTAAGCCCCGTTATCTTTTGCCCAAGGCCCGGGCAAAGCGGGTGATCTTTCTATGTATGGCGGGGGGCCCCTCGCACCTGGAAACTTTTGATTACAAACCAAAGCTCGATCAATTGCACAACCAGCCCATGCCTGAGTCTTTCACCAAGGGGCAGCCCATCGCACAATTGCAGGGCAAGGAACTCAAAGTGCAGGGTCATCTAACCAAGTTTAAGAAATATGGACAGGGTGGGCAGTACATCAGTGATTATCTCCCCTGGACTGCCAAAATGGCCGATGATATTGCCATCATCCGCTCCATGGTGACCGAGCAAATCAATCATGACCCCGCCCATACATTCATGAATACTGGAACCGCCATCAGTGGCCGTCCTTCCATGGGTGCCTGGGTAAATTATGGACTCGGTAGCGAAGCCGAGGATCTCCCCGGATTCGTAGTCATGACCAGTGTGGGCGGGCGTAACCCACAGCCCATTGCTTCCCGTCAATGGAGTGCCGGTTTCTTACCCAGCCGTTTTCAGGGAGTGGAATTCAATTCAACCGGAGACCCGGTACATTATGTCCGCAACCCCAAAGGGGTGAGTGCACAGGATCAGAAAAAACTGATCAATACCATAACCGCCCTCGATAGGCATCGTAACCTCACCATCAATGACCCTGAGACCGATACCCGGATCGCCGCCTATGAAATGGCCTTTAAGATGCAGACCTCCGTTCCCGAACTCATGGATGTGTCCAAAGAACCCCAGCACATTTTGGATATGTACGGGGCAGTACCAGGGGATGGTTCCTATGCGTCCAACTGTCTGCTCGCTCGCAAACTCGCGGAGAAAGGAGTGCGCTTCATTCACCTCTACCATCGGGGATGGGATCATCATGGTGGATTGGAAAAATATATGGATACTTGCTGTCAATTAACCGACAAGCCGACTTGGGCACTAATTCAGGATTTAAAACAAAGAGGCATGCTCGATGACACCCTCGTAATCTGGGGGGGAGAGTTTGGCAGAACCCCCATGTATCAGGGGAAAGGTGACATCGGCCGGGACCATCATATTAAAGGATTCTCGATGTGGATGGCCGGGGGTGGCGTAAAAGGCGGAATCGGATACGGAGAGACCGATGAATTGGGCTACCATGCGGTCAAGGACCGTGTGCATGTACATGATATGCACGCCACCATGCTCCACCTGCTTGGCATCAAGCACGAGTTCTTCACCGTCAAACATCAGGGATTGGATTGGAAACTTACCGGAGTCGATCACTCCCATGTGGTCAAAGACTTGATTGCATAATTCATGACCGGACTGAGGAGACTCTTCGGTTACATCTTTTGTGTTGTATTCAATGTTCAGCTTATCGGTATTCAAACCGCTGAACTTATTCATAAAGGAGAAGTTCAGCAGGAAAATTGCCGGACGCTCGAAGACCTAAGCGAGTTTGTACCTCAGGAAAAA
>OMJS01000196.1 GCA_900299365.1 Opitutales bacterium
CTGGCTTAGCGTCCTCTTTGAGTTTGAACATGTGTGGTTTCACACCTGTTAAGACTTGTGGTAGAGTATTTGTCTTGTCGGCAAAGACAGTGTCTTTACGGTCGACAAATCCAGTGATTGAAGATGCACAAGCGAGATAGCCAGCTGAAAAAACATGACAAGCTTCTTTACCTAAAAAATCTGCCAAATCCTCCTCTAAATGGCGGTGGAAAATCCTTCCTCCATTGGCCAGTCGTGCACCAGTGGTACTGCTTCCCCATTTTTGCAGGGCTTCAATACCGGCTTCTTTGATTTTAGGATGTTGAGCAAGTCCTAGGTAATCGTTGCTCGAGAGCATGACATATTCTTTTTGGCCTTTTTTTACCCGGGTGCCCTTTTGCTCTTCGAAAATATGATAGTACGCATCATATTTAAGACGCAACTTGGTAGCATCATCCGAACGGATACGATTCCAGATGCCAGGGCGATTATTGGAGCGAAAGGACAAGACCATTCCGCATACTATGGAAACGGGCTACTTGCTCAAAGCCAAAAACTAGGAGAATTTGTGCTTATTTGGTCCGCTTAATTACATGGAAGCCAAACCCTGTCTCCACGACTTCAGATATTTCATTAATATCTAAGGCGAAAGCTGCTTCCGAGAAAGGTTGGGCCATTACTCCAAACTTAAAGCTACCAAGGTCTCCGCCCTTGGGTCCGGATGGACCGTCAGAATGTTTTTTCGCCATTTCGGCAAAATCTTTTCCTTGGTCAACTATCAAGCTGCGAATTCTTTCTGCTTCTTTTTGGGCAGCTTGTTTGGCACGTTTAACCTTGGAATCTGCACGATCTGCACCTTTGTAAGAAATCAAAATATGGGAGGCAGAAACTTCATCCGGTAGTTCTATCACTTCTTCTTCTTTACTTTTTACAAAGGCAGATCTTTCCAAGCGTATTTTTTCGTATACATCATTGGAGATCACATAGTACCAACCGGCTAGGTTTTGATTAAGTTCTTGGACAAGTTGACGGGCTTTGGCCACTTTATCATTATATTCCTTTTGTTTGCGGGCATTGGATGCTTTGATTCTGGCAATCTCAGCTTCTTTCTCAGCCTTCTTCTGTGCCTGCTCTGCATCTTCTTGGGAAGAAGCATTATTATCAGAGTTGTTTTTGGCCACGCTTATCTTGTTACCCTTGGCTTGTGTAGGAGGGAGTGGGGGAGTGACGCTGGGTGGAGCATTTGGTGGGGTGAAATCGGGAGGAGAACCAGGCTTGGCAATCGGACCTTTTTCGCCCTCCGGTCCTTTTGCCCCATCCGTTGAAGGAATAGATTCAAGTTCGGGAGGAGAAAGCAGGGATTCATTCACTCGGGCAAAGGTATAGATGTAACGACTATCGCCGGTAGAGTTTTCATCATCTTCGGGTCCCCGGTAAATATCCCCAAAGCGTAAAACATATTCCACTCCGCTTTCCATACCAACGAGCACTTCTCCTTTATTGGATACGACCTTGGGTACGGTTTGCCCAGCTGCATCCTTAGCTGCAATGGTGTAAAATCCTTTTTGCTGTAGAGACTGCACAACTGCTTGATTGTTGGCGTCTCGAAGATTACTGAAGAATTCGCGGCCTTGCTCGAGGTTCTTTACGAGAATTTCTGGCTTTCTTTCCACATCAATAATTTCTAGATCATCCAATGCGTCCTTCATCGAATCTAGTACTTCCTTATTTAGTTCCTCCGAATCTTTGAGTGCAGGTCCAGCGAGACTCCACTTAGAATCGGCAAAGTTTAACACAAATGGATTGCTTGCCCGATTGATCTGGCCCCGAGCAAGATTAACATCATAATTATCTAATGTTACTTGTTTGATCTTCCATTTGTCGAGATCGAGGAAGTCCTGCTCCACCCAATCGACAAATTTCGAAGAGACATCACGGGCATTGCGTACTTCCACCCGGAAAACTGCATTCTGCTCGGGCTTACGCACATAATAAGTACTGGGTAACCCATCCACTTCCTCCCCGATAATTAAGCTGGCTAGGTTGGACCCCGAACTGTTTTTAAGATTAATTAATCTGCCTATTCCTGATTCAGTTGCATCTGCTTTGGATGGGTCAAGTACGCCAAATTTGGCATGTTCTCCTGCCCCTTCTCCTGCTTGGTCGATAATAAGGAGATCAAAGAGCATACTAGAAACATCTTTTAACTGATTATCGGCATTGGCAGGGTAATCGGCTTTTCCAGGCCGGCGGATAAACCAGCCTTTTTCTGTCTGAGTAACTTCAATGGATTTGGACTGAATGTCTTCCTCATCTACTTCAATAATTTCAATCCCGGTAACCGAGCGTGGGTCAAAGGATTCAAACAATGCCTGTCCCATAAGGTTAGGCTTGGCTGATGGGTCCCGTTTGGTAGGGGAGGTTAAGGTGGCAATCGCAACCGCTACAATGGCCGCGGCAAGAAAGGTAATGGTCTTCTTATTTTCGTTCATTTTCTAAGTGATGTTCGAAAGTTATTAAATTTGTATTAAAGGAGGATTGCTCAGGAACGTATCCTGGAATCGATTGCTCCCTGAATTTCTGCTCCGCGCTTTTTATAAAATACAAATATTGCAATTAGCAGGAGGGGAAGGGGAGGAATGAACACGGAAAGTCTTTGAATACTTCTTTGTTTCTCCCGGATTTCCCGGTCCCGCTTTCTTTCCGCATCCTTGATTTTGACGTTGGTGGTTTGGCGCAATTCGCGCTCACGCTTGGCCAGGTTCTTTTGTAGTTTGGCCGCTTCGGTCTGTAAGACCTGCATGAATTGTCCCTGTGTCATAGAACCCTGACTATTCTGAATGTCGGCCAGTGCCTCATTCAATTTACGATTTTCATCCTGCAGGATTGCTTGGATTGAACTCTCTGCATCCTGAATGGTCCGGGAAGCTACTTCCCGGGCTTCTTCAATACTATTCTCAAATTCTTCGAGGGTTCGGTGCAATCTTCTCCGGTTCCGAATATCGAGCAGGCTCTTTTCGCCAGATAGATGATCAATCAGATTGAGGGAAAGGGTGACATTGTCCACATCCAAGGGGAAGTCAGACTCAGGTCCACGGCTGCGTATATTAAAGAACGGATCAGCAAGCATGTCCACATCTGCAACCAATATCACATTTATCTGGTTAGTTTGGTTTCCATCCTTGACTGCACCGGAAATGGTAGCGGCAATAACCTCTTGAGCACCGGATCCTGGATAGCGGGTACGGTCAGGATTGAAGCGCCTGGGTGTACCAAACACCCCCCCTGTCCAGAAGGTCTCAAGGCTGGTAGTTCCGGCACGCGAACCTCCCCGTGAGCGGAGTAAGGGCTGGAAGTCTAGGTTGCTTGACGCTCTTGGGTAAAGGGTGCCCGGACAGGTGAAAAGACAATACTGTAATTCCGAAGTGATTGGGTCGGTGTGGAATGAATTAGCCAGTCCGCCAACATAAACAAATTCATCAGGAAAGTTTTCCGAACGTGGAATCTTGGGAAATGGATTGTAGGGGTCACGCAAAATTCTCTCCTGCAAGCCACCCAACTTTGTATCTAGATCGGCGAGTAGTTTTTGCTCCACAAAATTGCGGATTGGATGATTGCTTTCCATATTATCAAAAGCATTACGAAGGGAAGTAAGTTTGAGGCTATTCCAGTCATTCTGGGAAAGGGAAGCATTTGACTTCAAACGGGCCTCATACTCAGACGCCTTTTTAATCAGGTTATCTAGGTTGGTAAAGAAGGTACCAACTTCCGGGAATCGACCACGTGCTGGAGCCAATTGGCGGGTGGAAATCTGCTTAAGGGTGGCCAGTTCGGTCTGTATCTTTTGCAATCGTTCCATTGGATCTAGGTTGAAATTTACCTGCAAGAGGTTCCAGAGCTTATTTAAATCACCTTTTTCCGGTGCACTTCCACCTTCTGGTCCGCTGTTATTATTTCGGCGCGGTTCATAGGTACCAGTCACACTCCCTTGGATAAGGGGCAGAGGATCCTCGAAGATGGCTGTAGGAATACCCGATTTGATCGCCGCGACTAGGTCGTCCATTTTCTCATTGTCAAGGGTACTTGGCTGGACCACCACTAGGGCATCGTAATCATCAGCAGAAATATCTCCGCCTGTAACTTCCTGCACATCATACTGTTTATTTAATTCATTAAAAAACTCCCAAGCTGGAGTTCCACCCCCAAGATTGAATCCCATAATTCCCATGCCAGCTGTTCCCAAGACTGGTGCATCTGTGGCAAATACACCGAGTGTCTTTTTCTTTTGAGATCCACTTACCGCATTGATGGTACGGACAATTTCGTACTCTACGGGAAGTCCCTTATAGAGGAAGGGTATGGTCTGCTGGCCATTATCTCCCTTGCATACCACGCCCATATATAAATCCTTTTGCCAGGGCACCATACGGCCACCCTCCATCACAAAGAGTGGAGGGGTCACTCCGTTCTGGTTTTCCACTCCATATTTCTCGGCAGTTGCTGATGCATTATCCTCCGGGGTGATAACATGAATATTGACCGATACCAGTTTAGTTTCCCGATCAATTTCGCGTAATGCTGTAAGCAAGTTAATGCGTGTCTGAACATATTGTTCAGGCATGGAATCTGAAGGAGAAATAAATGCATCGATCTCCACAGGGCTCTGCAGTTTTCCCAAAAGATCGATTGATCCCTCTGACAGGCTGCTCAATTGCTCGGCCGTTGCATCAATCCGCAAAACATCATGGTTGCGGAAATATTGGGTCAGGGCAAAAGCTGTCACCACTGTGGCTAGTACCCGGATGCTAAAGTGGGAGTATTTTATTTTACCTAAAGGACTGCCCACCCAGTGCCTGCGACCAATGAGGATGGAAGAAAGGTAGAGCATCGCAATCGCTAATCCCACAAAGAAAATCATGCCGGAGGTACTAATAATCCCGCGGCTGAAATCGAGAAAGTTAGTCGCAATTGCCCACTCGGAATCGGGCAACAGGGCGAGTGGGGAATTGAAGGCAACCCCAAGAACGAAAGCCACGGTCAAATTGGCGGTGAGAAATGAAGCAACCATACCAATCGCAATCATACTAAGTCCCACGAACCAGTAACCAAGGTATGTCGAAACTAATAAACCAAAGTCAGGATTTCCCAACTGGCTAAGTACATAGTAATTGGCAATCAGAGATATAATCAGGGAGACCGAGAAAATGGCCATTGCTCCTAGATATTTCCCGATCACCACATCCAGGTCACTCCCTGGTAAGGTGAGGAGTAATTCATCTGTTCCCTGCCGTCTTTCATCCGCCCATATACTCATGGTGATCGCAGGGATGAAACCGAGCAGGATATGTGGTAGGAATCGGTTTAACTGGTCAAGGTTGGCTAAGTTAGAATCAAAGAATTCCTGAGGCCAAAAAGCAGCCAGTCCGCTGGCGAGAAGGAAGGCACAGATAAATACATATCCACTTGGGCTGCCAAAGTAGGCGGCGAGGTTGCGTTTAAATACTGCAAGAACGGCTTTTGTGTTCATGATAATTCTTCGGTATTTTTATTAAGCTGCTAAAGTTTGTTGATTGAACCAGGCGTCGAGGGAGGATTCTCCCTTTATTTCATCTGGGGTGCCCTCAAAAATAAGCCTACCATTATTAATTAGAATGATTCGGTCCGCAACTTCGGGAACTTCCTGTAAAATGTGGGTGGATAATAGAATAGTCTTTCCTAACCCCTTGATCGTTTTACGTACCTCTAGTACTTGGTTGGGGTCAAGGCCGGCAGTCGGTTCGTCCATAATCAAAACTTCTGGTTCATGCAGGAGTACATTGGCCATGCCCACCCGTTGGCGGAATCCACGAGATAACTTCCCTATAGGTTTTGTCAATACAGTCTGGATTGCACACTGTTCAATTACCTCGGAAATACGGTCCTGTTTATTCGAGGGGTCCATGCTCCTGGCATCCCCAAAGAAATTGAGAAGAGCAATGGGGGTCATTTCCTCGTAGAGTGGACCGTTTTCGGGAAGGTATCCAATCCGGTTGGCTACTAATGACCGATTATTAGCTACCTCCATACCACACACTTTTGCCACTCCTGAAGATGGAGCCAAATACCCGGTCAACATTTTCATAGTGGTACTTTTTCCCGCACCATTGGGCCCGAGAAAAGCGACCACTTCGCCTTTGCGAATAGAAAATGTTAAATCTTCTACCGCGATAAAATCACCATAATATTTTGAGAGGCCACTTGCCTCGATCATGTATTCTTCACTGCTGTTTTCGCTCATAGGTAGTATTTATCTAATATTTGTGTAATGAAAGTTGCTAAAATTGGGCATTTTGAAAATAGGCGACGAGGCAAATCAAATTTGTGCAAAGAAAGAAAAAATTACTTATTAGCTAAGCTTACAAGAAGAAAATCTTTACAATAGTATATGAAATTTTCTAGATTATAGACACCCTTAGGAATATGCCCAATTTCCGATCAGTCTTTTTGCTTATTTGTTTGACAGTTCAAACAAGCCTTTTTGCTGAGCTTGTTTTGGGTGATTGGTTTCATTCATCCATGGTTCAGGTACCTCATAGGATGGATGATCTTGGGGGTGATCGTATCGTAGAACTTTCCAATTCTAAGACATCTGCTCCGTTAATTTTTCCCAAAACAGTGAGCATATTTGAACGAATGGATGCATCACTGCCCAAATTTTACAGCCTCGCTGAACTTGCATCCAATCCCGCTCTCCAGCCTTTCTATCGATTTCACTCCAATTTTGCAGAGGAAATAACCAATCCAGTTGCAGAAAATTCCAAATCTTTGCAAGTATCTGACAGGGAAAAGCAATTATTCGATACCTCCCTTCTTCTTGTTCCCAAAGAATCCAATCCCCTCCCTAGCGACGATCAATTGAAGGCATTCTTAGAAGAAGGTCGCCAAAGATACACCCCTCCGGTTAACCCAAAAGAAATCATTGATAATTTACTTAAGGACGAGTACGCCAATCATCCGGTAATTAGTTTATTAAATGAATCTCCTGAAGTAAAAAAAGTACTCAAGTCTGAGTCATTCAATAAAAGTACGGATGGGTTATTCAATTCCGCTAGCATCGCCCTTAATCGAACTCCCCGTAGATCCAGTACTTCCAATTACCAATCTGTTCTGCCTGAACCTCCATCCTATTCTTTAGCTACACAGTTTGAAGAAGTCTCCAATGAAGACGGTCCAACCTCTCTCAAACTCAAAGCACATAAACCTTCCCGTGATGGAACCCTGAGGCCGGCCCAAGCATCCGAGATTTACTTAACCACTCAGGACCTTAAAGAATTGCTCAAGGATATGACTAGAGACCCTGCGATTGCCGGTGAGGTTCGTTCTGTAGCTGAGCTCTGGGCAAAGGCGGAAAAGAATGTTTCCCACAATCCTGAAATCGCTCTTGGGGTAAAATCCATTTTGCTTTCAGCCAAGGTAGGTCGTGCCCGTACCGACCCTTACGGTCAGGCGTCCCTAGAAAACCTTTCACCAGATGATAAATATTTCGTCATCGGTATAGATAAAGATGTGGATACCAATGTGGTCACCATCTGGTCCAAGGAAGTGGAAGTTGTCCCTGGGGAAAACCTAGTTGAACTGAGCTCCACCGATATCATTTATCAGGAATAATTCTCCCTCCTCCTGCTCCTGTTAATCGATCAGGGCAAGAATTGCTCGCCATGGATTAGTAGACTCGTAAAGTACTTCTTTTTTAATTCGAAGTTTTATTTAAAGATATGCAAAACCAAGAAATCCTCCAGCAAGCTGCCGATCAAGCACGCGGCTTGGCAATCGATGCAATTCACGCCTGTAGTTCAGGGCATTTGGGACTTCCCCTCGGAGCCGCCGAAGTGGGTGCGGTTCTATTCGGAAAAGATTTACAGGTCGATCCATCCGATGATCAATGGTTAAACCGCGACCGTTTCGTTCTCTCCGCCGGTCATGGCAGTATGTTCCTTTATGGCTGGTTACACCTCGCCGGGTATGACCTCCCTCTCGAAGAGGTAAAGAATTTTCGCCAGCTCCACAGTAAGACGCCAGGTCACCCAGAGTATGGGGAAACCCCAGGGGTTGAGTGCACCACCGGTCCACTTGGACAGGGAGTGGGCAATGCCGTGGGTATGGCGATAGCTTCCAAGATGGCAGCCGCACATTTTAACACAGCAGAACATCCGATTTTTAATCATCAGGTAATCGCTCTGGCTGGGGATGGTTGCTTGCAGGAAGGTGTGGCTGCGGAAGCTGCCTCTCTCGCCGGTCATTTGGCCCTCAATAACCTGACTATTCTTTATGATTCAAATGATGTGACTCTCGATGCCATGGCCGATGCAAGCCAGAGCGAGAGTGTGATCGACCGCTTTGCATCCTATGGATTTGCAGTGGAGCGGATTGAGGACGGACACGATATGGCTGCGATCTCTGCTGCTCTCGAGCGTGCCCGTGCTAATACCGAGAAACCAACCTTTATCGAAATCAAGACCATTATTGGTAAGGGTATTCCTGAAGTCGCAGGTACCTCTGCCGGTCATGGCGAGGGTGGGGCAAAATTTGCCGAGGCCGCTCGCCAGGGTCTTGGGCTGCCCGAGGAAACTTTCTATGTATCCGATGAGGTTCGTGCCTTCTTTGCTGAGCGAAAGGAACAACAAATTTCCCAGCGTAAGCAATGGGATGAGATGTATGCAGCCTGGTGTTCTGCCAATCCTGAAAAGGCTGCGTTGCTCGATTCCGGAATCGCCCGCGAAGTACCTGCTGATCTGATGAACAATGTGCAACAATTCGCAGAGGATGCCAATGTTGCTACCCGAGCTGCCGGGAGCCAGATCATCAACGATCTTGCCAAGGCCATGCCTCTGCTGATCAGTGGATCTGCTGATTTGCATGGTTCCACAAAGAATTACATCAAGGAAGTAGGAGACTTTACCAAGGATAATCATTCCGGACGCAATCTTCTCTTCGGGATTCGTGAACATGCCATGGGTGCGATCGTAAACGGAATTGCTTATTATGGTATCTTCCGCCCATCCGGTGCCACCTTTGCAGTGTTTGCGGATTATATGCGTCCATCCGTTCGCTTGTCCGCTCTTATGGGCTTGCCCATTTTCCATATCTGGACGCATGACTCTGTGGCAGTGGGCGAGGATGGTCCTACCCACCAACCGGTGGAAACTACCAGTGGTTTACGGGTCATTCCTAATCTGGATGTCATCCGCCCGGCAGATCCCGAGGAAACCGCCGGTGCTTTCGTGGCCGCTTTACAGCGTACCGATGGACCGACTGGTCTCATCCTTACCCGTCAGAATGTTCCCAATCTTTCCTCCATTACTGTGCAGGACCGCCGAGAAGGTGTGCTCAAAGGCGGATACATTGCCCGTAAGGAAGAGGGTGAATTGGAACTGATCATTCTTGCATCAGGTAGTGAGCTAAACCTTGCTTTACAAGCAGCGGAAAAACTTGGAAATACCGTGCGTGTGGTTTCCGTTCCTTGTATGGAACGTTTTGACCGTCAGGACGATGCTTACCGCGAGTCCGTTCTCCCACGCTCCTGCCGTAATCGTATGGCAGTGGAAGCGGGAGTGTCAGACCTTTGGAGAAAGTATGTTGGCTTGGACGGTGTTGTTGTGGGTATCGACCGCTTCGGTATGTCCGCACCAGGTGGTACGGTTCTTGAGGAACTTGGTATGTCCGTAGACAATGTGGTCAAGCATGCCGCACTTGCCGGGCTTGGTGCCTAAGAACACCTTTAGGAGGATAATTTTATCTCAAATAAAAAAGCCCGCCTGGAAACAGGCGGGCTTTTTTTGTGTCTAATATTTTGAATAAAAGGTGGTCAGGTTTGTGCCTAATTGAAATTAATCAGGAGCAACCAAAACCATCGGCAGCAACGAGTACTTTTGCGACATGTTCGGAATCAAGTTCACATTCCTTGGAAAGCTCATCTATGGTTGGTACACGGTTAAACTTCTCGGTCAAAACTCTTTTGATGTGAAGAATTTTTTCCAATGCAGAATAGATATTTTTTTCAATTTTCATCAATTAATAATTCGTTCAAGATCCGGAGATAGATCACATTATTCAAATTGAATCATCTAAAACTGCTAAAATTATATATCCTCCAGTACTGCAAATTGATTTTAAGTTAAAAGCAGTCTCTAAC
>OMJS01000197.1 GCA_900299365.1 Opitutales bacterium
CCCATGGCGGAATTCTTCGAGAAAATGGTTCCTTAATATCCAACCCAAGCGGAACGCCACTTCCACAGAATCTAAGTGTAATCTCCCTCCAGTCAGATTCGGACCTGAGGGCTTCCAATTTTACAAATGATCGAAATATCAACGGTCGTACATGGAAGGGCGACCTCGCAGAACTGCTAATTTTCAACGAGTCACTGGAAGAAGAAGAAGTTGAATTTATCGAAGGATATCTGGCTCACAAATGGGGACTTGTAAGTTCTCTCGATGGTGCACACATCTACAAATCTTCTCCTCCAGAAAAAGAATTCGCCGAGCCTTTCACTTTTGGAAATGGTCAACAAATAGAACCAGCCTATTTTGAATTCTTACATTATCTGCCAGCTTATCGTGAGGAAGATCTGATTAGTCGATGGGATTTCGAAGAATCCATCGTTGAACGGAGTGGAAAGATCAGAGTCTTCGACTTAGGCCCTGCCAAAAATGATGGGTTCCTTCAAGATAACGCTCATTTGGCAGCAGGTCGTTTTGGGCGAGCACTAAGCTTGGACGGTACCGGGGATTATCTTGATATCCCTAGATTTCGAGGTGCTCGATCCACCCAAAACCTCTCTTTTTCCTCATGGATTAAACTGGCCAATACAGGATCTTCCGAAGATTCGGATGATGCATCCATTTTTTCCACTGCTGGTAGTTCCACTAATCACGCCCGTCTATGGTACGATATAAACGCGAATTCTATTGGGAACCGGACATACTCATTTACTCTTGGTTCTCCAATTGCTTTGTTTAATCGTACCAGTGGCACAGATGGTTTAGGCGTTGCTAATCAGTGGCAGTTTATTGTTGGAGTTATGAATCAGGACGATCGCCAACTTTATCTGAATGGCTACCTGATTAATGATGCGAGTTCCCCGACCTCCTTGATTAATCTTGAGGGAACAGATGCCCGTATCGGTTCCTGGGATGAGGACCCGAATGCAAACTTCGAAGGTTTAATCGATGAAATGCGTATCTATGGGGTTTCCCTTACGCAAAATGATGTCAATGCACTTTGGAATTCAGGTTCGGGTGATCTTGGCATTGTTCCGGTTATACAAATGACCAAGCGCCATGCAGGTGCAGAAGTCAATGGCACCATCAAATTCTTCCAACTGGGTGATGAAGTAGAGGTTAGCGGATTTGATGCTTCTGACCTGAACATAGAGGATGCCTCACTTGATTCCTTTAGTACAGATGGTGCAGGAGGGTACAACATTACCCTTACTCCCAATCGCCCGGGGATACCCGTTTTAATTTCAATACCTGACAATTCTGCAGTCGGAACCGATGGAAACACCCAGACTGGAGGAACTTCTCTAAGATTCCACCAATCTCCAACCATTACCGCAGAGGATAGTTTAGTCTTGTGGTATAATTTTGAAGGAAACGATACCAACCGAGTTCTTGATCTTTCCAACCGTTATACCGATGGCAATCTTTATGGCGGTCAACTAGTCGCTGGTAAATTTTCTCAATCCCTTCAACTCTTACCTAGCGAATCCATACAAATATCAGGGGATGATTTTTCCTTTAATCAAACCTTTACCGTCTCTATGTGGACAAAGGTTTTGGATGATAGTCAGGGGATTATTCTCCAAAATGGTCAAATACACATCGAATATCGTGATGATCTCAAATTTTATGGATCAATTTACAGTGGTAATGATTGGCAAGAAGTTGGATCCGATTTCATACAAGGTCAATGGGTACATTTAGGACTTTCTCTCGATTCATCACAATTAAAGATCTATTTAAACGGAGAAAAAACTGGGTCCCTCCCTTTAAGTACTACTATGGATTGGGAAAACCTTGATGATCGAAACTTATATATTGGAACCGCCGCTGGACGGGATTGGGATTGGGGAGGTAAATTTCTTTTGGATGATTTCAGAGTCTATGACCGTGCACTTACTGATGATCAGATGCTGGCAATTTATGGCCTAGGTACTGGAGACTTAGGCATTCGACCTCTGATCTCAGCTGATTCCACCTTTTCTCTTTCTCCTCAACCCCAATCGGTTCGTTTTCTTTATCAGGATGCAAATATTAGTGTGACCGGACTTCTATCCGATGAAATTAATGCAACCGGGGCGGATGTCTTGAATTTTGATTCAAGCAATTTCTCCTATGATCTAAATGTTACTTCCAAGCCATCCGAAATACGGGTAGCCCTACCACATGGTGCAATCGTTAAGGACGGAAATCTTAGCCAAGCAGGCGCATTCGAATTTCAACACCGCACCCTAACCGCAGTCGAGAATGGTCTTACTGCATGGTATAATTTTGATGGCAATGATTCGGGCAGAGTTGCTGACCTTTCGGGCAATTATCGACATGGCTTGCTCCGCACCAACGACGCCACTGAATCAGACAATTCAAAAATCACTACATCAGAAGCAAGTTCAACCAGTTACCCAAAATCCAACGCCTTTGATAATAACATCGAAGGTGCAAATGATAAATGGTTGGCCAAATGGGACGGTAATCCTTTGTTCATTCAGTACGATTTCGGAACCCCAACAGAAATTTCAAGCTATGCGGTTTACTCCCAAAATGCGGATGAAGATATAAAGTCTCCCAAGGCATGGGTATTATATGGTTCAAACGACAATTCCAATTGGCAGGAATTGGATACCGTTGAGAATCAGATGAATTGGACAGACTGGGAAAAACGTACTTTCAGCTTACCACAAACAGAGAATTATCGTTATTACCGAATTACTTTCACTGATACGACTGGTAACATCGTTCCTACCCAATTTGAAGATATACAACTTTGGTTAGATGCATCCGATGACTCATCCTTACTCCATTCATCCAATGTAGTAAGCCAGTGGAATGACAAGAGCGGGAATGGAAACGTCCTTATGAGCGTAGGAAACCCAACCACCAACACCCGTGATTTAAATTCCAAAAATGTGATTGATTTTGATGGCAGCGATTATTTTGAAACCTTGAACTCATATCCGAGCGGGAATGATTTTTCTTTCTTTCTAGTCGCTGGAATTGACTCGGTGAGTAATGATTATCAAGCCATTTTCTCGATAAGGCAATCTGCGGGGCATCCAAGCTTTCAGATAGATGCCGCAAACCCATCAGCGTTTTATGTCAGGTTTTGGCAGACAAATATGGGAACAGGTCGTAACTTTTCCACAGACCCAATGCACGGTCCTAGTCTTTATGAATTTATATTTAATGACACCAACAACGAATTGTCCGTCTTCATCGATGGCAGTAGTCTAGGCACCACCTCGTATACAAGTCCACCCAACCAACAAAATACTCTTACTCTATTTTCCAATCGGGGCAGAGGTGCATTTATAAATGGATTTGTCGCAGAGATGATTGGAGTAAAGTCAGCACTTTCCTCTAGTGAAAGACAAAAGCTAGAGGGCTACTTGGCACATAAATGGGGGCTAAGTGACCAACTTCCAAGTAACCATCCATTGACTTATCTCTCGGTTGGAGAAATCGAATTCTTTCCTCCACCGCAAAAAAGTCCCGCTCAGTTTGGAGATGGTTTAGATCTGGCAGGAGAAATCGTCGAACTACCCTTCCGTTTGGATCAATCAGTTGGTGCAAAAGGCTTTTCCGCCGCCATGTGGATACGAGCAGATCAGGTTGATGGAACGGCAAATAATCCGGCAATCCTCCTAAGCACAGAAAATGGAGGCTTGGATTGGTCGATAGGATTCAAGTCCGGCTTCCCATTCGTCAGGACTGGAAAAATTGAGGCAACCACACCCCAGCAAGCCTATGTTGGGCAATGGTCACATCTGGTTGGGGTTTTTGATGCACCGAAGTCTCAAACCAGGGTTTATTTTAACGGGATGCCGGCTATTTTAAATTCTATCGGATTTGACTCATCCAGTTCCAGGCTTGTGATAGGTGGCGATCCAAGTGCAACTAATTCATTCGATGGTTTATTGGATGACTTGCGTATTTGGAACAGACCATTAAGCACAGGGGAAGTAAGTTTATTGTACGGCAATGGACTGGGAGATTTTGGACCTCAGGGAGTGATTCATCTGACCAGTCCAAATTACCGCGATCAAATTGAGGCGGTGCTATCCTTTAACCAACCAATAAATGATTTAGAACTAGGATCTGATATCACTTCGATTGGATTGACTCTGCAAAGTTCATCCAGTGAAGACAACCAGACATACAACCTTATCTTCACTCCTGATTCCTACACACCCGGCCAACTATCGATTCAGGTAAATGCAAATGCGGTGACCGATACATTTGGGTCAACCAATCCTGAAATTACTCAATCCATTGATTACCGCCCCCACCGAACAGCAGAGGCTGATCTTCTAATATGGTGGGAATTAAACAGCACCACGAATGATTCATCCGGCAATGGAAACAATGGTAATGCAAATTCTCCTGACTGGAATAACACCGGCAAGTTTGGAGATTCTCTTTCCTTTGATACATCCAACGGAAGATCGGTTACCCACAATGGATTGCCTACTGAATACCCCGAGATCACTCTTTCTGTGTGGATTTATCCACGTAGTGAAAATTTTCATATCTTCGATATAGAAACCTCTGGCGTATCATGGGTTTTAGAAAGGCAAAGACCGCTCTTTTCCTTCACTGGAATTTCGCAGACATACTTACCCGGAGGTCCGCAGGATGAGGTGCATGCCCGAGGATACTTAGAACTAGATCAATGGTCTCACCTTGCCTTGACCTACAATTTATCTGAAAGCACCATTCATCACTTCGTAAATGGCGAGCTCGACTTGCAATCCAGTTTTGACTCATCTTCAACCTTCCCGCTCTCCTCTCCATTTCGCTTGGGTCATGCCGATGGAATTGATTTTTCCATCGGGGAACTTGATGACTTCCGGATCTATAATCGTGCTCTTTCTAACGAAGAGATTGGCCAAATTTATGGGAAAGGGAATGGTGATTTCCATAAGCATACCATTGAACTAACACATTCAGGTTTTTACGAACTCCCCATCCGGGTTGATGCTCGCTTTCTGCGGGATGGATTCCCGGTCGATCTAAACGGATCTTTTTCCAATTCAGATATCAGCATCAGTTCTGCAACCGCAACCGAGACACAAGTATCCAGCGGGATTTACCAAATTGTAGTAGTACCGGATGATAACACAACAGATGCAAATATTACGATTTCCATATCGGGCTCATCAATTACCACCCAGTACTTTGGTGAGTCTTTCCCTGAGACTTCGATCACTATACCCTATTCTCCCAAAACTCCTGCCATTTTATCAAAAGATCATTCCTTTTGGACTCGTGGACAATATGCAGAGTTTAAAATCGATGCGGTAAACCAACTTGAAATCAACATATCCGGATTGCCCGAATGGATGGAATTCAATGCAACAACTGGAACGATTAGTGGAATGCCAAATGATGGAAATTCTTCTGAAATTACCATTTCGGTAACCAATCCCGCTTCGAGCATATCTCAAACTCATAAGGTTCATGTTTTTGACCCAACCTTGTATGCGGCAAAAATGGATCTTTATCCGAGCGGCTTGTTGTCTGCCCAGACTCCTCACAATTTAGCCGGTCTTTTGCTACAACTAGATGGCACAACCATATCAGACCAAAACAACAGCGTAATCACATTCTGGAGTGACACCTCAGGCAATGGACGGAATATGGATCAATATCGTGGAACCCCGCGTGTTCGAAATAACCAAGATTTAAATGATCAAAAAGTGGTGCATTTCGATGGTTACTCCCAGCTCTATTCGAATTTAGATTTTGGATCCTTAATCGAGGATTACTCTGTTATTTCCTTAATGCGTCATACAGGAGGATCGAACCAAGCCGTGGTAGCATCGGTCGGAACAGACTGGATCTTCGGTTTGGGCGATAATAAATCCGCCTACTTAAAAATGGGTTCCAGTTTGGTCACAAATTCTCCGGTCAGTGATGATAATTGGCATCTTTTTACTGGAATCTTAAGGACTGATGGAACGGTTGAATTGTGGAGAGATGGATTTTTATCATACCAGGGAGTTCCAGCGAGTACGAAGGATAGTAAACCAAGTCTTCTTGCCCTAGGTGGGGCAGGAGCCAACCATTCATTTTCCAATGCGGAAGTTGCGGAAGTATTGCTTTACAATCGTGAACTCAGGGATTCAGAAAGACGGGATTTGGAAGATCATTTACGTATAAAATGGATGTCCACTGGACTGGAGGACTTCCCGCTTTTAGTCAGGCTAAGTAGTAGCATGCATCCTGACTTTTCCCTCAATAGTTTTGCCGACCCCACTCAGGGAGGAGATCTGAGAATTTTCTCTGAGACTGGTAAAGTCCTCTCATACGAGATAGACGAATGGAACGGATCAAACGGAGAATCAACCTTGTGGGTACAAATAGATCAATTAAGCCCAGACTTACAACTTGTTGCTTACTGGGGTAATGAAAACAATACCTCCCTACCCGCTTTTAGAAACGACGGATCGGTCTGGTCAAATTATGCCGCGGTATGGCACTTATCTGACTATTCTGACTCATCAGTTAATGACATAAATGTTACCATCAATGGTTCACCCGAGTCTCAAGCCAGTGGAATAAGTGGATCTGCGATTCGTTTTGGCAATGGTTCGGAAGACTATCTAACCTTGCCCAACTACAGTGAAACCTCAGGACATAGTGCCCGAAGTATAGAAACATGGATAAAATCTAGTCAAAACACGGCGGCAATTATGGGATGGGGAACCGCAGGAAATCGCTGGAATTTTGCATGGAATTCCCAAGGTCCCTATATTTTTACTGACAATGGTGCAGAGAAACGACAAGGAACCGGAATAGTCGGTGACGGTCATTGGAACCACTTGGTTGCTACTTACCCGGGGAACAATGCTGACCTCAATACCACCAGATTATTCCTAAATGGTCGCCTGGTCGATGCACCCGCCTCATCCACCGATGCAACGGTTAACACAGGGAGCAACTCCGAACTTTTCCTTGCCGGATTGCCCGGAGCTACCTCCCTGCTAGATGGTTGGATGGACGAGACTCGTATATCCACGGTTGGAAGAACCCAAGCATGGGCACGACTTTCTTTTGAGAGCCAGCGGACAGATAGGAATTTCCTCAGCCAAAACTTGGAATATTTACAAGCTCCTGTCCTTCCATCCGATCTCAACCTGACCGTGGTCAATGGAACCGCCATAAGTTTCCAGATATCGAGCAACCCACCGGCTACCTATTACGAACTTAATGACACGCCTCCAAGTGGTATCAATTTCAACCAAGCAACAGGAATTTTGTCTGGCACACCAAACGAAGAAGGTATTTTTCTCTACACCATAATTGCTACCAATGCGGAAGGAAATTCTTCCGCTGCTTTAACCGTGCATTCCAAATCCTCTATTGAGGCACCAATAATAGAATCCGGCCATGTGGTTACTGTTCAGGGAAGGAGTGTAGATTTGGTTGGCAAACTGATTTCAACTGGTGGAGCAGCATGTTCAGTAGACATATACTACGGAACATCTGATCAAAATGAAAGCACGGGGGATTGGCAAAATAGCCTGAGCCTTGACCAGTTCTTCCAAGGCTTTGTTCCTGTTACTTTGACCGAACTTAATAGCGGAGAGACATACTATTACAGGTTTAAGGCAAATAATGGAAATACAGCTTGGTCAGATGTGGGAATATTTTCCACCTTACCTTACGATCAGGGAACTTTGCGAATTCATACTGGATCGGACGGTAGTGGATCTGGTGCGGGTTGGTTTTGGGATAAGGGCCTAGGGGATGGGGAAGTAAAGATTCTTGAACCGACTTTTTCAGAATCCTTGTATTTTGCACCCGATGGATCGTCTTGGAATTTGACTAAAGCGATCTTTGCTTTCTCTGACTCACTCACGATCGGGGCTAATTTAAATAAGTTGGTATTAGAAGGTGCCAATGCCCTCTCCGTCCAATCAGATGGGAATATTACCATCCAACATAGTTTCAATGGATCTGCTCTACCGACAACTCCCCATGTTCCCGGAGGCACTCTAACGGATGGATATGATGCCTACTACGCAGACACCCAAACTTCTGGCTATCGAATCGGCCAAGGTAATCTTGGTGGTTATGGGGGCGGCCGAGGACCAGGTAAAGGCATTTCCGCTGGTATAACTTATGCCGGGGGATTATCCGGAGGAGGAGGATCATTTGGTGGCGAGGGAGGACCTGGTGCATCCGGTGCTGGTGGTATGAGCTATGGTTCCGCAGGATTGGATGAAATGATTGGTGGATCGGGCGGAGGTCTTGGAAACCTGGGTGATGCAGGAGCAGGTGGTGGTGCCCTTGAACTAAATGCAACTGGGAAAGTCCTCATTGGAGAGGCGGTTAACATTTCCCTCCGCGGAGGAACGGTATTTGTACATCCCCAATTTGGTGCCAATTATTCCGGCGGTGCCGGATCAGGTGGTTCCATTAAATTGATTGGCTCATCTATTGAAAATCTTGGTTCACTCGATGTTCGGGGTGGTGATGCTGCTGGAGCGGACTCAAGGGAACCAGGTGTACGATACCTTAGGAATGCTGGCGGAGCAGGTGGTGGCGGCAGAGTCGCAATGTTATCTGATGGGCAGATTTTACCGGGCAATATTTTACTTGATGGAGGAAAGGGAATTGCAGGTGCGCAGCCGGGGCTCCCAGGCAGTCTATACATTGGCCAATTTACTTCATCTACTCCGAATGAACTAATATTGAATTCCGGAACTCTAGTTTTTGATACCGCAGGCTCATGGTCTCATTCGTCGGGAATAAATGGAAAAGGAGACATTACCTCAACATATCTCAATGTGGATGGTTTTCCCTACGGTTTTGGGGTATGCGAGTTTGTATTTTCTTCTTTGCATCTAGGTCCAGAAGTCTCGGTTGTTTTTCAAGGTGGCAACTCTATTCGACTAAGGATAGAGGGTAATGCCACCATTGGAACTGACCTTATTTTAGACGGCAAATCCGGCAAATCGGGAATTTATTCGGGTTTAGCAGGTCCTGGAGGATGGAACTCAGGAAGATCATTAAGCAATGGAGAGTTTCCTAACTCTGCCAACTCAGTACTTAGTGGAATGGGCCCAGGTGGTGGTCTAGGCTTCGGCAATTTTTCTACAAGTAGTGCGGGTGGAAGTCACGGAGGCTATGGGTCAATTGGTAATAACAATGGCACCGTTGGACAAATTTATGGAGATGATAATCTCACCTACCTCGTCGGTGGATCTGGTGGAGCAAGATCTGGGGGACGAGAGGCAGATGGTGGTGGTGGTGGTGGTGCTATTTCGTTTGTTGTTGGAGGGTCATTTCTTTTGGAAGAAAATGCCACAATCACCGCAAATGGTGGAACAGGGGTATCCCGTGGATCGAGTAGTGGTGCAGCAGGAAGCGGTGGTTTGGTCAGAATCGAAGCGGCAAATATCTATAATTTTGGACGCTTGGAAGCCCTGGGCGGAGATGCCAACGGTAGTGGCGGCCCAGGAGGGGGAGGAAGAATTACCCTCATCACACCTGGTACTTTTGTGGAAGGCAATCATAGCGTATCCGCCGGAAGCAACCCGGACTTAACTACACAGTTACAAGGAGAAGATGGTATATTTGCTAAGATCATAACCCCTTCTATTCCCAGCATCGCTGAACATAACTTCACATTTGAGGCAAATCTTTCTTCAGTCGAATTGGGCCTTAGCAGTGGCTTGGAATATCAAATATCGGGACTTCCTCAGGGAATTTACCTGACGGAAGATCTAAAGCTTTCAGGCATTGCCCAGAAAGCAGGTTCTTTTTCGGTTCTGCTTGAAGCGAGCAACCGATTTGGAGAAACAAATGATACCTTCACAATAAATGTGGCCTCGGGCACACCCTCTGTCTACACTCTTCCATCCACTCTGATTGGCTCAACATCTGCCCTACTCCATGCTGATGTAAATAGTTCTGGAGGAGAGGATGCCAATCTTACTTTTGCCTTTGGAACCGATATAAGTGCACTGAATCAGGAAACCATTCCCTCCATTGTTTCTGCGGAAGGAAAGTCCTCAGTTCTCCTTACAGGATTGGAGAGCAATCAAACTTATTACTTCCAGGCACGAATTGAAAATTCGATTGCCACATTTAATGCCAACGAGACATTTACCTTCACCACCCAGTTGAGCGAAGTGCCACCTGTGGTTACCGTCGGTCCAATCACTGATACAACTGAGAATGGTGCGACTCTTCATTATGAACTAGTTTCCTATGATACCGAAGCTCCCCTAATTACCCTTTTTTGGGGACCGGTAGATCAGGGAGAACTCTCCGGGTTATGGGAGTCAAGCTTTGATCTAGGAACGAAAGATCAAATCGGCACCGGCAAACATTCGATTACCGGAAGAAGTCCAGGCGAGACATTTTATTTCCGGGTACGGGCAAAAACTTCCAATAAAACAAATTGGTCGGAATCTGCAGGCATCGGTAGGACTACTGGATTCCCGATCATAGAAACTTTGCCTCCCTTGGATCAGACCATTCAATCTGCCACGGTTCGCGGAAGGGTTATCTCAGACGGAGGAGAGTCCAAAGTTATCAGCCTAGACCAGCCGGAAATCAGCGATGGTTTATATGCTCACTGGCGATTTGATGAGGGAGAGGGAAGCGAAACTATTGAATCACAAGGAGTGGCGCCAACAGGAAGGATCAAAGGAGGTGTTACCTGGGCTCCATCCAAATCAGAGGCATTAGGGTCGGCACTTTCCTTATGGGGTGAGTCCCAATCTTTTGTCGAACTTGGTTCTTTTAAATTAGGAGGTGCCCCGATGTCGCTGACCGGATGGTTTAATCTAAGAAGTTACGATACTAATTTCCGGGCACTTGAATTCGGTAATGATATATATGGTTCAAACTCCGTTATTTTCTCAAATCTTGGAAATGAAAGTACCGCAAATTGGACAGTGGTAACAGGTACGGAAACTCAATTAGGTTGGCAAACATCGACCTTGAGCGGGGATGAAGACTCCAATATTTCGTCTGAACATTTGTATACTTGTGCGATCAATCTACATGGCACCAACATCACTGTTAATGGCGTGCCTTTTGAGGGCACAACAGCAAGCTCTGGAAATGGATGGGCCTTGACTGCTGGGTTTGGTGCTTCAGTGGGAGCCAGTAGTTCAACGGTATCTGGAAATATCGGAGCAATTTTAGACCAAGGATTCAAGTATGCAGGCGATCCTCAAAAAATACTGATCACCGGGTTAGATGATGGACAGACCTATCGTTTTTCAATGTACAGTCAGTCATGGGGCGGTAATCGGATATGTGAGCTTTCGTGTAGTGACTTACCTGGTTCAATCACTGTAAACCAAGATATCAATAATGGCCAGACACCTGACGGTCTATTAGTAGAGTGCACCTATATTGCGGAAGGTACCGAAGCAGAGTTTACCATTGACCCTGCATCAAGTGCAACATGGCACCTTTATGCTTTCAGCAATCGTAAAGTCCTCTCAGATCATAATGAAACCGCAATTCTATTAGATTCCTTTTGGAAGATTAACCAGTGGCAACACCTGGCCATATCCATAGAAAGTGACGGTACAACTAGCTTTTATGAGAATGGTAATTTCCTTGGCAGTCAGGCAGGTGCCGTTCCTGCAGATTTAAATCGTTCGTTTCATATCATTGGTGGAAACCGATTGGGCATGGATGAGTTTAACCCAATCGATCTGGATGGGATAAAGCTCTGGCTGGATGCAAGATATGGTCACACCGTATTTACTGATGCTAATGCATCGAGCCTGGCCGAAGCAGATGGGGATCAAATTGCCATTTGGCAGGATCTTAGTGGAAACGGTCATGATGCAATTTCTACTGAGGGTACCCCCAACTGGAAACCATCGGGATTCAATGGTCTCCCTACCCTCCACTTCAATAATAATACAATGACCATTACAAATAGCAGTAATGAGTTTGATGGTTGGTCAAAATTATCCGCCTATGTGGTATTAGAAGAGATATCGATCAATGTTTGGAGTATGTGGTTTGGTAAAAGCGACCGAGTAAATACATCAAGTAATGGTTCTTGGTATTTCATGAGCAGAAGACCGGATCGAAATCCCCCTTGGTACAGGTTCCGTATCAATGGAACTACGGGCCACGATGTTCCGGAGATAAATCACAGTTACTCTCTATTAGTCCATGAACCGATGTTGCTCGTTCTTACCTATGATGGAGATGCTGGAATTAGAAAAGCATATCTCAATGGAAATGTGGTAATTAACCAGTCCAATGACAAAGGCTCCATTCACTCAACGAGCCATCCAATGACAATTGGTGGTGAAGCGGATCATGGTGGAAATATTCAAACGAATTATTCTGAATTTATCCTACTGGAAAATGTTTTAACATATAGTGAACATCTTGAATTGGAGGGTCATATTGCTCACAAGTGGGACCTGCAAAACAAACTACCCGATGATCACGAATACAAATCAAGTCCACCTGTGGGTGAACCAAAAGACTTTGCTTTTTTCAATGGATTGATTGACGACCTAAGAATTTACGATCGCACATTGAGTAATGAGGAAGTTCTATCTATTTCCAGAGGTGACTTAACCACGACCGAACATAGCGGAGGTCAATCCCCCTTAGTCTATCTCTACTGGGGGGATGAAGATGGTGGGTTAAACCCAGAGACTAATTCTTCATCGTTTACTTCTTGGGACCATAAAGTTGATCTGGGCATAGTAGATAGAGGAACTTTTTCCTACCCTCTGCAAAACTTGGAACTGGGCAAGGTTTACTACTACCGCTTCTTAGCAGAAAATGATGCAGGTTCACATTGGTCTCCCTCCCCTGGCATACTGACCTCAGGCACATTTTCCTTTGCGGCAGATAGTTGGATAGATGTAGACCTTTCGTTGTGGCTGGACGGGTCAGACATTAACGCAGACGGCAATTATCAGAATGAACCTTTTGGTGGCATTGTCGATGAGTGGAGAGATAAATCCGGGGGTAATCGTCACGCTACAAATGGGCATGGACCAAAGCTATTATTCTCCCAACTGAATCAGAAAAATATTTTAAGCTTTGATGGGGAAAGTCAGTACCTGCGAGTAGCTGACTCTCCCCAGGAACAGACAACTGACTTAGATATTGGACAGGAAGGTACATTATTTTTCGTCATTCGTGCTCCAAATGCTGGGAGTGGAAGTTTTCTTTTGAGCAAAGGATGGAATGATAATGCTGGATGGTCCTTCAAAAACAATTCCCTTGATTTGCCAACTTTTGGAATAAGAGGGACAGAAGGACCAGATGAGAGTTCTTCCCATTTTGGATGGCCGGAATATTTCAGTGTGTTTTCAGTGCGGAAAACACCTGACAAAAGACTGTTTCGCATGGACGGAAACCAGGCATTTGATTTTGTTGATCCTGGCGCCGTTCAATCAAGTGAAGGTAAGGATCTCGTGATTGGTGCATTGGCCACTGAAGGAGTAAGTCAATTTGCTCAATTTGAGATAGCCGAATTACTCCTTTTTGATCAATCATTATCCAATAATCGATTATCCATGATCGAAGGATATCTCGCACACAAGTGGGGAACATCCAATTCTTTGCCGGACTCCCACTCATACCAAGTCAACCCCCCAGTCTTTGAAAACCGGCCAGAAATTCTCCTTTCCGATCCCTATTATGTCAGCCAAGAAGAAGATCAAAACTTTACCATTAGCACCAATCGTCCAGCGACACACTTTTCTGCTGAAGGTTTGCCAGTCGGATTAGATCTCAATGCCAGTACGGGACTGGTCAGCGGAACACCATTAAATAAAGGTAGCTATGCAGCATCGCTGGCGGCATCCAATCATGCAGGTACTTATAACAAACAAATTGAATTTATCGTGACTAATTTTAAAGATTGGGAATACGAACTAGAACTCAATGTCACTGGTTATTCGGATGATGCAACAATTAAGAATTTTCCTGTATTCATCGAATTAAATTCTTCGGTTGATGGATTTCATTACCAACAGTTTGCAGACAAAGATGGGAAAGACTTACGCTTTCTTAGTGCTAATAAATCGACCGAACTTGCTTACGAAATCATTGAGTGGAACCCAGAAGGAACTTCCTCATTTTGGGTATTATTGCCCGAGTTAAAATCTGACAGTTCCTTGTTTGCGATCTGGGGTAACCCATCCATCAACCAAAGACCTACATATACTGCTGATGGCACAGTTTGGAAGGAGTATCGGGCAGTTTGGAAAATGGATCAACTGGACGGCAATTTAGTCAGGGATTCCGCATCTGGTTATCATGGAATCTCGCCCAACTCTTCAGGAAATTTACTCGATGGAGTGATAGGTAAATCGATACAAATCTCTTCTGAGCAAGAGTACATTGAACTACCAACTTCGGTTTACTTCCCACCTGGTACGGAACAGGCAAGCATTTCTTTTTGGGCATACAACCAGGATCAGGTATTGGCAGACCGAACTTTATTTCATGTATCATCGCCGCTTGGTAGTCATATGGAAGTGCTCCTCCCAGGCAATGATGGTGCTCTCCACTGGTTGACCGGTAGCGGTAGTTTGGATGATGCATCCGTACCACTGAGTGAATACAATAATCAATGGGTTCATTGGGTTCTGCAAATTGATTTACTATCAGGCAGATCGAAAGTCTTTCGGAATGGGGTATACGACCTTAACCAATCAGGATTCAATCAACCATTTGGGGCATCTATTGAATCGTTACGAATCGGTTCAAGGACAGATGGCACCCAACATTGGATTGGTAAAATAGACGAATTCAAAATCACCAACTATTTAGAATCTCCCCAAAAAATTGCTGCATCTTATGCCAATCAAAGGCCCGATGGTCCAAGTTTTATGAGTATTGGCACTGTAAAAGGGCCTCCCGTTATTCTTTCCATTGAAAAACTTCAGGCATTCGTGGGCAAAGATTTTTCCTTTATCCTGCAAACTTTCCCCCAGAACGATGGTAATTTCAGTGCGGTCGGTCTGCCTGCCGGGTTATCGATCAATAGTGCAACAGGAGAGATAAGTGGCAATCCGGTACAGGATGGTAAGTATCAAGTTACCGCAATCGTTGATAATGATTTTGGAAAAGTAACAAAACCATTGGATATAAGTATTTTTGAACCCTCCACATTTTCCAAACAAATGGAATTTAGTTGTTCGAACTACCAAGGAACAACCACATTGAAAGATTTCCCCATGCTTGTCGAAATGAACGGATCGATCTCTGGATTTAATCTGAGGCAGTTTGCATCAATGACAGGTAATGACTTGCGCTTTTTTGATCCTTCCGGAAAAGAATATTCCTATGAAATAGAAACCTTCGATTTGGCTGCAAATCGTTTGGTAGCATGGGTAAAAGTTCCTTCCCTTGATGCCAATACCACTTTTTCCGCATATTGGGGAAACCCAAGTTTGGCAGAATATCCCCCAGATTATTCAATCAATGGAAATGTGTGGAGTTCCAGTTATCGTGGGGTATGGCACATGCGCCCAACCGTGGAGTCATCCATCTTGTCTGATTCTACCTCGTATCGAAACCATTTAACCGATGAAAATGGATTAACCCGAAATAGCGGGCTAGCTGGTTCCGCGAGGCAGTTATTTGGACAACCCGATCATTATTTGACTGCTCCAACAAATTATTCTCTGGAAAATCTGGCTCTGGGTGAATTCTCATTTTCTGGCTGGATATGGTTGGATGGCACTCCAGAACAGCGGATAAACGAGGCGTTTTATGGATTAGGCTATGACATAACTCCCCAGTCATCCTATTTTGACACTGCTAATAATTTTCTGACCCTCGAACCAGACGGGGGGCGAATCCTGCGAAATGGTCCAAACAACCAAGGACTTAGCTTTGGAAATGCAGATGACTTTAAAACTCTGGATTTGGGAATCACCCGGTCAAGCGGTTTCATGACTGCCCTAATGACACGATTCAGTCCGCCCGTATCTGCTTCTTATCAATTTCGAATCCAAGTTGGAGAAGCAGATTTTGCATCTCTTTGGATTGATCAAAATAAGAGTGGAACATTTCCCGATTTTACCATTTGTAGCTCCGACATAACCGTTTCACAACCCCTTGCTCTAGATGAGGACGAATCATACAACCTCCTGCTTGCTCATGGAGTGCCGAGTGGGTCAATTTCTAGCAATCTATCGATTGAAGTTAAATCTGACCATGAGTCCTTTTCAAACTGGACATTGATGGACCCAGCCAACCCCGACCAAATAAAGCTCTACCATCTTACCTTTGATGGAAACCTGAGCGACCGGATTAGTTCGGTCACCCTCTTCCAGGACGGACCGACTGAAAGGTTGAATTTATTAGGTCTCACCCCACAAACTACTCATCGGGCAGCTGCTGGAGAGCTCGTGCAGACAGAAGGCAACACATCTATTCAGCCTCAAACATGGATGCATTTATTTACTCAGGTAGACGAGGGTAATGAAACTTTAGAAATTTACTTAAACGGTGATTTGATAGCAGCTGAAAATTTACCGGCTAACCCATTTCCTGAAAATCCTAGTTCTGCTCCTTGGCGTTTTGGCTTAGGTACCCTGCCCTTTTCCATGGATGAAATTCGTCTTTCCAGTAACGCCCGTTCTCCAGACTGGATCAAGGCTTCTTATAAAAACCAGTCAGGCAACTACAACCTCCCCAGTTTGGGAACCATCGAGGGAGAAGAATCATTCCTGCTACCCTCGCTGGTATTTGAAACCCCAGCGGAATCCTATTTCGAGCTTTTTGTTGATGCCACTGGGGATCCACTTGCTTTTCTCGCCTCAGGTTTGCCTGGAGGAATGACCATAAATCCGGCCGACGGAAACTTGTCTGGTATTCCCGTGCAGGCAGGTTCATACACGATTGACCTACAGGCCTATTATCTCGACCAGTCGATTGCAGAGCAGCAGATCATTTTGCAAGTATCTGCAGGACTACCCGTTATTTCTCTCGATGAAGTAATTAGTGACACCACTCCCACACTCACACTCAAGTATGATGTAACTGCAACCGGTGGAGATGAGCCAACCATCATTGCCGTAGCAGACTTTGAGGATAAGGGCACTACCCTTTACGACTGGCAATACCGTATAGATATGGGTAAACAAGGATTCGGACCGGGTACTTTTCAAATGAAAGGACTGGATGCAGACCAGCGCTATTTTGTCCGACTATTAGCGAGAAACCTTGCCGGGGATCAATGGACTGGTAAAAAAACACTCATAAACCGGATACCGATACCGGATGACCTACCCGGTTCTTTGTTCCTCTGGTTTGATGCGAACGATTTACGTGCAAGTAACAAAACTGAATGGATCATCGACCCAACTGGTACACCCGTTGATTCCTGGAAAAATAAAGCTCGGCGGTCAAATTCAGATGAAGAAATTGAAAAAGATCTGATTATTCCTAGCTCCAGTCTAGATTCAAATAATCCCACCATCGTGCATCAAGGGCATGGAGGAATTGCGGTTGTGGATTTTGATGGCAACGATTACTTGGAAAACTCACACTCCTTGCATACCGATACCTCTTGGAAAAACGCTGGGTTTTCTGCCTTTGCCATAAGCAGATATACCGGTGGATTGAGCGGAAGAGTGATTACCTCAGGCAATTGGAATTGGTTAATGGGTCACCATGGGGGACTTCTTGGCAGATATTTCTTTAATGGCTGGGTTGATGAGGGGTTTGCCATGGATTTGGATTTTCATCTCTTTGAGGTCCTCCATCAGGGACATGAAGAGAGCAGTGACCCGGCAGCAAGGATCTGGAACGATGCCATTCCAGGTTCCTATTATCGAGGTGGTCCAAATGGTTCTCATAATTCCAACTTTCTTCCATCCACACTTTTGCTCGGGGGTTGGAGATCCGGTCAATTGCGTGAATTCTCGAATTGTCAGGTTGGAGAGATTCTAATCTTCAAAGGAGAAATTGAGGAGACCGATCGTCTCTTAATCGAAGGCTATCTTGCCAATAAGTGGGGAATTGCCCTGCCCTCTTCACATCCTTGGAATGGCGATAGTCCGACCTTTGGCCAGATTGTGACTCAGGGAATTACCCCGGTTGGATTTACCGGACCAACGAATGGTCCAATCGCCATAAATTTAGGCCCGGCTAACCTTCGCCAGTCCACGGCCTCCTTGACCGGTCAATTAATCAATCCAGGTAGAGGTATTCTCAAACCTGGGGAATTCTCTCCCCAGGACTATCCTGGATTACAATTGTGGTTAGATAGCAGTTCGGCCAATGGAGTGGACTATGATACAAATGATACACCTGATCCAATTCCTTGGCACCCAAGAGTGGTCCAGGAAGTTGTCTTTCACTTGGATGCCAATGACTCGGATAGTTTGACCTTGAGCAATGAGGATGTTGCGGAATGGATAGACAAGAGCGGGAATGGATACAACATGATCGCACAAGGCCATCCAAAACTAGTCGATTATGGATATGGAACTGACCTTAAGGTTGTTCGCTTTGAATCGAAACAAAATTCTAAATCTGACAGAAAGGCAGGAGGAGATTCTCTTTACACTGAAAAAGAATGGGACACAAGTACGGGTGACTTCACCATGTTTGCGGTTGCTCGCTACGCATCTGATGAAGGAGAAGAATACCAAAATAATTTTATTATTTCCGATCGGTCTAAGAAAAGATCCTGGGGGTTTGGATTTGGATACGATAAATTAGGATACACATACCTTGGAGGTCCAGTAAGTACTATCGACCAAGAGTCTCATCAGCTTACTTTAAATTCTACCGTAACAATCGGGGAAAGTTTTCAAATTGTCATCAATGGTATTTCCTGTGAGTACAACGCAACTAGTACTGGTACAACCGAAACACTCGAAGGAATTTTAGCTGAAATAAAGAGTCAAGTATCAAGCAACTACTATTCTTACATCAGTGGATCAACAATTTATATACGCAACCGAACTTTATATACTGCATCTAGCATTTCTCATTCTTCAAATTTATCAGTAAGCACAACTCCAGAAAATGCCAGATTTCTCCAGAAAAGTGATACTCTATTCCATCTCGTAACAGTTGATGTAAATAAATTGTCTGACACCACAAATGTGTGGCTTGACTTGTGGAATGTCACCCAGTTTCCAAATGGAGCGACGACCAATAATGATAGGCATATGCCGAAGTTTCTTCAGTTTGGTGGATACGCCTCTAACATAGGTTATTCAACATCTGAAATAGGTGAGTTTATCGCCTTTAATAAAGTTCTCTCCGAGGAGGAGAGGCAAAAGGTGGAAGGCTACATAAGTCATCGATGGAAACAAATGCTTACCATGGACCCGTCTCATCCATATGCTAGTGCACCTCCTGTATGGACTCCTAGTGATGAATCCAGTTTAGAGGCATGGTTTGATGCCAACGATTCCAGCACCATAAACAAAAATTTTGTTAAAACATGGAAAGACACTGCCAATCAAAACGAATTTTCTCAGGCTGAACTACTCGATCGTCCGGCCATTATTAATAATGTAATAAACGGATTGGCCGCTGTGGATTTTGACGGAGAAAAAGATTTTCTCTCCATCAATTCAAGATTTGGACTGGGCAAAAATCCGGACCTTTCAGTTTTTGCAGTTTCAATAACTGATTCGCTCAGAGTTAGTTTGCACAGTGCAGAAAACAATATTTCTGCCGCACCGAACACTTATGAAGAAACCAAGGGGCCTCAATTTGCCGTGGATCAAGATTTATCGACCACTTACCTACATCCGGATGGCAACCAGTCATCCTTGACTATTGACTTACCCTACCCGGGTCGAGTAACTGCTGTTTCCTTTACTTCCAGCAACAGCGATGACCGCTTAGGAGACCCCGCCAGTTTCATGATTGAGGGTCTGGAGATCAATGGTTCTTACTCGAGCATCGGAGAGGCATTAATCCCTGAATTCAATAGCCCAAATCAAAGCCTTTTAATTGCATTCGAAAACGACCAGAACTTTAGCTCATATCGTATAACATTTCTCAATAATCAGGATGAGTTCAACAATTCCAAACAAATTGAATTAGCTGAAATTGATCTCCTTGGAGTCCCAGGTTCCGATGAATGGCTAAGTACTGCTCCTGTTTTTCATTTAGGTGGCCAGGCAAATACACGTATTATTTCTACTGCACCAGGAAGTTGGCGATTTAATGGAGGCGAAGTAAACTATTCACCGGTGGAACCCAATGTGGCTAGTCTGCAAGTTTGGAGCAGAAACAACGGCAGTGATTATAATACTTCTAAATTCTTTTACAATGGGTCAGAACAAACTCCATCTGAAATTTCGAACCCAGATCAATATCCATTAGACACCAATCCGTTTGCATCAATTGGCACTGGCTATAATCCATTCGGAAGCATGATGCCTTTTGATGGTAAAATTGGTGAAATTATTGTAGTCCAAGATGCTTCGGAAGAAACACGTTTAAAATTTGAAGGATACCTTGCACATAAGTGGGGACTTACAAATAAACTGCCAAATGACCACCCCTACAAACTGGAATTTAATCCTACTCATATTCCCCCCACTCCGATATCAGGCTTATTCGATCTATCCGGAAATGGGAATCATGCCACCCAATTGACTTCCGAAAATCGACCTGGGCTAAGCATGGGTGGATTAAATGGAAAGAATGTTGTGCAATTTGATGGCAATGACTTCCTAACCTTTGAGCGTTCGATCAATTCGATCCGTTCCGTGTTCATCGTGGCCAAACGAGTATCGGGCAACCGAGGATTTCTACTTGGACATTCTCAGAGTTACGCTTTTCAAACAGGCGACTCTACTATCTGGAAATTCCTACAGTTAAGCGATGAAAATATTGACGATTTTGATCTTTCAGACCTTGAAGGACTAACTGACCCGAGTCTGATCAACGGTTCATTTCAAGAGAATGGTCAATGGAAAGATGGTCTTGCCCAAGACTATCTCGCCGGATCACCCAGTATTATAAGCATCACAACAACTGGACCTGTCCGGGCATCAAATTTCTCCAAAAATCCTATCGGCAGTCGATTCTGGAAAGGCACATTTTCTGAATTACTTATTTTTAATGAAGAATTACCCACCAATGCGGTTCGTGAAATTGAGGGTTACTTGGCACATAAATGGGGGTTACAAACTAGTCTATTACCTACGCATCCTTTTAGAAATGATAAACCTGTGCCTTCAGAGCCATCCGCAGAGGTAACCCTGCTGTGGGGAAATACGGATGGAGGTACAAATCTGGATATGTGGGAAAATACGGTTAGCCTTGGCAGAATCAGGAAGGGTTTACGAAAACTTGAACCCGATGAAATTTTGGTAAAGGCAATTCCTGAGCCTAATGATAAAGGAGCCAGCTATCCTGCTTCTAAATTGATTGATGGACTGGAACCTAAAAATGGGTGGCGATCGACTTGGACTGCCTGGTATGGCGTAGACCCGCAAATCACATTCAGTTTTAAACGGTCATGGGAGTTAAACAAAGCGAGGCTTTATTTCCAGCCCTTCGCTCGAGATGATGAACTTAAACTAATTCAGATATATACGGCTGATGATGAACTTAACTTCAATCATTTCAGTACGATTGATGAACTAGTTGGCCCCGTGGAACAAGGTAAATGGGTGGAATTCTCACTCGAGGGTGTGAATTCGCAGGCTATTCGTTTACTCCCTCAATTTCAGGGATGGGGCCACCAATGGGGAGAAGTTGAATTCTGGGTAATTGATGATGGTAAGTTCCAAGCTGATATAAGTGGACTTTCTCCTAACGAATCCTATTTCTATCGTACATTTGCCTCCAATGACGGAGGTTATTCCTGGGCTCCTCAAACGGATCAATTTACAGCTGAAGATCGAGTAAGCTATGAAACGGGCAAGCTCTTTATCAATACTACTCTTGGCACTTGGGAACACACCAACGGAGATACGCGAAATGGTCTAGTCTCGCAAAGAACTTATTATGATGATCTGGGAAATGCCTATCCCTTTAAAGTCTGTAATTTTATCTTTGATCAATTGAGCTTAAGTGGGGATCTCGAAATTATTGTCTCCGGGGATGCCTCTTTGAATATTCAGATAAGTGGGGACGGATATCTCGGGAGTACCATTGATCTCTCAGGACAGAATGGGGATAATTCACTAACACCAAAGCCAAGCCCTGGTGGTTATGCCGGAGGTGCAGTCAATGAACGGGGTCAGGGACCGGGCGGAGGAACATCCTCATCCACCCCCGGAGGAGCAGGTCATGGAGGCACTGGTTCGCACGCCTCTCAAAATTCGGGTAGAACTTATGGGGACGGCAAAATCACAAGCCTTCTAGGTGGTAGTGGCGGTGGTGGATATGTCGTCGATACAACCGGTGGTGGTGGAGGTGGTGCCATCGCAGTGGATGCTAATGGTTCCCTGATAATTGATAGTTCCATTTTTGCCATAGGAGGCAATGGCAGTGGAGGTAGTGCAGGAGGCTCGGGAGGTTCAATCCGGTTATCAGCCAATGATCTCTCCCTCACCAAGAATTCAATGCTTGATGTCACCGGAGGAGCAAATGGCGGTGCAGGAGGTAGAATTTTCCTAAGCGGCCGAGAGAGCTTAAATAACCAAGGTGATCAAAACCTTTTAGCAGAACCGGGAGAAGGAATAACCAGTGGATCGGGAGGAAGTATCCGTTTCGATCGATTACTTGAGCAAGCTAATTTGCTCTACTTTAGTGGCACGTTGACCATAGATACAAACTTGGGAGTTATGGAGCACTCCGACGGCACCAAGTATTATGGAATTATTGAAGACCGTTCTTATCGACATACAGACGGAACGGTTTGGCCCTACTCCGTATGTCACTTTGTTTTTGAAGAAGTTCGATTAGGCGGAAGTTTAGTCATTAACCTGAAGGGGAAAAACGGATTGATTTTAGAAGCACGCTCAGGAGACTTGATTATGGGATCCGATTTGCGGGCCGATGGTGGTGATGCATCAAAATTATCAGGCAGTGGTGGTATTGGTTTAATTGGTGGTTACGATGGTGTACCATCCGGTCAACAACTGGGCAAAGGACCTGGTAAACCGAATGAAGCCTCGGAACAAGGGCATGGTGCAGGCCATGGCGGCCATGGGTCAGGAGGAGCCGTGGAGACTGGACACCCTTCTCTTGTTGATTTACTTGGAGGCAGTTCCGGAGGATCATCCAGTCAGGATGGTTCGGGTGCAGGAGGTGGTGCGATTCAACTCAAAGCTGCCGGGAAGCTCATTATTGAGCCCAATGTAATTGTTTCTGCCAATGGTGGCAACGGAGTGAGATCTTCCGCATCTGGGGCGGGCGGATCGATTCGTCTCGATGGTCAATCAATCCAAAACCTTGGTAAAATTGAAGCTAAAGCGGGTGAGGGAGTGAAACTGACAGGCACTAGTCAAACTAGGGGTTCAAGCGGTGGCAGGGTTGCTCTCCATGCTCAGGCAGATGTTTATCTCGGAGATGTAGATGTGAATGGAGAATGGATGAGTAATCCAGGTTCTATCTTCCTCGGTGGTAGTTATTATGCCTCTTCAATTGATTTGGATGAAGGAACCTTAATTTTTGATACAAAATCTGGCTGCTTCCTAGTTGAGGGAGGGGCACATGGAGAAGGTGCAATCACTTCGACATCCTTCTCTCATGGAATTGAAGATCCCTGGCTATTCAGTATATGCACTTTTACCTTTACCTATGTCGATATTGGCCCAGAGGTCGAAGTCATCCTGCGGGGAGATAAACCAATGGTGATACAAACTGTTGCGGGTGGAGATATTGTTATCGGTTCGGATTTCATTCTGGATGGCAAGGATGCGTCCATCGATAACGGCTATGGCGGTATTGGAGTACTCAATCCATGGAGCGGTAGAAGTTCAGAGGCATTGCCCGGATATGGACCTGGCGGATCAATGTCCACTGACTTTGGTGGAGGTACGGGAGCAACTTATCACTACAATACCGATGGCAAGGCTCTTGTGCCTGGAAGCAGTGGTTCGAGCGGGAGTTCATTCCAGGGTTCTGGTGCCGGAGGAGGTGCTTTACAAATACATGCAGACGGGGACTTCATTCTAGCAAGTGGTGCCTTAATTTCTGCCTCAGGTGGAAACGGTCGATTTGACGAAGATTCCTCCAAACCTGGAGGTGGAGGGTCTGGCGGGACAGTCCAAATCTTTGCAGATAACATTCATAACCATGGGATGATTCGGGTATTGGGCGGAAATGAAGGAGCAGGTGATGGCCAAATTTTACTGGCCTCGCCCGGAGAGATTGAACAAGGTGTGATCGATTCAGGTAATGGAAGGGTTCTCATTATTACACCCCCGAAAATTACTGAAAATACCACTCAATTCTTAAGTTTCGATAATTCGGTTAAGGAAAAGAAAAACATCCTGGTAAGCACCAGACCGGAAAACTTAAAACTTCACTGGCCCATGGAAGAAGATCAGGGATTTATTCTAAAGGACTCTGTCGGTCAGACTCACGCTTCACTTGCCGGAAAGATTAAACGAGTTGCCGGAAAAATTGGTCAAGCAATTGAGTTTGACGGATTGAGTGGGTATGCATGGACTGAACCAGCTGCCCAAAAAATTGGACTAACGGGTAAAAATACTCGCACGGTATCGTTTTGGTTATCATTGAACCCATTTCAGCCTGGGGAAAAAGCTGGGGCTTATGGTTTTGGTCAAAGATCAAACTTCGACGGGACGGACAAGTTTTGGGGCATAAGAAATCTTTCTCAGGATAGCTTTAGCTCATTTGTAAGCGATCACTATGGCTGGAGCTTTTCGGTTTCTCATGCTTTTGAACTTAGAAACCAATGGAATCTATTCACCCATATTTATGATGGCGTGAATGTTTCAGTTTTTATAAATGGACAATTGCTCGGCTCTGAAAACCGAGCCTTGATCAACACCGGTGATGTCGAACCTCTAATGATTGGACGAGGGAGTAAAGATCCTGACTCCTATATGAGTGGTAAAATTGATGATTTCCGGATTTATGACGATGTTCTTTCTCCTTTGGAAATCTCCCAGTTGTTTGCGGCTAATGATCTCTACGAGGAATTAGTCGAATTTCAATTCGAAATCGCAATCGAAGGATCTTACGATTCCGTCAAGGTTGATGGCCTGCCACTTGGGTTAGGGTTTGATTCGAAAAATCTTGAAGTTATTGGAGTACCCCAAGAAGTTGGAACATTTGATCTTAATATTTCCGCGAGTAACCAAGCGGGTACACATCAAACTACTCAACGCATTATCGTAGAAAAAACGGCACCAAAAATTGCCAGCGTTAAACCAAGAAACCTAAGTTCGAATGGTGCACTTGCCACGGCGATGATCGAATCCAATGGTGGAGAAGATGTATCCATGACCGTTTTCTGGGGAGAAACAAACGGGGAGGAAAACCCAAGCCTTTGGGATAACAATTACTCTCTGGAAGGAAGTTTCTCTGAAGGCAGAGTGTCACAATTTATCGACAACTTAAACCTTGGCTCTCCCTACTATTACCGATGGATGGCCAGTAATTCTGTATCATCTGAAGTTTGGAGCAAACCTACCACAGAAGGTCTGATCCATTGGTGGAGTTTTGATCAAGTCGAGGGAACTATTGTCCCCGATGAAATTGGGAATTCCCCAGGTACTCTTGTAAACATGGACGATGGGAACCGCATCTTTGCCCGCTATGGAAAAGGACTCTATTTCAATAGTGAGAATTCACAATCGGTTGTAGTTAAGGGCTACAAAGGCATTCCCTTATCCAATGATCGTACGGTTTCTTTTTGGATTTATACTCAAGACCATAATGCCACTCTAATAGACTGGGGTGCGGACGAACCGGGTAAAGCTTGGCAAATCGAACTGAGGAACGGTAAATTATCATTAGATTTTGGAGGTGGTGTTAATTTAACAACCGTACCAGTAATTAATGATTCTGCTTGGCATCATGTTGTGGTAACTTTACCCACAGGTTCAACCTATGCTGATGAGACAATTGTTTACCTAGACGGTAACCCAGTATTATTCGAAGAAAGTTTGGCTTTCTCACCAGAAGAATATTCAACTTCGCTCTGGTTGGATAGCTCCGATCTAACTAGCATTTCACATTCATCAGACTCCATCCATGAATGGAGAGATAAAAGTGGAAATGACTTTCATGCCATCCAGTCTACTTCAACCAAGAAACCTACCCTCATTCTTTCTGGACTAGATGAAAAACCTGTTGTCAATTTTGACGGCACCGATGATTCCATATCGTCCACCAGTTTAAACATCAGCCAGTCCTATTCGATTTTTATTGTCGCTAAGACTAATAATAACGAAACAGGACGGGACTATATCTTTGATGGAGCAATCAGCTCAGCTCGAAGTCTGGTAGCACTTGATGAGTCCGGAAAAATAAAGATGTGGGCTGGTTGGGACAACGGTGGCTGGCAAGATAGTACTTTCAGTACCCCCGATGGTTACTTTGTAATGACCGCAGTTTTTGACACATCAAACAGTTTACTAGGCTTAAATGGTACGAGTACTTCCAGTCTTAATTTGGGCACTAACAATCTTACTAATGGAATCACCATTGGTGCAAATGCAGGCACAACTTCCGACTTCTTCGACGGTAGCATAGCCGAATTCATCGTTCTTGATGAAACCGTAAGCTCAACTTCTCAAAATGAAATCGAGGGCTATCTTGCAAATAAATGGGGACTCCTAAGTAACCTACCAAGCGACCATCCGTTTGTTATGCAACCAAGCAACACAATTATTCAAACCGGGACGGATCGTGACCTATCAATAGGAAGTAATTTGCAAAGTAATGCATACGAAGGGACTTTGGATGAGATAAGAATATATGACCGAGGGTTATCCTCCTCTGAAATAGCGATCTTGTTCCGTGGTGGAAGTGTGCAGTTCACTACCTCGTTCACTCGCCAACCTCCGGTTATAGAACTTTATTCTGCGGAACCAGACTCCAACGAGTCTGTAATTCTTTTGGGTGAATTAACCAATATTGATCAAGAAAACCCTGTAGTTACCATCTTTTATGGATCAACGGATGGCGGATTATCACTTAGCAACTGGGAGCACAACATTACCATCAATCAGGGCAACCCACTTCCTGCAGGTCAATTTGAAACCATTGTAAGCGGTCTCTCGCCAGGACAGAGATATTTCTTTCGTGCCTATGCATCCAGTTCAGACGGTTCAGACTGGTCTACCGGTGAACCAGAAATCAAAGAAGACCTCTTGGCATTTTGGCGATTGGATGAGGATTCAGGCAACTTGGCAATCGACTCGGTTATTCCCCTAATAGATGCACAGATCCAAGGTCAGGACGCCAATCAATCCAGGGTCACTGGTCATTCTGGAAATGCATTGCAACTGGACGGAGGGGATGACTGGATCAATCTAGATCCCACAAACACTGGCTATTTGAATGAACCGTTTGAAGGACGAACATTCATGACATGGATGAAAATTAATCCAAATCTATATGCAGGACCTGCAATCACACAGTACAAGGAACTAGCCGCTCATTTTCCTTTTGATTTGGGATTTGGCAAGATTGCATATGATTCAAATTTCGATCAACTGGAAGCCAGTTTAATGGGAGATGCGGTTTGGTCAGATGCCGGAAAGTATGGTGACTCATTGGTTTTAGGAAACTCGGTCGACCATGTACAAATTCCCGCACAAGATTCGCTATCCAATTTACATCAGAACTCCTACTCAATATCCCTCTGGGTAAATCCAAATCAAGTGGGCGAAAAATTTACTGGTGGAAAATTAAATGCATTTTCTTTCAATCTGGAAAACAGTGATTATTACTTTGAAAACATTGAGAATCTGTTAGCCCTACAACCCACGTTCTCATCCACACTAGAAGATGATGAATCGATTGATCTAAACACTTTCAGTCCACTGGATATACCGGGCTTACTCATTTGGATGGATGCAAGCAATGAGTCAACATTTGATATCAATCAATCAACCAATGCGATTATTGAATGGAATAACAGTGTTATTGGGCAGGGATATAATTTTGATTTGGTCTGGGGCAACCCGATCCGTAAGTACTCCACCGGAAAATGGACAGTAAATTTTGATGGTGATGACATGCTTGGGACAAACTCAAGTTATACCAGCAAGAATTACAGCATATTTGCTATTTCTAGACAAACGGGGGGAGATAATGAACGATTAATCTCCAGTCATCACAATTGGCTATTGGGCTACCATTCTGGTATTAACAACAGATTTTATTTTAATGGATGGTTACACAAAGGTTCGAATCCAGCGGATACAAGTTGGCACCTTCACTCAGTGACCATGAATTCTTTTGATCAAGGCAGTGCATGGAAAGATCTAAATGCCCAAGTAATAAATGGAACTGGTGCTAATAACAATTGGCCAAATCCAGGAAGGATTAGATTTGGAGGTTGGAGCAATGCATTGAATGAGACAAGTAAGGGCGAGGTATCAGCATTCTTACTTTTTAACACAGAGCTATCCGATGCAGACCGCAGAGATATTGAATTTTATTTGGCAAACAAATGGAATATGACCGACCAATTGGAATTTGATTTCAACCGAAAGTTAAAATTTACAGAAGGCTCGGACTTTTATTCCATTCAATTGACTGATCAAAACAACTATCAAAATTCATTGACTCTTTTTACTGGAATTTTTCAGGCAAAAGAAGTCGGTTCCTACCAATGGGAATTGCTTAATACCAGTGAACAGGCTGCATTCTGGCTCGATAAAAACCAAAACGGATACTTTGAAGAAGATGAGCGAATTCTTCGCTACAAGGGAGAAAATCAGAGCAATGTTTTAATTGATTCGATTGAGTTGAGCGAAGGAAATTACAGCCTAGCCATTTACCATGCAGTCACTTCTGCAACCCCTTCATTGGAGGTGCGATTCGCCACGCCCACCAGTGCATCCGGTCCCCCATCCCTCACAACCATTCATCCATCTGCCCAAAACCAAAACGAGTTATTCCAGACATCTAATCTAGCATCACTAGTTAGGCGAGGACCTCTGCAATTGGGTCTAACTGGCGATGGCACACTATCTTTCCGTTATATTAACAAGGACAACATTCTCTTGATTCAGTCCGACCAAGCAGTCAACCAGGCGAACTGGTCCCAAGTCGGCGTCTCAGTAAATGAACAAAATTCATCGATTGAATTATTTATCAACGGTCAGGTGGTTAAATCCGAAGAATTACCTGGAGGAATCGCAGCAGACTTATCGGATAGTCTATTTTGGAATGTGGGTGGAAATCACCCTCTGGAACATGATAATTTCTTTGGTAAAATTGATGACTTAAGATTCTACAAGACTGCTCTTTCTGAAGATCAAATATTAGAAATTTATAATGATGATATCACCGGTCGTCCAATTGTTGGATCCCGCAAACAGGTAATTTTTGATGAGGGTACCGAGAGAAATGGTATTTTATTGGTCAATGATGAGGGAAGATTGCGAGCACAAGTTATAGAAAATGAAAACTTTACCGAGGTAAGCACGACAAAGTTGATTGAAGATACCTCCAATGAACTACCGTTCACTCCCCTCCAGGAACAAAGTTGGGACCTAAAAGTATGGCTCGATGCTGCAGATTTAGAAAGTATGGACCAGGGTAATGCACCAGGAGCGGTTGGACCACCCAATGATGGAAATACCGTGGGCTATTGGAGAGACAAGAGTGGAAATGGTTTTCATGCAGTTCGAGCAGCAGGATCCCCTAAATATAGAAATGCAGGGTTGGATGGCGGTTTTCCAAGTATTGAAACTGGTAATGCCTATTTTGATCTTACAAATACAAACAATGCTTTTGATGCCTTAGAGCAATTATCGGTCATGTTTGTACATAAATGGTCTGGGTTGGACACTTGGGATAGTATGGTCTGGAAAGGATCAGGTAGGGGGTGGGGATTTGTGGGCACTTTCTGTATTGGAAAGATGAATTTGGGCCATAGTCAAGGACTCGGAGTTTGGTATTATGATGGTGTTAGCGGCAGAACCAAACAGCACGGAGGTGCATTGTCTTATGCTGATCAAAAACCCCAAATCTATACATTGGTGAAGGGATACGGAGGGAGTAACTCTAATAGCTACATTTGGAGCAATGGTACCTTGACCAGCTCAACAAACAATGTCTACACCACCCTACCCTCAAGTGTGTTACATCCTGTAAGAATCGGAGACTTCAACAATGGAACATTCAATCAATACGGAGAATTACTGATGTTCACCAAAGCGATCAACGATGAAGAAAGACAGATATTTGAGGGCTATCTTGCCCACAAGTGGGGACTAAATGGTGATATTCCCTTTACTCATCCTTATTTCTCTACCCCCCCACCAGGATCCTCAACCCTTAAAAAAGCCAACGAAATTGACCCAAATTGGCATCATATTGCTGTAAGTTATGGGGAAACACCCAAAGCCTTAAAACTTTACTTAGACGGAAAATTGGTCGATGGACCAGTGACAGGGTCTGGAAGTGGAATCATTCCTACTCATACCAACATTCCTTCAGTGGGATTACCGCAAGGAGAATTTGCACTGAGTGGATTTGGTGCTTTCCTCGGAACTTTGGATGATATCAGAGTCTATGAACGCGGACTTTCAGAAAATGAAATTGCCCAAGTATACGCTGGAGATGCCAACCAAACTGGGTTGGTTGAATACCGGGCAGTTGAAAAGCCAATAATCAAAACATTCCCTCCAATGGAAGCCAGACCTCAATCGGTCATCTTGAGGGCAAACCTCGAATCAATAGGTGGTGAGATTATTGAGGAGGAAATTTCCTTAGGAGAAAGTTTCGACCAAGATACCATACAAGGAATCCAAGCGTGGTTTGATGCTGATCAAATTAAAGGTCAAAACGGGGAAGCTTTGATAAAATGGCAGGATCAATCAGGCCGACCAAACCAAGATCGTAGTTTTTCCAGTGTGAATGGAAATCCCAGATTACTTTCATTTGGTCTCAAGGGAAATCCCGTTGTTAGTTTTGACGGAGAAGATGACCAGATGTGGACCGGTTATAATTTCAATTCTCTACTACAACAGACTGGCTATACCATTGTTACCCTTGCTCGATTTACTGGAGGTAGTAACAAGCAGATAATTACATCCAGGAATAACGACTTTTACTTCGGCTTTCATCAAGATGGTATCGGTCTGTGGCGTGCGGGAGGTAATATTTCTATATTTGGCGATCCTGTTGATAATGATTGGCACATTCACCTAGGGACCATTGGAGATAATTCAGGAGATCCGAAAGCCTCGTTCTGGCAGGATGGAGTGCTCAAAGTACTCGATTCTAGAGAATCTGATAACCAGACATTTGGTCCCGGACAATTACAGATTGGTGGCAAGGGAAGTGAAAACTCAGCCTGTGAGATTGCTGAGATTATCATTTACTCCGGAGAACTAAATCCGCTGGAAAGATCCCTACTAGAAGGCTACTTGGCACACAAGTGGGGTCTGCAAGATAATGTGCTGCCGGCTTCACACCCATACTCTGACCTAGATCCTTTTGGTATTCTAGTTAATCAAACAACCTCACGCAGTGTTGGCGGAGATCCGGCAGAAGTAACTATATTTTGGGGAGACGAGAGAATTGATTCAAATTCCACTATCACCAATCCAGACGATAATTCCTCATGGGATTACAAAGTTGTACTCAGTCAGTTCGCAGATATCGGCACATTGGAAAGTACTATTTCTGAAAATCTTGAGGAGAACCGGTTATATTACTTTCGTGCATATGCTAAGAATATTGCCGGAGAATCTTGGGCAGATCAGATACTTACCTTCAAAACCATCGACACTCAATTCACCAAATTTAGTATGGACGGTCTAGTTCTTTGGTTAGATGCATCTGATATAGATGGAAATGGCGAGAGAGATTCCATACTTGATCAGGCGAGTATCCCCATATGGGTGGATAAGTCGGCAAATGCTAAAGATGCCACCCAGACCATTATCACTCAGATGCCTACCTATGAGCAAAGCGGTTTTGGCTCCCTTCCCTCCGTTAAATTTTCCTCCGGTCAATCAATGAAGGTGGGAATTCTAAGTAATTTGAGCGGCCCTCTCAATATCTTTGCGAGTGCTTATGGAGACGGGGTTATTATTGGTGGAGATGACGGTCAGAACCCGTGGGTACTGGAAGCGAGTTCCTACAACTGGTTGAATGTCTTTAGGGGGGAAAATGAATCTTTTCAGCAAATTACCCTTGGCTTAGACCCAAGAACCAACCTTGGTATGCTCACTGGTGCCATTGGAGAAATTCTCATTTTTAATCGCCTTCTTGAGCCTTTTGAGAGGGAGATGATCGAAGGCTACTTAGCCCATAAATGGGGCCTACTTGAAGATCTTGCCGAGTCTGGCTTTGCAGTTAATCAAGGCTTAGTCCTGTACTATCCGTTTAACGAGACAGGCGGTTCGGTCGTTGAAGATTATTCCGAAACCCTAAGGCACGGTACCGTTATTGATGCCGATCTGAACACCGAAGGTAAATTTACTTCGGGCATAGGTTTTGATTCGATCGATCCTAACAATGCCAAAATCGATCTTGACTACAATGAACTATCTTTCACCCAAGCAAATTGGAGTATTTCCACATGGTTCCAATATCCCATAAATAATCCATCTGGTGATGAATATGTGCTAACTTGGTCGGATGGAGGGAGTTACCCTGCATTCTTATTGGGCAGCGAATTATTTATTCTCGATGGTATTTCAGACTCTGATTTCTATGCAACCAACCTATCTGGTACCGAAGAGTCTCCGGTTTGGCATCAGTTTGCACTGACCTCCTACACTGGCGGCTATTCTTTATACATAGACGGAGAAGAAAAGTATCGTGAAACCCTATCCAGTGGAGGTTCCTTAGGTATTCGAACTATTGGTAATATTCTCGCAGGGGGAAGCAGATTCTCCCCTGCCATAGATGATTTCCGGGTATACGACCGTACTCTTAGTACTCAAGAAGTACAGACCATCTATGGTAATGGTGATGGTGATTTTGGTACACATCGCTATGAATCATTCCCTCCCGTGTTTGATAATGTTCCTGTCATTCTTCTGCCTAAGGATGCAATTTTACATTGGAAATTTGACACCCTCGATGGCATCGATATTATCGATTCCTCGGGTTTTGAGAACCATGGAGTAGTCGATGGAAATGATTCGAGTTTTGATCTATTTATCAATAACTCGATCGCTGGTAGAAATGGACAGGCAATTCAATTCTTTGACGACCTGAAAATCAAGTGCACACTAAATGAACCCGATGAGGAAACCACTCTACGGGATTCCTTTTCCATGAGTTTTTGGATGAATACCAATGATGCAGATGCATCCATTGTTTCTTCTGGTCGCTTCAATTTATTCATCTCCGACGGCTACTTAAGCTCAAATGTCTATGTGGGCTCGAGTTGGCGCACTACAGAACCCACCCTCATTCCGTTGGGTGCCTGGATCCATATTGTTCTTTGGTGGGATGGAAATAAGCTCAGGCTCTACATAAATAACGAGGAGGCAGCACCGGCAGTTAATGCGAAAGGAAATCTCACTGGTGCTCCTACCCTCTTTCTCGGGGAAACATCCAACGATGGATACGGTTCATTCAATGGAATTATAGATGACTTCCGAATCTATGCCCATCCCCTAAGCCCGAAGGAAAGGGAGAATGCTTTTAACTTTATCGACTCGGCCTTAGTTGCGACTTATGGAGAAGAATTCTCCTACCAGGTGGAAACGCTCAAAGGGCCAACCGATTATAACGCAACTGGGTTGCCCTCCGGATTATCAATCGATGCAAAATCGGGCTTAATTTTTGGAACGCCCCTGCAATCAGGTCTCGATTTTAATGTTACTCTGGTGGCCTCAAATTCTTCCGGAAGCGATGAAGAAAACATGACCCTTTTTGTAAACCCAGGGACACAAAGCATTATCTTTGAGGAGTTAAGTTCGGTAAAATATGGTGACCTCCCCATCGATCTAAACTGGACAAGCACCTCTGGCTTACCAGTGAATGTAAGGATCGTGGAGGGAGAAGAATTTGCTGAGCTTTCTTCAAACCAAATGCCGACCACCCTGAATATACTCAAGACCGGGGTCGTTAAACTGGAAGGTTCCCAACCGGGAGATGGCAATGCTACCTACCAGGCAGCCCCAAAGGTATTGGATGAATTCCTTATCGCTAAGAAAGAACTGATTGTGCAAATTCACAATCATTTCAGAAAGCCAGATGAACAAAACCCCGAGTTGGGTTATGATTTGGTCGGTTTGGTGGGCGAGGACAACGAGTCCGGGTTTGACCGAAACATTACTTTAACTCTTGATCTTCCAGATGGATCTGTTGGCTCTCCCACACCAGTTGGAGATTACCCCATTCTAGGATCTGGTGGTCTATCCGACAAATATTTCTTTACCTATGTTGATGGCACCCTCACGGTTAGTGACAAACAAAGACAGGGCATTATTTTTGACCAAGAACTCAATGATATTCCGGCCTTATCTCCACCCATCCTACTCAGTGGAACCTCCATTGATTTGGACAACAATGAAACGACTGGACTTCCCCTTTACTACGAGGTGGAAAATGAGAATGTCGCTAAAATTTTGGTTACTCAAAGTGAGTTTCTCAAATCTCATTGGAAGTTTGATGAGACGAAGTATGCCGAAGCTTATGATCAAATGGGCCAAAATTCTGGAACATTACTAGACTTGGTAACTGTTGGTGAAAATAACGCTTGGAAGGACGGTAAATTTTCAGGTGCCTTACAATTGAACGGAAATTCTGGCAGAGTAAATTTTGGGCCTATCCGAATAGAAAAAGACTATACATTTTCAGTTTGGGTAAAACCGGATTCTAATTCCACTAGTTCCGAAAGCTCGGAAATGAATATAATCTCAAAATTTGGAGTACAAACCATGAATCATTTCCGACTCTATAAGGAGGATGGTAACGGTTCAATCGCCCTAGCTTTTTACGCCGATGGAAATAATACGCCCGCCATTTATAATTCAAACCAAAGCGTGCTTAATGATTCCAACTGGACTCACCTTGCAATTTCTCACGATCCGGAATCGGGTAATCTGAAAATTTATGCAAATGGTGAGATCGTGGTTGATCACGAAGAAGTAATAGAGGCAAACAACAGCAACCCTCTAGACTTCCGCTTTAGTAACTTTTTCGCCGGGGACGAAACCCTATCCTTTGCAGGTCTGATCGATGATTTACGACTCTACAATAAATCACTCTCTCAAAATGACATCGCCAAAATCTACAACCAAGGAGGAGGAGATTACCAAACCATTGAAATTCTCGGTGCTGGCACGACCCGCATAACTGCAAGGCAAAATGGAAGCAGTCAATATGAGAAAGCCCTACCGCAATACAATTACCTCAATGTTATTAAATCAGACCAAAATATAACTTTCTCCGATTTAATCGATCGTTCCGTTGGAGATTTCCCATTCGAGCTTTCTGCAGAATCTAGTTCCGGTCTACCGGTAAGCTTTTCCCTTTCCGACCTTTCCCTAGCCAGTATTAAAGGAAATAGTGTAACAGTACGAAATGCTGGAGAACTCACTATCACTGCTACTCAAGCGGGTGACGAACGTTTCTTTGCCGCTCCCCCAGTAAGCAAATCTTTTTCAATTGGATTTGGAAATCTCTTCGCCGATTCCATCCCAGGATTGGCATTATGGCTGGATGCCATTGATATCAATAACGATGGTATGAAAGACGAGGCAAAGAATTTTCTCGCAGGGAGTAAAATCAGTTTATGGGCAGACAAATCGGGGAATAACAACAGCCCAGTGGAAGCCAATTCAACAAGGATGCCAACATGGATTGATTACACCTCCAATAAATCACTGATGGGCAAGCCTGTGGTTAAGTTTACTAGTCAGCCAGATCAAGCCTTGAATTTACAAAGTCCAATTGCTGAACCGGCCATAGTATTTTTGTTGGCTAGGCAAAATGTTTTTGAAGAGAGCCAAATATTTGGAGGTGATTTAATAACCACTAATGGAAATGGGTTTTTCTCGCTTTCTTACAATCTAAACAACCCGAATATTTCATCCGTTCAACCAGCCAATGTCTGGAATATTTGCGTGATGGAACTTTCTGTGCCCACTCAGAATTTCTGGATTAACGGTGAACTCATGGGTTCTGGTTCCCAGAATACTTCGACCAATCCTTTTGATACCATAGCTCGGTCTTTTGATGGAGAGATTGCTGAACTGTTGATCTTCTCTGAAGACCTGAATTTTGTGAACCGTCAGAAAGTTGAGGCTTACCTCGCCCATAAATGGCAACTAGAGGATAGACTACCCGAACTTCATCCCTACTATGACAACGCACCTGCATTTGGTGGAAATCAATACATTACCTGGCTAGGGGTCAATGAATCCGATGATGGTGACTTTGCGGAATTACCGGTCAAAGCAGCCAGTGATCCGGACTTTTCCTTATCGGCAATTTCATCTTCCGGACTTCCGGTAATCTACTCAAGTAGCGATCCTACAGTATTGGCAATTGCAGATGATCAAGCAAAAATACTAAATCCAGGCAAGGTTTCCATCACTGCCTATCAAACCGGCAATACACGCTTTTTTGCAGCTAACCAGGTAACAGTCACTCTAGAAATTATTGATTTCTCCGATCCTGATTTTCAGAAAGATGAACAAAATATCCACTTTTCAGAAATTCCAGAGAAAGTCCGGGAAGACCCACCCTTCCAAGTTTTTGCATATGCAGAATCCAGTGGAGTCCGTCATCCGGTTTATAAACTCCCCATTGTTCTAAGTATAGAATCCGGACCGGCGACTATCGATGCTATGGGTGTGGTCACCCTTGATGGTTCTGCTGGCACCGTTATTATTTCGGCTTCGCAGAGCGGCAATGCTTTTGTTAACGAAGCCCCCACGGCATATTTAAACATTGTAGTATCTGACCGTACGCGACCTACCATCCTCTTTACTGACTCGAAAAAAGAAGGTGACCTGGATCCTGTTATTTACGGCAGTCGGGCAATTCAATTGCCTGGTGCATATGCCAGTAATGGAGGCAGGTTACAATTAACCAGTTCCAACCCGAGTATTGTTGAAGTTGTGGCCAACAATAAAATCATTGCCCATCAGACCGGGTCCGTAACTTTGAGTTTCAATCTTCCAGAAACTGAGAATTTTGTCGCCGCCCATCCCCGTACCAGAACTTTAGATGTGCAAAAACCGACAAGGTACAACTGGTTGGAAAACCGAAGAAGGGACCCAAGATACAACCTTGTCAAAGAAAGGTTTTTAAACCGTAGATTAAACATGCAACCGGAGTGGACCATTGAACAGATTTCGTACGAATTTGATGCAGATAATTTTGACTCTGATGGCGATGGGTACAGCAATCTTTTTGAAAGAGCGACCGGCATGGATTCTCTGAGTTTCGATCGTCAAAATATGCCACTCCTAAGCAAGTCTCCGGAGGGGAGAACTCAAATATCTTTTGTGCGCTATTCCAACCCTCTCTCCGCAACAGGAGAGCAATTTGACTATATTATCGAGGAAAGTATCGATTTACGTTCCTGGATGCCCGCCTCGGTCACTCTGAAAGATCAAATAAATATCGGTGGTGGCATGCAACGGCATACCTACTTGGCCAATAATTCCCTGCAAACGGATGCTCCTAAATTTCTTCGACTCCGAATTGTAAAAGCAAATTAATTCTTTCTCACCATAATAAATAAAAATCTTAAATTAAAACCTAATGAAAAATAAAATTCTACTCATTCTATCCTTTCTTTTTGTATCTAGCCTCATCCATGGGGCAACCTTTCCCGATATTTCCGTGAAGGATTTACAAGAAGCAATTTCCTCCAAAAAAGTAGCGGTGATCGATGTGAATGGACCGAGATCTTTTGCCAATGGGCATATTCCGGGAGCGATTGAATTTTCTGCTCAAAAGAAAGATTTGGAAAGTTTGTTACCAAAGAAAAAAGATACTCTGGTTGTTGCTTATTGCGGCGGCCCAAGTTGCCGGGCTTATTTGAGAGGAGCAAATGCTGCTGCAAAGCTTGGTTACACTAATGTTCGACATTTATCCGCCGGTATTTCGGGATGGAAAAAATCCGGCCAGAAGGTCGATAAAAAATAGGCTCATTCTAAAACGCTAGATCTAGAACTCCATGGTTTCACTTAATCAAAAAGGATTTTTCATCCTCTCTTTATTGCTCTGGCTTTACGACCCAGTAGCAACATCGGGTGCGAATCACAGTGAATCCATGGGCGTTCTTTCAATCCATCTAAAAGCGGGTTCCCTAGACGCTCCATCTTTCCATCTATTTTCACCAGGAGTTAAACAATCCTCGATTTATCGAGGCCAAGTTAAATCAGTTACTGAGAACAATGTAACCTTCTACCGGACTCCAGATATTGGAAACCCAGGGAACTTGCTTGGTCCCCTACCTGCAGGTGTGCTTTGTTCGCAACAAGCAACAGCAGTGGCTCAGTTGGATGAAAACGGATCCGTCTCTTCCATTCTTTTAACTCATCCCGGTTCCGGTTATCTGGATAAACCAAATATTTACCTTGCTCCCCCAAGCGAACAAATTACCGGAATTTCCGTCTTCCGGTCCGCAATGGCGGAGGCAATATGGGATACCAATAGCTCTCAACTCTCTGGAGTTGCAGTGAGTGAAAAAGGGAGAGGCTATCAAGAACCGCCATCGGTTACCATTGAAGGTGGACCGCATTACTTAAAATTAATTGATCCAGATTCAAACTTTTCCGGCGTTCACTTCCCCATCCTTTCCAATTCGGACCATATGCTTGAATTAAATAATTCGGCCGATACCGGCAATTCCGATGGCATACCAACGATAAGCGAAGTTTTTAAAACCGGGCAGCTCGTAGAAGTGGTCAAGGGGTGGACGCTCGGATCCCTCTTTGGCCAGTCCAGTACGGATCTCCTCCTTCATTATGATTCAAATGCGAGCCGGGCGGACTGGGTTTATCTGCTTAAGGAACCTGCATACCAGAACCGAGATTCATCCGACTATGTTCCCCACTTTAATGACGGTACTGCATGGAAAATGGTTGATTCTCCAAATCAAATAACCTCCCATCAATTGATTTCTCCCGATCAGTCCGTTATTATCGCCAGACGAGCAGAAACTAACTGTACTCTTTATATTCAAGGCACCTCTGCGGAAACTCCAGCTTCCTGGTATTTCCCCGAATTCAACAGGACAAAACTGATTAGCAATCCATACCCGACAGAACTCAAAATTTCGGATCTAATTGGAATAGAAATGATCACGGAAGATAATTCCTCCAACGAAGCCAATAGTTCTCGCTGGCTGGCCAATAAAGAGCAGGACTTGGCAGATAATATACAAATTCTAAATTCTTCTGGATGGTCTACATATTGGCATGACGGGACCAATTTAGAGATTCGTAAACATGCCAAGATATCAGCCCGGGCAGGCACTGGGCTTGGTGGTGCGCTTACTCAAACTGATTTCTCGATGAAATCTGGACAAATTAGTTCTATTTCCAACCCAGTATCGGGAGGAGTAATTGTTACCACTACGGGCAATCATGAACTGAGCAATGGTTTCCATGTTACCATATTCTCCGCACTTGGCAGATTAACCAATGAAAACAAAGATCAAATCGATTCCAGTGGAAATATTGTAGACCAAGGCGAGGGCATGATCATTGAATCACCCGTGAATGGGAAATGGGAGATTACCAATATCACTAACAATACCTTTGAACTGAAAGATTGTAAGAATTATACAGATTTTATTGCCGATGCTAGTGCAACCTGGACAACCGGCTTTCCGGGGGAAGGATATGACTCCAATATTACTCTAGAATTATCCATAACCGGAGGTGGTGGATTTGGAGCACGGGCAACCGCCCAGGTGGGTAATGAGGGGTACATTACTTCGATTACAATTATTCACGGTGGACTATTTTACACTCATCCTCCAACCATTACGGTACATTCTGGGGGATGGAGAAAATTGGGCAGGGGTAATGCTCCCATCAATGACCTCACCCTTCCTCCTGGTTCCGGTGCCTTACTCATTCGTAAACACCCACATGGTGTGCGTTCACAAATTCCCTTGCTCACTATCCTACAGCAATAGGATTTAAGAAACTTGGTGGGCATCCACATCCAAGTAATCAAAGATTTCTTTATCTATAGGAAACTCACTCCGAATTTTTTGGATTTGGGATAATGTATGATTCACAGAAGAACAAAGGTAAAATAAATGATAGCGGTAATATCCCTTTATTTTGGCAAGGGGAGTAGCAGCAGGCCCTTTTATTTCAACACCACTTACTTGTGAACTGTCTAATTTCTTCCTCCATTGATCGGCATAGAAACGGGTTTTCTCCTCACCCCTTCCCCTAAACACATGACGAATCAAATGACGGTAAGGAGGGTATTTTAATTCTTTGCGAAGGGATAATTCTTCTTCTAAAAAAGCATCCAGTTCTGCCCGTCTGGAAAACTGGATACAACTTTCGTGTGGAGCATAAGTCTGCACATACACCTCCCCTGCCCGGTCTCCCCTACCCGCACGTCCAGCCACTTGGACCAATATTTGAAAGGCACGTTCTGATGCCCGGAAGTCCTCCATTCGCAAAGGTAGGTCTGCATCAATCACTCCCACCAAGGTAACGCGGGGAAAATCAAGGCCCTTGGCAATCATCTGGGTACCGACAAGCACATCGATTTCCCCCTGCCTAAAATCGCGGAGAATTTGACGAAAAAGGTTTTTTTTAGTCATCACATCGGCGTCAACTCGTACTACCCGTGCCCGTTTTGGCATAACCGATTCAACTACATCCTCAATCCGCTGGGTACCATGTCCTTTTTTTCGTATTTCCAAAGACTGGCAATTTCCACAGATTTGAGGAGCCGGTTTGCGGTATCCACACAGATGGCAATGAAGAAAATGGTCGGTCCGGTGATAAGTCATAGCAATGCTACAATCTCGGCATTGTTCAACTTCTCCGCAATCCGTGCAAAACAGCGTGGTATTGAACCCCCTACGATTTAAAAACAAGATACTTTGCTCGCAGTCCTCATAACGTTGCCTAAGTGCCTCAACTAATTGCTGGGAAAGAATGGGGGGGACTTTTTGCTTAAGTGCTTCCCGCCGCATATCAACAAGGTGAACAAGTGGGAGCTCTCGGCCATCAATCCGTTGGCTAAGTACAGACTTTTGATATTTTTCACATTCCACATTGCGAGCGGTCTCAAGAGAGGGGGTGGCGGATCCCAACAAACAGACCGCCTGGTTTAAATAAGACCTATATACCGCAACATCACGACCGTGATAACGCGGGGCATCTTCCTGTTTATATGCAGGCTCATGCTCCTCATCGACCACCACAAGACGGAGGTTCATAACCGGTGCAAAAACTGCAGACCTTGCTCCCACTACAATTCGGGCTTTTCCCTGAGCAAGGTTGCGCCATGCATCGAGTCGTTCACCCGCAGATAAATGACTGTGCCAAACCACCACCTGTTCGCCGTGCTTTCCAAACCTTGCCCGTAAACGATCAACTGTCTGGGGAGCCAGTGCAACTTCAGGAACTAAAAATAAGACTCCACCACCACTAGCCAGTGCTTTTTCCATGGCCTGGCAATAAACTTCTGTCTTTCCGGAACCAGTTACGCCCTGGAGTAAACGGGTATGAAACTTCCCTGAATTTAAATCCTCGAAAATTTCTTTGGTCGCTCTGGTTTGTTCATTAGTTAACTCCAGTAAGGAATCTACGGTATCGTCCGTCCCTTCACTCCATTGGTCGGCATAGGCAGTCCGTTCCACTTCTGCAACGGATTGTTTGACCAATCCTTTTTTGACCAAACCATCGATTACCACTGAGGAGAAACCTTCATTTTTTTCCCACTCCACCGCATCCACTCTTTTCCCGCGTAATTCTTTTAACTTGGAATAGGCCTCCAGTTGTTTAGGCGATCGGGCGAGAAGGTTGTTTATTTTTTCATCGGATACAAGGTTCACTTCAATCATCCTTCGTGTCTTTGCACTCATTCCATCGCGAACGGAAGCAGGAATCATTGCACCAAGGGTATTCTCCAAGGATGATGCATAGTAGGAAGATACCCATTTTGCCAGGTTTACCAGCTCAGCACTCAGCACTGGCTCAGGTTGAACTAGGTTAGAAATAAAGCGCAATTTTTCCCGCGGTGGAATATGTTCGGGCTCAAGCGAAGAAACCACCCCAATAACTCGTCTGGCCCCAAGGGGTATACGAACCAGAGAACCAACCTGCAGGCTCGGATACAAGGATTGTTTAGCCCCGTAAGTCAAAGGGTGATCAAACCCGCCCAATGGTAAAACCTCAACTAGGTTTGGTATCTTTTCCTCCCTCTTCATGAACCGCGAAAATCATAACATAGTAAACGGGGTGGCAATCCACTCATTCGGTCCGTCTCATTTTGCATCACATAGAGCAGACCACAACTCAGTGCAGGCAAAGTCCATGCTTCCGGGCAGAAAAAAAGCTGAGCACGCTGCTCGATTTTCCATCCTTTCGGAGAAAAGTTTGCCCGGACCAGAGAACCAAATTCAGAGAGGCACAAGAATTTTTTTTCTGCATACAACAAACTCGCCCGGAAGAGTTGTAAATGGATGGATCGGCCATCGATTTCCATCTGCCAACCAACAGGTTCCTGCCAGATGACCTCTCCTGACCTCCAATTTACACAAAAGACTTCCGCTCCTTGCTGGTGCCTTCCAGAAACTCCATATAAATATCCATCTACTTCAATCGGGGTCATCCAATGAATGCCAATCTTTGGATTTTCCCAGACTATTTCGGGAGTAAAATCCTCTGCGATCCGCAAAACCGCTGACCCTTTTTCATAACATTCAGATATAAATACATGGTTATCACCTAAGTAGATAGGTGGGCAGGCAGTGGCAGATTCATATTTTCTCGAACGCCAGGGAAATCGTACCAACCGTTTTCCGGTTTCAGGGTTAAATATTAATAATCCCCCAGTTGCCGGTTTGCTTTCCCCTCCCGTATGAGCCAAGCATACTTGTTGGTCATGAATTGTCGCCAGAGTCGGAGATGAATAGCTTGCCCCCCACTCGTCTTTCAAAATCCACAGGGTCTTTCCCGAGGTGCGGTCAAATCCTGCCATACATTGCCCACCGCCTCCCCCTAGATTTAAGACTAAGACATTTCCGGACACAATAGGGTTGGATCCCTTACCAAAAAAATAGCGGGGCACATCATATTCTCTGGCTAAATCTCGCCTCCACACCAACTTTCCTGTTTTTACTTCCAGACAAGATAACCAGGCGGTAACTCCATGAATATAAACCAATCCATCGCAAACCACCGGGCTTGCTCTTGGACCTGCTGAATATCCGTAACGGTCTTGATAATCCACAGGATAAGAGTATTCCCATACCGGATCTCCGCTAACTGCTTTTCTGGCTTCTACTATTTCCTTACCGTCTAAGCGATGGAAAAGGATCAAAAGATCTCCAACCACAGCCGGCGAGGCATAACCCTCCCCTTTTTCAAGTGACCAAATCAACCGTGGTCCATTTTCCGGCCAATTTTTCAACAAAGGAGATTCTAGGGATTTGGCATCGTCTCCCAGTCCATTAAACCTCGTCCAATCCTTGATTATGGCCTCAGAAGATAATTCTTTGGGTTCATCCAGCTTGACCAATCTCTCAGCAGCATTGAGTGAAAAGGTTAGGAGTAGAAAGAAGCTGATTTGAACAAGTAGGGTCACCGCATAACCATTCTTCGATTACGGGCAAGTCTTCAACCCGAAAGCAACTTATTCCTATGCTTACGACTTTGGGCGCAAAAGTTTCTCGCACCTAGCTAAGATTCAATCTATGGAAAGAAAGATAGTCGTGAAAGATTCTATCCATTTCATGCCCTCTATCTTCAGGGAACGTAACCGGCGCAAAAATGCGACCCGCCTCTTACGCTTTTTTCTAGTTCTTGCTGCCTTTGTGGTTATTTACATGAACCTTTATCGCGACTTCATGGGCAAAGAACGAGGGGTTGAATATATTGGCTGGGTGGAAGCTTTCTACTGGGTGCTCACCACCATGTCCACATTGGGCTACGGCGATATCACATTTACCGGAAATACAGGAAGATTGTTCTCGATGGCAGTTATGTTCACTGGTGTCTTTTACCTTTTCATCGTGCTCCCCTTCGCCTTTATGGAGTTTTTGTATAAACCTTTTGTCGAATACCAGTCTGGGGCACGGGTGCCCAAAAAGTATGAACCGGGGGAACAAAAGCACGTCATCCTGACCCATTATGATTCCATTAGCCACGCATTGATGGAAAAACTCACCCAATTTGGTTACCCCTTTGTTCTGGTCATCGATAAATTAAAGGAAGCCCAGAAATATCACGATATGGGAATATCTGTAATGTTTGGTTCGATTGAAGACCCAGAAACTTTTCAATCTGCTGGGATCAAGAATGCCGCCATGGTGGTAGCTACAAATGATGATATCCGCAATGTTAATGTTGCCTTTCGAGCACGGGATGTAGACCCCAAGCTACCCATTGTAGGCACCTGCAATAATCCAAGTTCAGAAGATATCATTCAATTGGCCGGTGCCAATCATGTGATCCGTATCGCCAAACAAATGGGAAGTTTTCTAGCCCGTCGTATTTCTTGCACTGATAATAACACACATGTTATTGGATCTTTCGGAGAGGTCTTAATTGCTGAGGCTACCGTTCATGGCACCCCCTTGGTTGGAAAACAATTACAGGAAACTACTTTACGCGAGGAATACGGTGTCAATGTGGTTGGTCTTTGGGAACGAGGAAACTTTGAGACTCCGGAACCCACCACAATGCTCAATAACCATACCGTGCTTTTGCTCGCTGGTACCAAGACCAGTTTTGCTAAATATGATGACGATTTCCGTAACTTCAGTTCCAATTCTTCACCGGTCATTATTATTGGAGCCGGTCGGGTTGGCCGGGAAACCGCAAAGACGTTGCATGAAATGAAGGTCCCTTATCGGGTGATAGAGACGGATCAAAAAAAGGCAGGAATGGTAGATAATTCCATTCTTGGGGATGCTTCTGAAAAAGCGGTACTGGAACGGGCTGGCATAAACAAAGCCCCTGCCGTGGTCATCACCAGTCATAACGATGAGAGTAACATGTACTTGACTATTTACTGCCGCAAACTACGGCCCGATATTCAGATCGTTAGTCGAGCATTTCTTCATCGAAATGTGGAACCCTTGCACCGAGCAGGTGCGGATTTTGTGATGTCTCAAGACTGGATGGGTGCAAATACAATTTTTAATCTACTCAACCGTGCGGAAATTCTCATGATTACCGAGGGCCTAGATGTATTTAGTCAAAAAACTCCTAAGTCTTTATCTGGTATATCGATAAAGGATTCTAAAATAAGGGAAAAAACTGGCTGTAGTATTGTCGCAATAAAAGGAGATGCTGGAACCATAATCACCCCATCCCCAGACGATCAATTTTGTAAAAATGGAGAGATTATTTTAATCGGTAGTGAGGCAGCCGAAAAATCCTTCGAATCTAAGTTCCGCTCCTAAAAACCGCTTCGAGGATACCCGTCCTCCCTACTTTAGAAGATTAATTGGAAACCCTCAGCGAAGTTCCGCCAAAATCATCTTTTTTCAATTTTGGATGACAGACCATGAAATTATTTTCATCGATTAAATTAAAGACATAATGAGTAGTCTTGGGCGGTAAAACTGCCTCTACTTTTGCGGGATTCTTACCACTAGCAGGAGTAATCTTAGCTTCTAAAGGAAACCATTCGCTATCTTTACTTTCACCATTAAAAGAATAAATTATCCTAGCCTGGACCAACTTCGCACCATTTCCCTGGTATCGTAACCGTACCCGCCGGTTAGTCCGCTCATGATCAATAATCGATACAAATTTCCCTGCACCTGGAATTTTGATCTTGGTGCAACTGGGATTGTAATTTGTCATCCCCGCATTCATATCCTTCAAAAAGGTAAGCAATTCCTTTTTCATCGATTCCGCAATCTCTGGTCTTTCTTTGCTCAAATCTTTTGCTTCCTCCCAGTCCACTCGCTGTCCAGAGGCATCATATAATTGATAAAGCTCAACTCGTTGCCTCTCATAGGGATGATTGTAAATCAGTTTATATCCATTTTTAAGATGTGCGGATTGCTGACAGTACCCATTGGGGAAATGCCAAAACATAGATTTCCTAGGTTTATTAGTTCTCACATCCACAACCTTGGAGGAATTGATCGGATCGTCCTGAAGCAGAGGTCCCAAATCACTTCCATCTAGAATTTGCTTAGCGGAATTAGGCGTACTCGTCCAACCTAGAATGGTAGGATAAAAATCAAGTCCATTAACCACCACATCACTTTTAATACCACTAGGGATATCAGGACCAGACATAAGGAATGGCACCCGGATACCACCCTCGCGTACATGAATCTTTCCTTTGTCCAATGGATAATTATCGGTAAACACAATATTGGAATAACCTTCCATGCCACCGTTATCGGAACTGAAAATGATATAAGTATTTTCGATTAATTTATGCCCTGGCCATCTGGGGTCATCGGTTTCCTCCAAATATCCGATTAACTTACCCACATAATAATCAAGAGTTTCTACCATCGCACAGTAATAAGGGTTTTTTTGTCCTTCCAATGTCCACCCCTTTGGATCTTTTGGAAAATCGACCCCCAGTTTCTCACAGTATTTTTCCAGTAACTGCTTACTCCTTGTTTGGATGGGTGTATGCACCAACCAGCTCGCGTAATAAAGAAACAAAGGGTCCTTTTTGTTTTCAGACAGAAACCTAAGGGCTTCCTCAGTCACATGGTCCCGAGGATACCCATTTTCATCGAGACGGTATGGATCACTCTCTTTTTTCGTGGCAAATCCCTCTAGACGGTTGGGCATGCCGTTCTGCACTCCTCTTGCCTTAGGATTCCCAGGATAGTGACTGGAGAAATCAAAACCTTCATCAACCGGCTGAGGAAAGGCATAATGGTTGACCGCGATATGCCATTTTCCAACATGGCCGGTTTTATATCCGTTTGATTTTAGGGCCTCAGCAATGGTTACATTTCTGGTATCCATTCCTCCCCTACACCAGGGAGAGATGAAAGAATTCTGCGGATGATGGGGCGTGGGTGGTTTGCCTGATGCCACAGTTGTACTCATGGTTCGAGCAGGATGTTTTCCGCTCATGATCGCACACCGGCTTGGGCTACATACCGGGGATGGCGAATATCCATTGGAAAAAAGTACTCCCCTACGGGCAAGCTTATCAATATTGGGCGTCTCGTAGGGACTAGGTTCATCAACATCGTAACTGACCACATCTTGCCAGCCGAGATCATCGACAAGCATGAGCAAAACATTAGGCTTTGCCGGACGATCGGACTGCCCCATTAGAAAATGGGTAAAAGAATTTAATAAAAGCAGAAAAATTATTTTTTTCATCTTTCTTACCTTCTAGCATTTCCTCTTTTTGAAGGAATAAAATCGACTCGGGTAAATTTGTTCATTCGTGGAATTCGAACGGTCAATATGCCATCTCTTACCTGATAGGGTCCAAGTTCCATCAGTTCGATACCCTCATCTTTTCCGGTGGCCGGGTTGATGTTTTTGGTGACTATATCCACCTTGTAATAAGATCCGTTCCTCAACCCCTCTCCCTGAAAGGACTTTCGGGACTTGGCATGATTAAATCGCTTTCCAGTCTGAACCGTGGCCGGAATGGTGACCTGAGCCGAAGTTGTACCTGAGCCTCCGCTCGAATAAATCAAGTTTCTAAATCTCTTTTGAGTACGATTCCATGTAGATACACGATAGCGTTCATTGCCTGTAAAACCCTGACCGGATACAATTATATCATTACCCACCTCACCGGCCAGTGCGTGGCGAATCACCTCTTCACGACCACCTCCGGCTTGGGCGAACCATTGCCAAATATAGTACATCAAATGATTGGGGTCCGATGGTACTTGATAATCCTCGATGGTAAAAATTTCTCCCTGTCCATCCGATACTTTAAAATTATTATCTCCTCCACGCAGAGAAACTTTTTGGGTAATTATGGCCGGCCCTCCATCGCTTGCAGGAATGACCAGGTCAGGCCGCAACTCCCCTACCCGTCCGTTGTAGTCCCTCCGCTTAGTCAACCCCATCGACCAAGGACTCTCATTGTCCGTCCATAAAAAATTCATTACATTCATACCCCGCTCCATACATTTGCCCATCAAGGTAAGGGTCTTGTAAAACCCATCGATTTCATTCCTTACCCCATCTCCATTCACATCTGCACTTAGTATCATAGTGCCTAAATTCCCATCATCCCAGTTTACCCACGCCTCCGCCGATACAATGGGTTTCCACCAGTATCCCTCTCGGTCTAATTTCTGACGGAACAAATCATAATTCCCCCAAGTCGAGGTTACAAAACTACCGTCCATCATTCCATATCCATCATGATGGTCTGACACATTGATGTTCAAACAGTCCACCAATTCCATCAAGGTTTGATTCTTCACTTTTTGTTCGAGGTAATCATTGACCGCTCGTCCACCCCGTCCATCCAATCCGCCAATCACCGGGCATCCCTCACATGGCGAAGTTCCAGAAGTTGAAATGAGAACAGGCATTATAGGATCTTGATTGTATACTCCGCGCACTGCCTTGGCTCCTTTTATAAAAATTTCATTATGCAAAAATTCCACATCCGCACCGGGAATAATGCTTTTTAAATTGGTCTCATGTCCAAGCTGCCAGGAATGCACCAGTCCTTTGAAGTGCTTCGCTAGGCGAGTCATAAAAGCACTGAAGTGATCTGGCTTAGGGCGCTTTCCTCCATTTGGTCCTTCTTCAGCTGCCCAACCTGGAATCCCAAAAAAAACAAACTCCACAAACAGTCCTTGTTCGTTAGCCGCTCTAACCACCTGATCAAACATTCTCAGCCCGCTTGACGGGTTTTTCTTATAATCACAATGTTTAGCACTTGGCTCGATTTGGGACCATGCCACCCAGAACATCACATAACTGCTATGCTCAGCCAAAATCGGGCGGGTGAGTTCATATGTATTATTTAATGGGCGCGAGACTGAGGGCTGCCAACGTACGCCTACTTGCATGTGATCCGTTGTCCATTCAAAAGCTGGACTGGCACTCAAATTTGGGATCAGTCCAACTCCGGACAGAATTGAGATTAAAAAGAATCTTGGTTTAACAAAATTGAATTTCATAAA
>OMJS01000198.1 GCA_900299365.1 Opitutales bacterium
CCAACCACTTGGGCCTCGATCCCAAAAGAACTTGAGATTGCAATTACTTCATCTGCAAGCTGAGGAGTGCAGTATGCCTCTAATCGGTGCCCCATATTGTATACTTGGTACATTTCCTCATCGGTGGTGCCGGAGGCTTTTTGAATCTCTGCAAAAAGAGGAGGTATTGTAAATAAATTGTCTTTTATATGATGCACGCCAGTACCAAAACGCATGCACTTAGTCTGTCCACCACCTGAGCAATGGACTAAACCCTTTAATTCTCCACCCAATTCCTCGGAAATAGCTTTAGTGAGGGGTAAATAAGTGCGCGTTGGGCTAAGTAGAGCTTGTCCAACACTCAAGCCAGAACCCGCTAGAGGATCACTCATGCGGTAAGCACCACAGTAAATATATTCTTCAGGGGTATTTGGATCACAGGTTTCTGGATACTTTTCTAAATAATATTTGGATAGAAGCTCATGTCTGGCACTCGTCAGGCCATTACTGCCGATACCGCTATTTTCTGAAGTCTCATAATTTGCCTGACCGCTAGATGAAAGGCCAACGATAGCGAGTCCGGGACGGATATGGGAATTATCAATCACCCGTTTTCGTTCCATTACAGCGACTGCGCAGGAATCAACCGCAATCGTGCCAGTAAGGTCACCCACATCGGCAGTTTCCCCACCACCACTCGATACGGTGATACCAAGATCCCTCATCGACTGTAAAAATTCTTCAGTTCCTTCAATTAATGCAGCCAATGCTTCCCCCGGGAAATTTCTGGCGTTCCGGTTAACAGTGCTTGAAATCATCACCCTGTCCCATGCACCTACACAGGCAAGGTCATCTAAATTCATTACCAGACTATCCTGAGCTATACCCTTGAATATGGAAGCATCTCCAGTTTCCCGGTACCAAAGATATCCCAGTATGGACTTGGTTCCTGCTCCATCTGAATGAATGACATTACAAAATGCATCCCGCCCAGTAAGTGCATCTTGGGTAATCTTACAAAAGGCTCCTGGGAAGAGACCACGGTCCATCTTGTCCACAACTTTGTGGACCTCATCTTTGCTTGATGACACACCTCTCTGGTTGTAGCGGTTTTGAGTACCTTCCATACACTAATTTTCTACAACTTGCTTGCCCCTTTGACCATCCGAAAGCACTGTGAAAGGCTTATTTTTCTCAAAAATTTTGAATCACAGAGTACAATCATACAGGGAAATTGCTTCATGGAAACAACGGGCAATCCCCTTTCTGAAAGAAAATGAAGCATGGAATAATCTTTTCTGGCAGATTATTCAAAAGATGGAAAAATCTGTAATTAAACGCTGGTTAGGGAATGTATTTTGCCAAGGATCAATATCTTTGGCTGCTATGCATACTCCCTCGAATTATCTACTTTTATCACAGGGTAATCTTAATGCAATTGAGGCATTGGCAAAATACGCTGACCATCAAAATTGGAAGATGGATGGCCTTAGTGGGCCGGAAAATTTAGTAAATCATTATCTGCAATCCAGTGGAAGGGTGAGGAAAAATGAACGAACTTCCTCTACACGGGTGTTTAAATTATTTAAGACACGGATCAAAACAAGTGAGCGAACACTAGAGAATTATAAACTGGATGTGGTCAAAAATATAGACTGGCCAAAGGCGAGAATATGGGCTCAGCAGTTTGCCTTGGAAAGCGATCCTCCCCTCAACCTGTCCGCGATTTCTCAAATGGCAAAGCAGATGTACGCAGAGAGAAATTTATTCATGCTTACCGATCTTCAAAATCATCCTTGTGCCATGGCTGGGTTCGGGCGATCGACAGACCGTTATCGGGTAATAAACATGGTTTATGTCCCAAAGGATTGTAGAGGACTGGGAATTGGCAGGGAATTAATCACCCAGATTACATTACACGCCCAAAAAAAGGGGTATGATCAATGTTTGCTTTTTAGTGAATGGACAGGTGGTGGTAATCTTTATAAACAAATGGGGTGCAAGAATTTAGGTAAATTTATGGAGCATGGTCTATCCTGAATCCTCTTCTTTAGCTTCCAATAATCGACTTCCGTCCTCTAGGTTTACCCGGATTTGCTTACCTGGAGGTAGTTGTTCAATCGAGCGAACCAAGTTTCCTTTTTTATCACAAAGATAGGCAAAGCCCCGCTTTAATGCAGCGGGCAAACTGTTTGCTCGTAATCTTTGCCCAATAGAATCGATTGAACTCCTCATTTTTCCCAAATTATTTCGGGTGCTTGACTGTAGCCGATGTTCCAAGTCATCCAATTGTTGATGGTGGCGTTCCATCCTTGCTCTTGGTGAAAGTTTCTCAAGAGAAGCTTCCAGTAGAACAAGTTTTTCTAATTTTTCCTTAATAAAATTACGGGGAATTTGAAAAAGATATTCTTCAAGTTGGCCTAACCGGTTAATTTGTTCCAAGTATCTTGAACTTATCCATTCAGCGGCTGCGGATGGAGTCTCCGCTCTTAAATCAGCTGCAAAGTCTGTGAGAACAAAATCGGTCTGATGACCAATCGCAGAAATTGTTGGAATCTGACAATTTGCCAGAGCCCGTACTAACAGTTCATTATTAAAAGACCATAAGTCCTCAATGGAACCCCCTCCTCTAGTTACCACTAATAAATCAACATGAGGAATCTTTGACGCTTGATGGATTGCCTCTATCAATTGATTTGGGGCCTCCCTTCCTTGAACTAAAGCGGGTATTAACCATACCTTCCCTTTCCAACCCCGTCTTCTTAAAATACTTAGAAAATCCTGCAAGGCAGCCCCGTCCGGTGAGGTGATAATTACAATTGTCTGTGCAAAGGATGGTAAGTTTTTTTTACGGTCATCATCAAAGATCCCTTCCTGCAATAATTTGTTCTTTAA
>OMJS01000199.1 GCA_900299365.1 Opitutales bacterium
ACGAGCACGTCCCTTTTGTCGGCGACTTTTCAATACCTTACGACCAGAAGCGGTTTGATTGCGTTTACGAAAGCCAAACTTGCGAGCACGGCGTAACTTGGAGGGGTTGTATGTTGGTTTCATCGAAAACAAGAAGATGTTAAAAATAATTATCTCAAAGTCAAAACTTTCTACGAAATTGAAATTGTTCCTTTGAACTTGCGAAAAATTAAATTACTGGCAGGATGTTGTGTTTTGGTTGTCCCGTTCGTCTAGCCAGGTTAGGACACCGGGTTTTCATCCCGGCAACAGGGGTTCGAATCCCCTACGGGACGCCATGTTTGGCGTCTTGTGCATTTTAAAATTTCCCTTAGGAAGAGTTGATGTCGAGTAAATCTTTGCCCATCCAAGTCATTGGAGCACGAGAAAATAACTTAAAAAAAATCAACCTCACTGTGCAACCAGGTCAAGTCACAGTGATTACGGGCTTAAGCGGAACAGGCAAATCAACATTACTCTTTGATGTACTTCACGCGGAGGGTCAGAGAAGATATGTTGAAACTTTTAGTCCTTATGTCAGGCAGTTTATGGAATCTCTGCCACGTCCAAAAGTTGAATCGATGCTACATGCTCGTCCATCCATTGCGGTTGAGCAAAAAAATTCTATCAGGAACTCAAGGTCCACCGTTGGTACAATGACTGAGCTTTGCGACTATTTCAAAATTTGGTTTCCGCAAGTTGCAAATCTTCACGACCCGGAAGACAACGGGAAAATAATTAGGCATCAAACTTCCTCCAATCAAGTTAGTTATCTGATTAGGGAATTTTTAAATAAAAAAGTCGTCTTAGGTTTTTGGATGAAGAGAGGTAGTTTGTCCCCAAGTGAATTTCTTTCTTTTTTGGTGACCTCAGGGCATGCCCGTATATTACACCAAAAAAAATACCTACGAATTGAAGAATTATTAGATTCATCTTGGCAGGAGTCCTCAGCATTTGTCGCTGTTGAGAGTATTACCGTAACTAAGAATAATAGAATTCGGATGATCGAAACCCTCGACCTTTGTTTGGAACTTGGAAAAGGACACGCCGAAGCTAGGACTTTCAGCGGAATATTCTTAAAGAGCTTGCACACAGGTCTACGCTCCTCCGTTACTGGCAAGATTTACAAACCAATGGGGCAAAATTCTTTCTCATTCAATTCACCTGCTGGTGCGTGCCCCAAGTGCAAAGGTTTTGGAAGAGTGATAGAAATAAATCCTGACCTAGTGATACCAGATAAATCTTTAGCCATATCCAATGGTGCAATTAAGCCCTTTGAGGGAAAAGTTTATGGTCACTGCCTAGATGATTTGTTGAAAGAATGCGAAAAAGAAAGAATTGATCCACAAAAGCCATGGGGGAAACTTTCAGCCAGCCAAAAATCATTCATATGGAATGGGCATTCTCAGCATAAAGAAGGAGATGGCTTATGGTATGGAATTCATAGATTTTTCAATTGGCTCGAGAAGAAAACTTATAAAATGCATGTCAGGGTATTTCTTTCCAAATATCGCGGTTACTTTAATTGCCCTGAGTGTGCTGGAACTAGGCTCAAGAAAGATGCACTGTTGTGGAAATGGAAAGGTTACTCCCTACCAGAACTGTATGCATTGCCAGTAACTGAATTACTGGCACTTATGGAAACTGTAATTCCTTGCAAAGATCCAAAAACGGATTTGCCCTTAGAATCTATCCGGACAAGGCTTGGTTACTTGAAGGACGTAGGCCTTGGCTATCTCAGTCTTGACCGCACATCACGCAGTCTAAGTGGCGGAGAGACTCAAAGAATTAACTTAACCACCTGTCTTGGAGCTGGCCTTACAGATACTTTATTCGCTCTTGATGAGCCAACTATTGGTTTACATCATCAAGATATTGGTCGCCTGATTAAAATCCTAAAGGATTTGGCATCTACTGGTAATTTTGTGTGTGTAGTAGAGCATGACGAACAAGTAATACGAGCTGCGGATAAAGTAATTGAACTTGGTCCCAGACCGGGGGCTTCAGGAGGTGAAATAACCTTTAACGGTACAGTCACTCAATTACTATCTTCCAAGAAATCAGAAACTGGCAGATGGCTCAGTGGAAAAGCCCGTTCTTTAACCAATTTTCAAAAACATCAGAAAGCAAGCTATTCCCATTTCATCGAAATCAATAATGCAAACATTCACAACCTTAAGAATTTCAAAGCGAAAATCCCGCTCGGAAAATTGACCTGTATATCCGGACTTTCTGGATCCGGGAAATCGACTTTACTTTACGATATTATCTACAAAGAACTTAGCCAAGGTTCGCCAAGGAGATGGGCAAAGAGTACCCACAGCTTTTCTGAGGTTGCGATGATAGACCAAGGAACTGTTGCCCGTTCTCCAAGATCAAATCCGGTACTTTATACCGATGCCTGGAGTCCCATTAAAGAAGCATTTGGTCGCACTGAACAGGCAAAAGGTTCTGGATTTTATGCTACTGATTTCTCTTTCAATGCAGGACAAGGTCGTTGTGACGCATGCATGGGGCTGGGGTATGAAAATGTGGAAATGCAATTTCTGCCTGACCTTTCAATCCCGTGTTCGCTTTGCCAAGGTAAACGATTCAAAGATGAGCTTTTAGAGATTCGTCTAAATGGCCTAAATGTTTACCAAACACTTGAACTTACCATAGAAGAAGCAAAGGAGAGATTCTCCAAGTTACCCAAGACTTTCAAAAAATTAAATCTACTATGTGAGCTTGGATTGGGTTATTTAAAATTAGGACAGCCCTTAAGTACTCTCTCTGGGGGAGAATCGCAGAGGCTGAAACTTGCAAAATACATGAGTCCTCTTGAGAAGAAAGCGACTTCCTCCCTGCTATTGCTTGATGAACCAACAACCGGTTTGCACTTTGCTGATGTTCAAAAGTTGATCAACTGCTTGAAGAAAGTTGTGATAAGTGGCCATTCATTGCTCGTTATTGAACACCACCCCTCAGTTCTCATGCAATCGGACTGGATTGTTGAACTTGGTCCAGGAGCTGGGAAATTGGGTGGCGAAATAATTGCGGAAGGATGCCCAGATGGTTTTTACGATTTAGATACACCAACAGGAAAACTATTTAAAAGTTCTCAGACATCGAATTCGAAGTCTGCAAATATTAGAAATTCCAAATCGAAGTTGTACTATAATCACTATTCCAATGGGAAGGGACTAGAGATAATTGGTGCAAAAGAAAATAATCTTAAGGGTTTAAGTCTCACCATTCCCTCAAACCAATTTGTTGTGGTTACAGGACCATCCGGTTCTGGTAAATCTTCTTTAGCATTTGATGTGGTATTTGCAGAAGGCCAGAGGAGGTTTATGGAGTCTATGTCTTCCTATGCCCGACAGTTTGTTGAACAAGTTGGAAAACCAAAGGTTGACTTAATCAAAGGGATTTCTCCAACCGTTGCCATCGAGCAGAGAGTGACTAGAGGATCGAAAAAATCAACCGTTGGGTCCATTACGGAAATTGCTCAGTACCTTAGGTTATTGTACGCACGAGCAGGCGTTCAGTGCAGTCCGAAAAATGGGATCCCATTGGTTTCTTCTACTCCGCAGGAAATTTGCAAAGCCATTTCCAAAAAAGTGGAAGGTCAGCAGGGAGTAAAATTGTTTTGTCCTCTGGTCACTAACCGAAAGGGCCATCACAAGCCCTTAGTCAATTGGGCGAGAGAACAGGGATTTGAGCAGATTCGATGCGACGGTGAAATTGTGTCTACTGATACTTTTGAGGGCCTAGATCGTTACCGGCTTCATGATATTGAATTACAATTAGAGACTTGGAATAAACCACTAAAGCCCAAGGTTTTGCAAGATTTGATCCATTATGCTTTAGAGCTTGGTAAGGGACGATGTATGTTGCTTTTTCCTAACGGAGATACTTCTTGGTTTTCGATTCATAAATCAGACCCTAAAACGGGAGAAGCTTATCCTGTACTCGAGCCATCCTTGCTTTCCTGGAACTCCCCAAGAGGATGGTGTTCTTCCTGTCGCGGCTATGGGAGAATTTTTGACTGGATGAAAGACGAACTACCAGCTAGCGGAAACTGGTGGACTTTGGAAGACGGTGCCATTTGTCCAACTTGCAAAGGAGATCGACTTAATCCGGTCGGTCGAAATATTTTTTTATACTCTCGTAGGAATAAACATTATTCTCTTCCTGAACTCCTCGCTTTGCCGCCTTCTGAAATAGAGATTTTTCTTAAAACTCTCAAAATTGCCAAAGAAAAAAAACCTATCGTTGATGCTATTTTACCGGAAGTTTTTGAACGATTGAATTTCATGAGAAATGTCGGGTTGGAGTATTTATCACTTAACCGAGAAACTGCATCTCTTTCGGGTGGTGAATCTCAAAGAATTCGCCTTGCAGGACAACTTGGTTCAAATCTTTCTGGAGTTCTCTATGTTCTTGATGAACCATCCATTGGTTTACACCCTTCTGATAATCAAAAATTAATTGATTCTCTTCGGGGTCTTCAAATGAAGGGAAATTCCTTACTCGTTGTGGAGCATGACCAAGAGACTATTTTACAATCAGATTGCTTGATCGAAATTGGTCCAAGTGCTGGAATTAATGGTGGACATGTGGTTGAAATGGGGAAGCCTTTGGCCGTAGCGGAAAAAGGGCTTTCAGGAACCGGTAAGTATTTGTCAAATGGAATGGCTCATCCTCTGCGTGGTAAATGGAGGGAATTACCATCATTCAAAAATAACAAAGAAAAAGCTTACATAGAACTATCCAAGGTCAAATTTCGTAATTTAAAGAACATTAATATCAAAATTCCTCTGGGCTGCCTTACGGTATGTTGCGGTGTATCAGGGGCAGGGAAATCAAGTCTGGTTAGAGGTCCGCTCTATCAAGGAGTCAAGGAGGCAATATCCAAAGGTAAAGATTTAGTAAGATCTAAGGATTACATTTTAAAGAACGGTTCCTGCTTTTCCAAAGCGATCGAAGTCAGCCAAATGCCTATTGGTAAGACTCCTCGTTCCACACCTGCTACTTATTTAGGTGTGTGGACACGAATCCGGGATTTGATTGCTATGTTACCAGAAGCAAAGGCGAGAGGACTAACATCCAGCGACTTTTCCTTTAATGTGAAAGGCGGAAGGTGTGAGGCATGCAAGGGGGCAGGGCGGAGAAAGCTGGAAATGAACTTTCTTCCCGATTCATACATTGAATGTGAATCTTGCAATGGAAAACGTTACAAAGATGAGGTCCTGAATTTATTGTGGCATGGTAAAAATATCTCCGAAATCCTAGATATGACTTTTGATGATGCTGTTGAATTTTTCTCCTTCGATGAGTTTCTAAGAAAAACTTTTCTCCTGATGGTACAGACTGGATTAGGGTATATAAAACTTGGGCAAACATCGCCCACTCTTTCGGGAGGGGAGGCACAGCGGTTAAAACTTGCATCTGAATTAGCTAACGGCATCGAACTGCAGGGAAAAAAGCTAAATAAAACCAAGAGGAATTTTTATGTCTTGGAAGAACCCACCATTGGTTTGCACCCTCAGGATTGTGAGAAATTGATCCTTCTTCTGCATCAACTTGTGGATGATGGGCATACAGTGGTTGTAATTGAACATGATGTAGATTTGATCGCAGAAGCAGATTACCTGATTGAATTAGGTCCTGAAGGAGGGAAATCTGGAGGAAGACTTTTACACCAAGGAAGTGTAAAATCTATTCTTAAGAAAAGTTCTAACCCAACTGTAAAATTTCTTAGAAAAGTTCTGTGAATGAAATATTTTTAATCCCTGTATTAGGGAATAACTCGCAAAAAAATCTTTTTTCCTGCCTTTATAATAGCAGACTCCTTGATAATTTCCGAGATGTCGGTGTCCGCGTCGTTTACCTTTTCGCCATCCAGTTTAACCGCTCCTTGAGTAATCAATCGGCGGATTTGACCTTTGGATTCAAATAGTTGAGCTTGAGAAAGTACATTTAATATGGACGAGCTTTCTGAATTGATTTCTTTGAGGGAAATTTCAGGCATATCATCTGGGTTTTCGCCCTTTGAAAAAACTTTGGAAAAGGCCTTTTTTTCAGACACAGCCAGATCTGTACCATAAAACAAGGCGGTAAGTTCAGCAGCTAGTTGCTTTTTGGCATCCATTGGATGACTCTTTTTTAGCACATCCACCTCAGCTTTTTCTTTGAGTAACAATAACCTATAATAATCCCACATTACATCATCTGATATCGACATCGTCTTTCCAAAAATATCTTTGGATGAATCATTAAATGCGATGTAGTTATCGTAACTTTTTGACATTTTTTTGGATCCATCAAGACCCACTAAAAGTGGCATGGTTATAACTGCTTGAGGAGTGGCACCTTTTTCTTTTTGCAAACTTCTTCCAACCAACATGTTGAATAATTGATCACTGCCGCCAAGCTCAACATCCGATTCTAAAACAATCGAATCATATCCCTGAATCAGAGGATACATAAATTCAACCATTGAAATTGGCTGGTTACACTTAAAACGCTTCTCAAAGTCGTCTCGCTCAAGCATTCGAGCAACAGTCATACTTCTGGTCAGATTCAAAGAATCCGCAAAACTCATATTTTCAAACCACTCGCTATTTCTACGCACGGTTGTCTTCTTTTTATCGAGGACCTTAAAGGCTTGATCGAGATAAGTGCTGGCATTTTCTTTAACCTCATTCTCCGATAGCTCAGGGCGAAGCTCTGAACGACCACTTGGGTCACCAATTCTAGCAGTGTAGTCTCCAATCAAAAGAATTGCCTCATGCCCGGCATCCTGAAATTGCCTGAGCTTGTTAAATACTACCAAGTGCCCAAAGGTGAGGTCCGGCCGGGTCGGATCCACACCAAACTTTATCTTGAGTTTCCGCCCACTGCTTAAATTTTCAAGTAATTCTTCCTCACCTATTATGGTATCGGCATTTTCCAACAATCTATTTTTCTTCATACGAGTAATGTGTTTTTATCATATTGAGAAATTTCTACGAGTTAAGAATAGTAAAAGGGTAGCCTAAACTAATTAGTGTTTCAGCTTGCAAGTTACCTATCAAACATTACCAAATGATTGTCTCTCAATAACCCCAATTACCTTTTAAACATGACCCTAGAAATTGGCTCTGACGCCCCAAACTTCACCCTAAAAACAAAAACTGCAGAAGGATTGAAAGAAATCACTTTGACTGACTACGCTGGTACTTCCAATGTGGTGCTCCTCTTTTTCCCATTTGCATTTACAAGTGTATGTATGGCAGAAGCCTGCTCAGTTCGTGATGATCTTTCTGCCTATGAAAGTTTAAATGCAAAAGTCTTTGGCATCAGCGTTGATAGCCCATTTGCACAAGAAGTTATGTCGCTAAAAGAAAGTTTAAATTTTCCTTTGCTCAGTGACTTCAACAAAACGGTATCGAAAGATTATGGTGTACTCTACGAAGATTTTATTGGTTTTAACGGTGTGTCTAAAAGGTCTGCTTTTGTGATTTCTAGTGAGGGGAAGATTACTTTTTCTTGGTCCTCTGAAGATCCTAAACAACTACCAGACTTTGCAGAAATAAAAAAGGCTCTTCAATAAATCTCTGACCTGCTTTTCTCTATAGGAATTTATCACTTAAGTGGAGATTAATTATCGAGTTCATGTAACACCTGATCGAGCTTTTGTTAAAGTATCCAACAAGGCCTCATATTTAAATTGTGAACCACTTCGCAAATTCTTTGAGGAACAAACTAAATCTGGACAAAAGAGATTCATTATTGATTTTAAGACATGCACAAGTATGGACAGTACATTCTTGGGTATTCTCGTAAGTGTTGCTTTAAAGATTCGTAGTAATCAAGATGGAGGTAGCATGGTTCTTCTAAACTTAACTGGTAGAAACTTGGAAACCCTTTGTAACCTAGGTATACATCAAATTACTGAAGTTAGCTCTGAAAAAATTAACGACCTGGAGCAACTCGAAAATTTAGCCCAAAAACCAACGGAGTCTAGTGTTCAATCAGATACGGTCTATAAGGCCCATAAAGCCCTTATGAACCTAAACGATAAAAACCTGAAGGTTTTTTCTGATGTAGTTAATTACTTGGAACAAAAGAAAGAGGAGTAATCTCTTTCATCCCCTAAGATGCTGCTTGTAATTTGTTTTTTAGGAGGATTAATTTTGGGATGTGGTGCCTGGCTTATTGGGCACAGAAATTGGGCAAGTTTGCGAAAACAATTATTGGAACAAAAAAACCAACTTTCCCAAGAAAAGAAGTTAGCCGTTGAATTCATGCACAATTTAGCAGAAGCAATCGGGGAAGGAGTAGAAAGGAAAGTCTTATACCAAAGAATCGTTCATACAGCAGTCATAACCACTAATGCAATGAGTGCTTGTATTTATGAGAAATTGCCAAATGGGCGACTTAAAGGTGTCGCTGTCGAAGGACTTTTCCCTCCCCAACGAGCGATTAAATCCAATCACGATGAAAAAGATGCTCCTCGGGCGAGGTTCATTGAGAAAATACTGAATTCTGAAATTTTAGAAGCTGAAGAAGGCATTGTGGGCGAGGTTGTAAAAACAAGGAAGCCAGTATTCATTCCAGATGCACAAAGTGACCCACGCGTTATTAAACATAACGATCAATCATTATCGGTTAGGTCAATGATTTTTGCTCCCTTGGTTCATGATGATCAATGTTTGGGAGTTCTCGCTGTGGCAAACCCTGCAAACGGGCTCCCTTTTACAGAGACAGATTTTTCCATGATTAATTCCCTTGGGGAGCAAGCCGCACTTGCCATTAAAAATTCAGATGCAATGAATTTGAGATTTGAAAAAACAAGAATGGATGCTGACCTAAGGCTTGCTCATGATGTTCAAGAGCTCTTTTTAACCCGAGAATTTCCCCATATTAAAGGTCTGGAAATTGGAGCAAAGTATGTTCCCTCTGCCCAAGTGGGTGGAGATTTTTATGATTTTTACAAATTATCAAGTAATAAATTCTGTCTTTGCGTTGCCGATGTTTCAGGTAAAGGAGTTCCTGCCTCTCTGCTTATGGCCCTCTGTCAAACGCATTTAAAACATTTAGTTAATAAAAACCGGTCTCCATCAGAAGTTCTCAGTTTACTGAACGAGGAATTATTTCCGAGAATTCGCAAAGATATGTTCATTACTCTCTTTCTCGCGGTTTTGGATACTAAACTTAATAAAGTAACCTATGCTCGAGCTGGTCATGAACCCGCTCTCCTCTTAAAGAGTGATCCCAAAAAATCTGATCAAGAGCCTAGTTGCGTACTGGAACTAAGGGGCAATGGAATGGCATTGGGCATACTCGAACCAAACCTTTTCAACGAATTGGTGCAAGATGAGGTTACTGATTTTTCATTGGGTAATTTGCTTTGCCTTTACACAGATGGAGTAACTGAAACCGCTAATGCAGAGAAAGAAGAATTCGGTCTATCAAGACTAAAGGACGAACTACTTAATCACCAAGAGTTAGACCCCGAATCTTTGAATCAAAAAATTATACAAGATTTAAATAAATTTAGGGCAGAAGAACTTGATCGCGATGACTTAACCCTGCTTACAATAAAAAGAGTATAACTATCAAAAAACTTAGCAGATTTTTCTTTCGTCGAAATCAATCACATCTGCGAACGATCTCAGATCATCTCGATCAGATGCGCCAAGATCTTTCTTTATTTCATTTAATTTTTCCAACGCCATATCTGACATACCAATCTGAACCACTCGCCGATTCCATTGATTCACATTTAATTTATTGGGGAAAATTTTAAACAAGTTTTGATCCAATTCCTCTTCGGTTTTAGATCTTCGCACACAATCTATGACTTGTTGTGGGTCCACTCCCAAATGAAGGCAAAGAAATCCATCAAAGCCTTTGGTAAAATTCCGCTGGTAACTTTTCGGAAGAGTTCCTTTTAAGTGTTTTTTAATCTTTGCAAGAAATCGAGGTAAATGTAGAAGTCCGCTGGCGTGAGCCTCGTATGGAGAAGGCAGGTCAAGCAAAGTTTCACCAGTCTTTCCGTGAATGATTGTTGTGTCCTTGTTTGTCATGTAAGCAAGTTTGCTATTTGATAATTCTTTTTATTTAAAGTGATCTGCCAAACCAAAAACACCAAAGTAATTTCCCGTGTCAGTGCATATTTGCTTTGCCATAAATTTCTGTTCACAAGCACCCTTTTACTAGCTTGTGCGATGACTGTTTTATCCGTACTTGCCCCCTCTGTTATTCAGCAGGTACTGGACAATATATTTGATAGAGGTATTGGTGATGGGACCGTCTTGATTCATGGAGTTTTACTCATTGCAGTGCTCTTTTTTTGCAAAGAACTACTCAACTGTTTTCGTATTCGGATAAATAACAAACTCGAGCAGAAGGTTATATATAGCCTGCGACAGGACTTGCATAATAAATTACTGAACTTACCCATCAACTTTTACGATCGCCGTAAAAGTGGCGATATCTCCTCACGCGTAATCGAGGATGTACAAAGTGTAGAACGGGCAATTTTGGATGGTACCGAACAAGGAATTGTCGCCATTTTAACTTTGCTTGGAGTATCTATTATGATGTTTCTACAAGAAGCTAGGCTAGCCGCATTTGTGTTCATTCCTTTACCAATATTAATGTGGATGGCAGTCAAATATGCTCGGATTTCTAAAGAAAACTGGCGGGCCGTGCGCAATAAATCTGGAGAACTAAATTCTCTCCTCGTTGAAGACATTCAGGGTAATCGGTTAATCCACTCATTTGGCTTGATGGAGAGCGAAAGAATTAGGTTCGCAAAAGTTGCCAAAGAGTTAGAATTTTTGTCACTCAAAGCCATGTACCGCTGGTCCATCCAAGGACCTGGTGCTAGTTTTACCTCATCACTTGGAATTCTTGGCGTGATCGGTATGGGTGCTTATCTTTTGGAAACGGATCCAGAATTTACTACTGGTCAGTTTTTTGCATTTTTACTATACGCGAACATGTTCTACGAGCCAATTAGGCAACTCGTTGGCATAAACAACCTAGTTGCTGCTGGTAAGGCTTCTGGAGATAGAGTCTTCGAGATTTTAGATGCTCCTATAGAAATTAACGAAGCGAAAAATCCAGTACCTTTTCCTTTTAAGAGTAATGAAATCACCTTCTCAAATGTATGTTTTTCTTATGGAGAAAGAAGTCCAGTTGTAAGGAATCTTTCTTTTTCTCTCCCCCACGGTTCCACCACTGCATTGGTCGGTCCAACGGGTGCAGGAAAAAGTACCGTGGCGAATCTTTTACTTCGTTATTATGACATAGATGAAGGCTCCATATCGATTGGAGGAACTAAAATTGAACAAATTGGGTTAAAGGAATTGAGAGCCCACATTGGGCTTGTTTCACAGGACCCATTTCTTTTCGATACAACTGTCCGCCAGAATCTTTTACTAGCTACTCAAGAAGCAAGTGAGACCCAACTCTCTAAGGCACTTCAATATGCAAATGCAAAAAAATTTGTTGATGCCTTGCCAGATGGGTTAGATACCCTCATTGGAGAAAGGGGTGTTCGGCTAAGCATGGGTGAAAAACAAAGGCTCACTTTGGCCAGAGCCATTTTGAAATCTGCCCCTATTCTTATTCTTGATGAAGCTACTTCTAGCGTCGATGTTGAAACGGAAAGACAAATTAAAGAAGCTTTACAACATTTAATCAAAGACAGAACGACTCTTATCATTGCACATAGGCTAAGTACAATTCGTGAAGCAGATACAATTATATTTTTAGAAGAGGGAAACATAATTGAACAAGGATCACACAAATCATTAATGAACAAAGGTGGAGCATATGCCAACTATTGCAATTTACAAGAAAACCTCGTTACAATCTAGGTTCAAGAGGAGGGCTTAGGATCCTATCTAGAAACAATTATTCTGATAAATGAAAAAGTAAGGTAAGGAAATAATAAGAACAAAAGACTTCGTAAAAAATTTACACTTGCCTCACCAAGCGACCCATAAACTATTTCTTCTGCCCAAGTGCGTAGAGTAATGTTTAAGAAGAACTCAATACCAGAAGCTAACCCCAAATAATATATTATCAGGGGCCAAATCGTAAAACCCACAGAAAGAAAAAGAAGTGCAAACCAAAGTTCTTTTGACCAATTCATAATATAAAAAAA
>OMJS01000200.1 GCA_900299365.1 Opitutales bacterium
AACCCAAAGCCGGATTTTCCAACATGCCACTCAAAATCTCCAAATCCGTTAGTCTCCCAGCTATCTCCCGGATTTTCTAAGCTATATTTCCAATCTAATCCACCCGCACGAGCATCGGATAAAGTAAGAGTTGCTGAAGGTAGGTGCTTTGGATCCAATTTAGCAAAAAATTCGCTTTTCAAAGATTGTACATTTTTTTGGAGCTGGTTCCTTCGGTTCTCCCAGTTTCTTCGATTTTGTGAGGCTTGCGGATCGGGGTTCCTAGTAGTCACCTTAACTAAGTTGGACTGGGCCTGACGGTGGGGAGTTACATTGGCAAAGAATGATAGCATGGAGTAATAATCTTTAGCCGAAATCGGATCGATCTTGTGGTCGTGACAACGGGCACATCCAATGGTCATACCTAGAAAGACCTCTCCGGATGTTCGGACGATGTCATCTAGGTAATCAAATTTTGCAAGAGTCCTGTCTGCGGGCTCGTCATCCCAAACACCCAGACGCTGATAACCGGTGGCAGTAATTGATGCGGCATCGGCATCGGGTAGTTCATCCCCAGCAATATGCTCCAGAACCAGCCGATCATATGGCTTGTTTTGGTTAAAGGAATCAATCACATAATCACGGTAGCGCCAAATTTCCGGCTTATTGCCATCACGCTCATATCCATTGGTCTCGGCATAGCGTACAAGATCGAGCCAGTGCCTACCCCATTTCTCTCCGTAGTGAGGAGAGGCAAGCAAGCGGTCGACAAGTTGGCTGAATTTGTTCTGATCTTGGTCACTTACATAGGCTTCCACTTCGGAGGGACTAGGGGGAAGTCCGGTAAGATCATAATAGACCCGGCGGATCAATACATGATCCTCGGTCTGGCCATTGGATGGAATTTGTGCTTTTTCCAGACGATGATTTACGAAGCGGTCAATGGGATGGCGACCCATCCTTTCATCGGGCAAGGGGGGGTTATCCGCTTTTTTGAAGCCCCAATGCTGCTTACCTTTTTCATAATCCGCACCGTGGTGAACAATTTCGCCTTCCGGTTCCACTTCATCGGCTTCCGGAAAAGGAACGCCCAGCTCAATCCATTTGGCGAGTACAGCAATATCCTCATCAGCCATTTTTCCATCGGGTGGCATCTCGTGATCCTTGTCCTGATGAGTTGTCATTTTAAGAAGCAGGCTGTTTGCCGGGGTTTTCAGATCTACCGCCGCTCCAAACTCTCCACCCATAAGAACACCTTCCAAAGTAGTTAATACTAATCCACCCCGGATTTTCTTGGAAATCCCATGGCAACTCCAGCAGTTTTCCTCCAAGACAGGAAAAGCTTCATCCTCCCAGAATGCGATTTGTTCATCGGTATACTCCCGCTCGCCGCAGAGGAAAAGCGGAAATAATAGTACCACAAGGAAAAGCTTGTGTTTGAATAATTTCATCAGAATATTAGGCGACTCTTAATTTGGAATATCCAAATGACAAAGATATCCGCTCGGCACATTCGCGTACTTTGTCTGCAAATGGAAGCAGGTCAGAGGGCAATACTCGACTGGAAGGAGCAACCATCCAAATTGCACCAATCAAGCGTCCTGACCTATTAAAAACTCCCGAGGCTACACAAACCTGACCAATCATTTCTTCTTCCCGGTCAAAAGCATATCCATCTATCTGTGACTGTTTGACCTCCTTCATCAATGCAGATGCTGAAGTTAGGGTATTCGTAGTAAATTTTTCAAACGAAGCACCTTTCAAATAAGCCGCCCGTTCCTCTTCTGACATGTGAGCAAGAAACAATTTGCCGGGAGCGGCGGTGTGAAGAGGAAAACGAAGGCCCGGCTTGATCCGGAAACTAAAGGAATGCAATCCCTCTACCTGTTCCAACACCACTCCCTCCTGCCCCAGCAAGGTTCCACAAAGAATACTTTCCTTCGTTTCATCGCGAAGAGTACGCATCTGCGGAAGGGAAGATTCCACAAAAGACGGAACTCCTGTAACAGGAGCGGACATGCTTAGTAACTTCGAACCTAAGAAATAGTGAGAAGAATTCTCCCTCTTCTGTACATAGTTTCCCCGTTCTAAAGTCGCTAAGATACGATAGATACTGTTGGTGGGAATACCGAGACAGGAGCTCAATTCCCCCATCGACATCCCGTCTGGATGATCATTTAAATATTCAATGACCCGCAGACCACGCTCTAGGCCCGGGACTCGGTATTTATCCTCAATATTCACCTTCATTTGATATATCAACTACATACCAAATATCAAATTGTCTACAAATTTGGACACAATTTTAAAAAATAATAGGTAGCTGTAGGATTTTTTTGTTCTGAGTTTATACATTTTAATTTTGCCAGTTTTAGATCCGATAGCTTTACTCGCGTAAAGCAAATATGAAAAGAAACCAATCATTTGTATTACTCAGCCTATCATTTTTACTGATAATTGCTCCTTGGACCATTGCCCAAAACTTCCAAGACACAGGGTACCTAACCTTTGACACCAAGCCGATGGGAACGGAGCAACGCCCGCTCATCCTCCGCACCTATTGCCCGGATCCGGAACTAGACCGCAACCTGGTGCTAGGAAACCATTCCAGGGGTACAAGTGTTGCCAAATACAGTGCACGCAGCGGCAAAGAAAATGATGGAGTCCAGCCTCCAATTGCCGGAATCCCTGCTGCCATAGCCGTTAACCTGGGTAAAAAGTTATCCTATGTATGGGACACCACCGAATGCAGATTACTCTATGCATGGACAGATGGATTCCTCGATATGAAAAATTACTGGGGTGACAAAGCAGGAGGTCGTAGGAAAGGATTTGGTTATGTACCTGAGCTTTATGGCTTTCTTTTTTACAAATCTCAGGGAAAACACCCTGTTCATATCGATGAAAAATCCATTACTGAACTTGGTGCCCCAAAGTACATGGGGTATGATCTGGATGAAACTAGACAACCCGTCTTTTCTTTTACAGCAGGCAAACACACTATTGAATTTGCTCCGCGAAGCGGGCCCGGAAACCAAACTCTTAAACTGACCGTTTCAACAGGCGGAAAGGAAAAGATTTCTTTCAAATCACCCAAAACTCAGGTCAAGGAAGTAAGCTCCGAGCCAGGTAAACTGGTTGTAGTGGTCCGCCCCAATGCGGGCGACCGTTACTCTTCAGACAAAAAAACGGTTGTACTCAAAGAGGCGACTTTGGCCAAGGGCGAGCAACTCTATAACAGCATGGGCTGTGTAGCCTGCCACACCACCGATGGAGGGCTTAATCATGGCCCGACTTTCAAGGGGCTGGCCGGCAGCCATCGAGAATTCATTTCGGCTTCTTCTCAAAAAGCTGACGACGCTTATCTAATTGAATCTATTCAAAACCCGGGAGCTAAAACAGTTAAGGGATACCTTGTTGGAATGATGCCTCCCTACCAACTTCAATCGCTGGAGTATGATTCTCTGGTTCTTTTTATTAAAAAATTCAGGTAGACCGCTTTATGAAATCAATTTTTCACTTTTTTAGTCTTTCTCTATTTATTGTATCCACCGGATGGTCAAATAGCTACCTTTTGGAGGATGTGCCCTTCCCCGCCGAATTACCCCCGGAGATTGGGGATCTTGCGTTTGATCAGAATGGGAAACTCTATGCCTGTCTGCGTCGTGGGGATGTAGTGGTTAGCCAGCCCGGCAAGGATTTGTCCAAGATTGAGTGGCAAGTGTTTGCCACAGGTCTGCACAATGGGATGGGTATGGAAGTACTTGCGCCCGGAAAAATTGTGGTCAGCCAAATGGCGGAACTCACTCTGATCGAGGATCTGGATGGAGATGGTGTGGCCGATCGCTACCGCAACCTATGCTCCGATTTTGGACTAAGTGGAAATTATCATGAAACCAATGCCATCTGCCCGGATGGGGATGGTGGATTCTATATTGCATTGGGCACGGCTTCCCACAATGGCCCCACCTTTTACACATCCCGGGGCGAATATAAGCATGACGGTAGAAGGGGCCGGAATTTTGCTGCAGTGAAACAAAAGGGCTATGTGGTGCACTACCAAAAAGATGGCACCCTTACCCCTTTCGCCAATGGTTTCCGCATGCATAACGGCATCGCCCGGGATGAAAAAGGATACCTTTGGTGCGGGGACAACCAGGGGGATTGGCGGGGCGGTTCCCCCATTTACCGAGTAAAAAAGGATGGCTTCCATGGGCATCCATCCAGCCTCGTCTGGGACGAACGTTATGAGCCTTTCGGGATGCCCTTATTCTACCCACGCAAACTACTGGATGAACTTTATGACAAGCCAGCGATGGAACTGCCCCGAAAGATGATGCACTCTCCTGGGGAACCCATGGTGATTCAGTCCAATGAGTTTGGCCCCTTTCAAGGACAGATGCTAGTACCCGATGAAAATGGACGTCGTATTGTGCGTCTGATGCCGGAGGAAGTGGACAGTGCGTGGCAGGGCGCTGCCGCACTTTTCTATGAAAATGCCAAACTGCGGGCCGGTGGCGTACGTATCGCCCCCTCCCCTGATGGTAAATCGATTTACTATGGATCGACCACCCGGGGCTGGCAGCGGCCCGATGAAGGAATTCAGAGAATCACCTATAACGAGCAGATACCTTTCCATGTACAATTTTGTTCACTCACCCTCGATGGCTTTAATATTGGCTTTACCGAACCGTTAGAAAACCCCGATAAACTCTCTCAGAATATCAAAATTCGCAGCTACCGATTTGAATATGGATACAGATATGGCTCCGGAGAATTAGATAAGAAAGAACACAAAATTCTTGGGATTGAGAAGTTGGACGATTCCGATAACCCAAACTGGGGGATTTCGGTGGAAAACCTCGCTCCTGGCAGAATTTACGAATTATCATTTTCGGTAAAATCAATAAGTGGTTCCGAAATGAAAAGTCCTTTTGTACAATACACCCTTCAACGTCTAAGGAGACCACCTAGAGAATTTCTAGCCACGATCTCCGAGACAGAAAGAGGACTTGAGGTTAGCGTGGGGGGTAAACCTTTCGCAACCTACGACAATACTTCCTCCAATAAACCAATCATTTGGCAGGTAACCGGACCGAATGGCCAAAAGATGCTCCGAGACTGGCCCCTTAAAGAAGACACTCCTGGCGAAGCTCACGACCATATTCACCATCAGGGAATCTTCATTGGCCATGAACGGATAAGCGGGGCAAACTTCTGGCATATTGATCGACCAAATTCCGGAACGATCGAGCAAAGAAGATTGATCGAAACCCGATCAGGCAAGGACCGTGCATTGATAAAAACTTTGAACGCATGGAAAAATAAGCAGGGAGAGACTTTGGCTGCTGACACTCGTACTCTCTCATTTTTTGGTGATTCCAACTCCCGTACAATTGACCTTGAATTCTACCTCCATGCTACCAATGGACCCGTGCAAATTGACGCCTTTAAGGATGGGGTATTTGCTATCCGCACCCATACCGACCTCCGCCTAAAAGCCAGTCCAAAGGATGGCGTAAATCAAGTGTTCGGGCATGCTCTCAACAGTGCAGGTGACCAGGCTAAAGCAGTTTGGGGGAAGCGGGCAGACTGGGTGCATTACTTTGGCACAGTCGATGGCAAACCTGCAGGCATCGCTTTCCTAAGCCACCCCACCAATCCATCCAAAGGTAACCAGAAGTCCTGGTGGCACGCACGGGACTATGGTCTGATCTCTGCCAATCCATTTGCTCCGGAAAAAATTAAAGGAGATGGGAGTCGAACCATCCCCAAAGGAGAATCCATCGGATTCCGTTACCAAATTATTTTTCACGCTTTTGACAGTCATAAAGATGCCAAAATCGAGGAAAGGTTTGCCCAGTATTCGAGGACACCCACACATCCGACATCGATCATGCCCCCACACCCGGGGTACCCCGAAGATTACCTCGCCAAGAAAAAGTAACCCAGCATTTTGAGATCATGAAGTTTGCCCTGTGTAATGAAATTTTTCGCAATCTTACCCTAGAAGATGCGTTTCAGAAAATTGCCGACATCGGATATGAGGGCGTGGAAGTCGCCCCCTTTACTTTGCAAGCAAACCCAAGGAACCTGAGTGAATCAGATGCAGTCCGTTGCCTTATGGCTGCAGAAAAAGCGGAGATCGAAGTGGTGGGACTACATTGGTTGATGGCAGAGACGGAGGGTTTGCATCTTACACATAGCGATCCTTCGATTTTGAAAGTCACCAAAGAGTATCTCGTTAGATTGGCACAACTCACCGCAAAAATGAATGGCTCCGTCCTAGTACTGGGCAGCCCCCAACAGCGTAACCTTCTTCCTGATACCACTTATGAGCAGGCCTTTGAACGGGCAGTAAACCTTATGAAAGCGGTATGCCAAGAAATAGAAGATCTTGAAGTTGCTTTTGCGATTGAGCCACTCGCCGAAGTGGAAACCGACTTCCTCTCCTCCTGTGCCCAGGGCAGGGATTTTGTACGGGCGGTCGATCACCCCGCCTGTGGTTTGCATCTCGATGTCAAAGCAATGACTGCTGAACCAAAAGGGGTTTGTCCGGCAATCCGCGAGTTTAATTCGGACTGCATTCATTTTCATGCCAATGATTCTAACCTGCGGGGTCCAGGTCAGGGAGATACCAATTTCACTGAAGTAGCCAACACCCTGAAGCAAGTAAACTACGACGGATGGGTTTCGGTGGAAGCGTTTGATTATTTCCCAGATGAAGAGGGTTGTGCAAGAATTTCGCTAGAGAACTTATGTAATTCTTTCTCTTGAATAGTTTTTTTGGCATAAAACTTTCCCCGATCAATAGATAATATTTTTTAAGACAATGAGCGGGATGAATCATTGTTAATAATCTTTTATTCTTTTATGTCATTCTTTTAGCGAACCAACATACCTATATTTAGTTAGAATAAACAATATTCCAACCATCGTGTTGACAAATCTGGATAGCCGAAGAGTAATAACCTCTATGTTTCCATTACCCTACTTTTTTCTTGGATTAGCCACCCTGATTTCTCTTTCTTTTTTATCTGCTAAAACCTACATCTGGACAGATACCAATGGGCAGGAAATTGAAGCGGAATTTGTACGCAGCACTGCAGATACAGTTACCATTTCGATGCAGGGACAGGAATTGGATCTCCCATTAAATTCACTTAGTGTTTTTTCCAAAGCACTGGCGATTAAATTAAGAGCGGAGTCCACAACCGAGAAACCCGCAAACCTACACCCATGGAAAGATTTACAAGGTAGAATAATTCAGGCTCAGTTTCTCGGAGCAACTAGTTCTACTGTAAAACTGCTATGGAATGGTCAACCTTTTGAATTATCCTTAGCAAACCTCAGCCAGGAATCTAAAAACTTAGCTCGCAAACTTCTCAATGAAAAAAATGGGCCAAGCCCTACTCCAACTCCGTCTCTGCCGCAACCAGTTGCGAATCAAGAAAAGAATGATTCAATTGAGGGTACCAATCCCGACGGCCCTCTTGATCTTGATGCAATGCAGGTCTGGATCAGTGCGGATGACCGGGCGCTCAGGGCAAAATTTATTGAATTTGAAGGCGATGAACTTACCGTGCTAACCAGTGCCGATTTAGAGGTTCAGATTGGCAAGGAGAACCTTTCTCCTCAAGCGATTGCCCTAGCAAAAAAGCTAAAGGCTTTTAATGATGAACGAAAAAAGGCAATCAAAGCTTTTGCAGAGTTGCGCAAGAAAATGAAAGTTCCCTCTTTATCGGAACAAGACTTAGATAAAGTTCATCAATTTAAAAACACCGAGGGAGTAACCATTTCTGCCAACTTCATTGATGCTGATGATTCCGGTGTAACCATTACCCTAGCGGGCAAGAAACAGCCATTAGAACTAACTTGGGATCGATTTAGCAAAGAAAGCCAAGCCTTGCTGGAGGCTCTGCGTAGAAAAAGCCTAACTTCCAACCGTGCCCCTAAAACCATACCCTCCAAAGGCGGAAAAATTGGGTACTTTGCCAGTGGCCCCTTTAAGGGGTACAACGGTGTTGTTCAAACAGATAGATTTGATGTTGCATTAAGTGCATCTGGAACCTCATTAAAAATCTGGTTAAAAAGTGATAACCCAAAAGTTTCACCCAAAACCTTTGGGGTTGGTTTAAGAGCTGAATATACAGATAAAACAAATCCGAAGAAATGGCGCAGAAAAGGACGCCCTATTGTTAGTTTTAATTCCCCTCCAGAACCATCTATGAACCGAGAGAAAACCACCCTTTCTGGATCTTTCTCAAATGGTGGAACTTTTCAATATGATATTGAATTAAACTCTAAAGGCTTACTTTTTTGGGGAAAAGTAAGAGATCCCGGCGGAGAGGAATGGCCCACTAGATTTAGTATCGTTGTTTCAGTCCCTGGGTTTGTCCCGGATTCAAAGAATAAACAAATGAACGAAATTATGCCTTACATTGGAGACGGCACTCTCATTATGCAGCCTGAATCAGGAAAAAGTCGTGTTTATCCCTACAAAGAAAAATGGGCCACAACAAACAACAAATTCAAGGGTCAAAAATTTGGTTCTCTTAAGTCCGCAACTGTAATGGGCTTTCCTTATGGAAATAATAAGATGATGATTAACCCTACTAATACAACTGGTATGAGCTTTAGTCGACATGTATCATACGGTAAGATATTCCCATTTCAGGGATTTTCTTTTGAATACTATGGGAGAGAAAATAGAAAAGAAATCCCAAAGAACAAAGCACTAAAGATTCTTCTAACTGGGCTTTGACATAGCAAATTCTCGATTCTTCTACTTTGAAGGATTGATTTAAGGGAGACAAACAAAAGACTACGCTTAAATGTGCATGGGGCTTCCTTCCATCATCAATATTTTTTTATCATTGATTCAAAAATGGGGACTTCTATAGTCCCAGTTTGCAAATCATACGGGGGTGTAGCTCAGTTGGTAGAGCAGTGGACTCTTAATCCATTTGTCGGGGGTTCGAGCCCCCCCGCCCCTACCATTTAGGTTTTGCAACGCAGTTAAATCAAATTGATCTACTCCAAGGTAAATTTCACCTGTACCTGAACATGAGTGGTTAATTCGTTAGGACCCTGAATTGGTACACTATCAGCCATCATTGCACTTTCTGCCATCATTCTTCTTTGCTGCATAGGTCGGTGATGACCGGAAACTTCTTGTATGGTAATGGGAGGACCAACGGATGAATCAAGTGTACCCGCCAGGGTTTCCGCTTTTTCCAACGCGTCTTCCATAGCCCGAACCCGGGCTTCTTCAATGAATTCTTGATCATCATCCACCCTAAAAGTCAGAGATTCAAAGTTATTTCCTCCAGCATCGATGGTTGCCTGCATAACCTCTCCCACCCGATCGAGTTCATAAATACGAATGACAAGAAAATTAGATACCTGATATCCAGTAATCAAAGGGGGCAACCCTTTTCGGTACTGCCGTTGCGGAGTAAGCTGGAAGCGCTCAGTTTCATAATCATCATCTTCAATGTTTAACGCCTCTAAAACTTCAAAGATTCGCAAAATTGCTTGGTTATTTAGTTCGGTGGATAATTTTGCTGTTTTGGCGGTCGATAATACACCCAATCTCAGCACAGCCATATCGGGAGGTGCACTAACTTCTCCATGTCCAGTTACATTAATCCATCGGTCGAAACCCTCCTTTTCCGAATG
>OMJS01000201.1 GCA_900299365.1 Opitutales bacterium
GAACAGAAAGTTGCGGAACCCCATGGGATTTTACAGATTCTTCATCCTGATCAATTCACAGGTCATGATGAAAACATTCTCAAACCCAACAAAGATTCCCTGATGGGGCGTTTGGTTCATTGTTTCCTTTGCAATGAACCCCGTGTCCCGCATTACGTATTAAGATCCAGGAGCATGATTACGGCTCCCAACATTTTCGGGGTTCCTGCCTATGAAAAACCTGCAGGCAACCTTCAGTTTTGCGATTACAATCTGATTCAGATAACCACCTGTCCAAAATGTGGATTTTCTGCAAATGACCTGAGTTTCTTCAAAAAACAAAACACGGATGAACCTCCATTCAACGTCGAGAAACTCAATGAAGTTTGGGGAGAAAAATCGAAATCGCTTTATGAAGAAGCACAAAAATCCAAAGAAAGTTACTTCACTGAAGACCGTAGTGTGAATGATGCGCTACTTTCTTATGATCTTGCGATTCTTTCCATGAATCAACTCGCGGAAATCGAAAAGGATCCCAAAAAGAAAATCAATTACATCCGAAAGGTTGCCTCACTGCTCCTATTTCAAGCAGAAGTGTTGATGGAAAACCAACAGAGGGCCAAAGCAGAAAGCAATCTCGAAGAAGTGGTAAAGGCCTTGGAACCGGTTTTTCAGAACATGGAAGGCGCAGTGATCATCCATACGGCATTGCTCATCTTTCAAATCAAGATCTACTTTGGAGATACCCAGTCTGCGGCGCAGTACATGAAATTCATGGACGGTTATGACCCCGATGGGAAACTCGACCCCAATGGTGAAGAAGCGAAGGAACTCAAAGTCTCTTCCAATAAGCTTAAAGCAGTCTTTGATGATCGAGAAATACTGAACAAAGACAGCCTCAGCCGCTTTCACCTGGATGAATAAATGATCAATAATTAAAATTGATAACCAAAGAACCCCTCTAAAACGATTTTTTCAATGCCTCCGGAAGAAACTTCAGAAGCTGTTGCCCAAAAAACTGAAAAAGTTGGCGAAACAGAAACCAGACCCAAAAACCAGAAAATCTTAATTCTGCTGCCTGAAGAACTTCAGAAGAAAATGAAGGGACCTTTAAGGAATCGATTCAATGCACTCGAGGTGATTGTTCCGGTGGAAACTTTTGAGATGAAAGAAGAGGAACAGAATAAATTTCAGTGGATTCTCAAATTTCCCTGGGACGTTCCTCAAACTCCGGATCATAAACCTGCGGACCCCCGACTGGTATTTCGGGTCCAGGGGATGGCGAAAATCAACTACAAAAAACTCGAGCAGACTCACAATAAAAACTTTGACAATCTGAAAACACGTTGTTTCGAGCTGATCGAGTCATTGCATTCGCGTCAAAGGAGTAGTGCATTTTTAAAACTGGCTCAAAGAGATGCAATGCTGAGACAGAAAATCATTCATGAGATCAAACTAAAAAAGAAAATTGAACATCTCAACCGCTCGATGATCCAGGTGGAAAAACCTTACCACCAAGCAATTAACTATATTTTTGCCACAGCCATTGAACAACTTACCGGAGTGGCAGTCCTGGACGGCCTGATGAAGGGTCTGGTCAAGATCATGATTGTCGACGATCTTGGGACAAGGACACTTGACGGAATGGTTGCATTGAATTATAGCAGAAAATATCTTTCCTTCATGAGTTCATCTGAACTTGAAACTAAATTCAAGGCATTCAAACAGCAACATTTGGAAGACCAGGAAAAAGAAACCAACATCTCAGAGTTCATCTTCAAATCTCCGGATTTTGAAAGCATCGATATCGTCTTCTTCAATCGTTGGAATTTTTCTGATGATGAATTCCTTGTTCCTGTTTTATTGAGGAAGAAAACCATTTTAAGCAAACAGGAGCAGAGGAAAAGCAATCAGAATCCAGAATACATTGAAAAACAAATTGAGAGTGAAACTAATTCCATCAAACAGGCAGAGAAAAACCTGAAAGAAGTCCTGAAGGAAATCAATAAAATGGAGAAAGGGCGATATCAGGAAGAGGATGAATATCAAGCCTTGCGAAGTTCCCAAAAAAGAATCCAAAAGGACATCGATCGGAGAAAAAACCGACTCAAATCCTTAGAAAAACCTGTAAAACAATCCGATCAGGCCGTGGTGATTAAATTTGACCTCTATGAAACCTTCAAAGAGAAACAATCGTTCATGGATCGCTTAGGCGATAAAGTAGCCGACTGGGGATTGGATTCACTTTGGGAAAAGCATATGAATCCTGATGACCGTTTCAGTTTTAACAAACTGCATCAGATGTCCGGGGTCGCTAAAGAATGGATCAAAAGAAACAATGAATACAACCGATCCAAACTCTTTACCGAAAGATTAAAAGATCAACTGAACGATTTTGCAGGAAAGTACGGGATGCTGGTCAAAGAATCCAGATCACGTGCGGCGGGTCCAGGAAGTTATCAGCCGATGCTCGATGATCATATATTGGATTCGCTGGAACTTGCAGTGATCAACTGTGAAATTCTGAACCGTATCGAACAATCGCGTGAAAACGCAAAGGATCAACTCTGATTCAATCCCTCCATCCAAGGGAACCTACCTTCTTTTCCTTTCCAATACAAAATCACAAAAGATCAATATCGGGAAACAGGGAGGCTTCCTGTTTCCTTCCGGACTTTTGGTCTATGTCGGGAGTGCGTTGGGGGCGGGAGGCCTGAGAGGCAGGATTTCACATCATCTGAGAGTCAATCGAAAATGCCACTGGCATATCGATTATCTGTTGCAGAAGATGCCTGTCTATCAAGTCTTATATATCGAAAACCCAAGCAGACTCGAACATAAATGGGCTATGCTCTTGGAGAGAATCCCGAAACTTAACATCCCGATGAAACGATTCGGCGCATCCGATTGTCAATGCGCTTCCCATCTCTTTCACATCCCTTTCCAATACGGGGACATCCAAATCGAGCAGAAGTTGAAGGAAGATGTCATGAAGATCTCAGTTCTTTAGCAATTAGGTCCGCACAAATAAAATTCTGGATGATCTCCTGATTTACCATTTAATCGAGTGAGGCATCAAACCATTTTCGAATTTCTTTCACGAAGTTTTCGAATGTATCAAGGTGAAGCATATTGGGACCGTCACTGGGTGCGTTATCAGGATCATTATGGACTTCTGCAAAAACCACATCCGCACCGCATACCATCCCGCATCGCATCATGTATTTCGCAAAAGATCTATCGCC
>OMJS01000202.1 GCA_900299365.1 Opitutales bacterium
AAGCAGCACTCTTTACATTTCACTGCACCCAAGCAGGCGGGTGACTATCCCTATATCTGCACCTTCCCCGGCCACTGGATGGCAATGCAGGGAATTCTAAGAGTCAAATAATTCAACACCGCTACCTATTTTCTCCCAAATGAACGGAATCAAAATTTTTCTTTCACTGATTATACTCTCAAGTGGATCTAACCTTTGGGGGCAAAATTCTGTTCAACCAAATAAGGATCGAAAAAAAGACGCTCTTAATCAGCCAAAATTATCCACCATAACTCCCGTTCCATCAGGGCTGAAAAAGTTCATGCCTTCCAGGCATAACCAGAAATTGGAAGAGGCGAAAACAGGAGACTTCGACTTAGTAATGATTGGCGATTCCATCACCCACACCTGGGACTCCCAGAAAGACTTTAAAAAAATCTTTCGAAATATCAGAGTGCTCAACCTTGGCTTTGCAGGCGACCGGACCCAGAATGTTCTTTGGCGCATACAAAATGGGGCCCTCGACAATGTTTCGCCCAAGCTGGTCACCCTGATGATTGGCACCAATCATTTGCATAATCTGAGAAAAAATCATCACCCCGATGAAACTGCTGATATTCTTCTTGGGATCGAGGAAGTGATTAAGGAGATTCAGGCAAGGTTACCCGATGCCAAGATCATTGTCTTTTCCGTTTTCCCGAGGAAAAACCCCACCGAGTATGGACGGGTGAAAGCATTGAATAAGGAGCTGCCCAAGATCGCAGATGACCGCCAAATTTTTCATGAGGATATAAACGAAGTATTTCTCGACCAGTCCGGACAGATCTCGAAAAATCTATATTTACGGGACGGATTACATTTAACTGAAAAAGGCTATGCGGTATGGGGAAAAGCCCTCCTTCCGATCCTCAAAAAATATGGTCTCTGATCCCAATCAGTCGAGCTTTGCCTGAATTACCCTGTAAATAAAATTTGCCATTGTTGACAAAATAAATTTGCACTCTCCCTTTTTGGTCTAAGGATGGAGGGTAGATGAGTTTAGTCGCCCGTATCAAAAACGAAATAGGATCACGCCTGGAAAGAAGTGAGGATCTGCAAATCCCACTCACTGTTCAGGGGTTGAGTGAACATTATGGCGTAAGTTATACCCCAGTAAGAGAAGCAATTTGGGAATTGATCGAGATCGGATTGATCCGCAAAAAAAGCAACGGCCGCTTGGAAGCCATTACACCCAAAAAACGCTCAAGGAAATCAAACTTCCGTACAGAACAGGAATCTCAAAAGGAACCGGTGGAAAACATTACCAAGGAACTGGTGGAAATCAGTCTTGGTGGGGAAGAGTGTTTTGTTCGGGAAGAAGCAACTGCTAACAGGCATGGCCTTACCCGTTCCACCCTGCGCCAAATCTTGCAACGCCTGGCGGGGGAAGGTTTGATTAGGCATATCCCACGCCGGGGATGGTTGATCAAACCATTCCGCCAGGAGGATTTGCAGGCGTTCCTTCAGGTGCGTGAAGTAATGGAACTCAAAGCACTCGAACTTGCCCGCACAAAATTAACCTCCCTTGAAGCCAAGAAAAAGTTACGGCAGATCAAAGCATCGAACAAAATTAGCCAAAATGGAAAAGTCAGGGTGAGTATTGATAATTCTCTTCATAAATTTATCGTTAGTCTGGCTGGCAATCCCTTCATCGATGACTTCTTTCAGCGACATGGGAAATATTATTCCATTCTCTTTGAATGGGAAGGCGATGATAAAGAGGCAGGCATCCAGGCAGTCAAACAACATCACAGGATCATCGAGGCTCTGCTCAAAGAAGACTGGGGACTAGCCGCAAAAGAGCTATCTGATCATCTTCACACCAACCACCCGGTGCTGCAGAAAATCTCTTCTTAACATGAAGTTTCTTATCCCTATTCTTCTTCTCTCATCGGGTATTCATCTCATTGGGGCAACAGATTATTTAAAAGATGTGAAACCCCTGCTGGCCTCCCGTTGTTTTGACTGTCATGGGGCACTGAAGCAGGAGGCAAAGTTAAGGGTAGATACTGCCCAAGCAATGATTGATGCAGAAATGATCATCCCCGGAAAGCCAGATGACAGCGAACTCATCTACCGCATCACAAGTCATGAACCCGAAGAACGGATGCCACCCGAGCACGAGGGGGCCATGTTCATCAAAGATGAAGTTGAGGTCATTCGGCAATGGATTGCAATGGGGGCCAATGCTCCCAAGGACGAAAAACCTGAGCCTGATCCGAAGGAACATTGGGCATATCAACAAATTGAGCGCCCTGCACTCCCCCATAGCATTGAAAATCAAAATCCTGTGGATGCGTTTATCAACTTCAAACTGCAAGAAATGGGACTTCAACCTCAACCTCCGGCCGATCGAAAAATTCTATTACGCCGCCTCTATTTGGATCTGATTGGCCTACCCCCAACCCTTGAACAGGCAAACACCAAAGCGGATTATGCAGAGGTGGTCGAAGAGTTATTAGGAAGCCCTCATTACGGAGAACGCTGGGGCAGGCACTGGATGGATATCTGGAGATACTCAGATTGGTACGGATTGGATGGTATGCTAAGACACAGCCAAAAGCATATTTGGCGTTGGCGTGAGTGGATTATAAAATCCTTAAATTTAGATAAAGGTTATGACCGCATGGTTTCTGAAATGCTGGCTGGCGATGAGCTTGATCCAAGCAATGAAGATTCAGTTGCAGGCACTGGATTTCTAGCCAGGAACTATTATGTCTTTAACCGTAACACCTGGCTGGATGCCACTATTGAGCATTCTGCCAAAGCATTTCTGGGGATCACCATGAACTGTGCGAAGTGTCACGACCATAAATATGATCCCATCAGTCAGGTTGATTACTACAATTACCGTGCATTCTTTGAGCCTCACCACATTCGACTGGATGCCATCCCTGGTGAGACAAATTTTGATTATGACGGCTTACCCCGTGCGTACGACCGCGATTTGAATGCCACCACTTCTCTTTTCCAACGGGGCGATCCAGCCCTTCCAGATCATAAGATCAAGATTCAACCTTTGGTCCCTAAGATGTTCAGAGATTTTGCGTCCAAAATTCAACCCGTCTCCTTACCGTCCAATAGCTGGGCTCCAGGCACCCGATCATCCTTTCAGAATGATCAAATCAAGCTTGCGGAAAAAGAAATCGCCAGTGCAGGTGAGGAATTACAAAAAGCAAAATTTGTAAAGCAGGACCAAAAAGCGGAACTCAAAAAGGATACGCTTGTAAACAACCAGGCAGAAACTTTCAGTGACGGTTTTGAAACTGAAAGACCTGATCTCTGGAAAATTGTAGGAGGTGGCTGGCGATACCAAGGAGGAAATCTCGTACAACTCGAACCTGTAATGAGTGATCAGTTTGTACGGAGCCTCAAAATTCATCCCCGCGACTTCGAACTTACCATGAGCTTCCGTACAACCGGAGGGAAAAAATGGAAGTCAGTTGGAGTCTGTTTTGATATTGATGAGGAAGGTAAGAATGGTCATGTGGTCTACGCATCCGCTGTTGATGGTGCACAGAAAGTGCAAGTCGCACACAGGGCAAACAATCGCATGGTATACCCCCAGCAGGCACAAAAGAGAAAAGAGATCCAACTCGATACCAACTATGTGTTTAAGCTACAGGTCAGGAATAACTTACTCAATCTTTCACTGGATAATGAACACATGATTAGCCATCAACTCCCCGGAAGATACAAGGAAGGCCGAATCGAACTGCTAGCGTTTGATGCGGTTGCAGAATTTAACGAAATTTCCGTCAATGAACTCTCCCCGAATATTAAGTTAATTCCACCCACATCTTTTTCTACTGATCTCGCCAAGATTAACCCCACTGAATTACCCGCGGCGAAATTAAGGGCAGCTCAGGCAAAACTTTCATCGATCAAAGCCCGTATTGCTGCAGATCGCTTGCTACTTTTAAACCCCGAAGTCAATTCCAGCAACGAAGCCATGGCTCACTCCATTCTTTCTCACAAGCAATACCTTGTCGCCCAGGCAGAAGTTGAGCTTCTAACAGCTAAGGCCGGCAAGAAATCTGCAGCTGAAAAGAAGTTAGCCGACGCTCAAAAGGATCTCGAAAAACCAGATGGGAAGCACGCTCCTCTTAGGGGAAGCCGAATGGCCCTGGTTTCCAATGTTGATAAAGAACCTGAATATTCAGCACTCTATGAAAAAGAAAGTTCGGGTCGCAGGCTCACCCTTTCCAGATGGATAACTTCCCAAAAAAACCCTCTCACCGCACGGGTAGCAATTAATCATATATGGATGCGTCACTTTGGGACTCCCCTTGTCAAAAGTAGCTTCGATTTTGGACGCCGTATTCCGAAGCCAGAGCATGCTGATCTTCTTGACTGGTTGGCAAGTGAACTCATTGCCTCGAATTGGAGTATGAAAAAAATTCACCGTATTATTCTGACATCTGAAACATGGAAGAGAAGTGCCTCTAATCTTAATGCTGACCCAGCAACCATTAAATCTGACAAAAATAACCGATATTACTGGCGTATGAACTCCCGAAGAATGGAGTCTCAGGTCGTTCGTGATAGTCTTCTCCATATTGGCGGAGAACTTGATTTAAGGATGGGTGGGCCCTCAATCAACCCATCCCCGGACTCAAAAAGGAGAGCCCT
>OMJS01000203.1 GCA_900299365.1 Opitutales bacterium
GAAATTAATTTTCCTACTGACCTGCAAATTGGCAGGGAAATAGGGCCGGCCTTGATGGAAGCAGATTATGTTTTTCTTGCCTGCCCCTCCCATGCCCTGCGGTCAACCTGTGTGTCGGCAAGCATTCACCTCCCCTTCAGTCCTCAGTTAAAAGGAGCCGTGGCTTTGTGCAAGGGACTGGAGCCCAAATCCAATCAATACGCCCATGAAGTGATGGGGGATGTGCTTGGTCAATCCTTGTATAGCGGTTATCTAACCGGACCTTCGCACGCTCTCGAACTGGCAATGGGCAAGCCCGCTGCGATGTGCCTGGCTCTCGATTCGCCAGAGGAGGAAACCAGGAAATTACAGGGAGCTATTAGTTCATCCACTCTCAGGATCTACCGATCAAGTGACCGTATAGGTGCGGCCATTGGCGGAACCCTTAAGAATGTATATGCAATTGCAGTGGGTATATCGGACGGACTAGGGCTGGGAGACAATGCCCGGGCGGCATTAATTACCCGCTGTCTTAATGAAATGATTGAACTGGGGGTCCATCTGGGTTCCCAAAGAGATACTTTTTCCGGATTAAGCGGGGTGGGTGATCTCATTGCCACCTGCACTGGTGAATGGAGCCGAAACCGCACCTTTGGGCAGGCCGTTGCCTGTGGCAAAAAACCCGGAGATATAGTGGCCGGCCAGAAAACTGTGGTTGAGGGGTATGGCGCAACTAACTGTTTTTATGATAAAAGCAGGCAATCTGGTGCCACCGCACCCGTGCTTGAACAGGTGTACCAGATTCTTTACGAGGGGATGGATCCCATGACCGCAGTAGTACAGCTTATGGGGCGTGACCTCAAAGCAGAGGGACCTGCTTAAATGAATACTGCAGAGCGTCCTAAGCTGGAAGCCCCAGGCGGGGCAAAAAAAGTTTTGCTTCATTCTTGCTGCGCCCCCTGTGAGGGGGAGGTCCTGGAAACTATGGTGGATTCAGGGATTACTCCAACCGTGTTTTTCTATAACCCCAACATTCATCCCAAAAAGGAGTATGAATTGCGCAAGGTTGAGGATAAGAGATTCTGCGAAAAACTGGGCCTTGAACACCATGACGGGGACTATAATGTGAGAAACTGGTTCGAACGGGTCAAGGGCATGGAGTGGGAACCAGAGCGCGGAATCCGATGCACCAGTTGCTTTGATATGCGCTTTGAACGCACGGCCTTGTTCGCTCAGGAGAATGGATTTTCTGTATTTACAAGTTGCTTAGGGATCTCCCGGTGGAAAAATATGAGCCAGATTAATGGCTGCGGTGAGCGGGCAGCTACCCGGTATGAGGGAATGACTTACTGGACTTACAACTGGAGGAAGTGTGGTGGCTCCCAAAGAATGCTTGAGATTTCTAAGCGGGAAAATTTTTACCAGCAGGAATATTGTGGATGTGTTTACTCCCTTCGGGATACCAATGAGTGGAGAATGTCCAAGGGGCGCAAAGAGATTGAAATTGGGAAAAATTTCTACGGGCAGGAAGTGACCGAAGAATCAAACTCGTAAAAGTAGGCACATTTCGATAGGGTGCTAAGGATGACAACTTCTTCAGTCTGGCAATCTCTACGGGACGAAGCCTCTACGGTGGCCTCGCGTGAGCGTATCTTGGCCAAGGTGCTGACTGAATATGTCTTGGAGCGAACTTCCTTGGAGGATGCCCTAAGCTGGAGGCTTTCCTCCCGTTTGGCTAAGGGTACGGTGCCCGAGAGCGACTTGAGGGACTTATTTCTCTCCGCCTATCGGGCGGCCCCATCCATCATTCAGTCAATCGAGCGGGACTTGGAGGCTGTTAAGGAGCGAGATCCGGCCTGCGATGATTTCCTTAGCCCATTTCTTTATTTTAAGGGATTTCAGGCATTATCCGCTTTCCGGGTGTCACATTGGCTCTGGGGGCAGGGCAGGCAGGACTTAGCCCTCTATCTGCAAAGCTTGATCTCCGTGGTTTACGCCGTGGATATTCATCCTGCTGCAGTTATTGGAAAAGGTATTCTGCTTGATCACGCTACTGGATTTGTGGCTGGGGAGACCACGGTCATCGAGGATAATGTATCGATCCTGCACGAGGTTACCCTAGGGGGGACCGGAAAAGAGCGCGGAGACAGGCATCCCAAGATCCGATCCGGAGTACTGATCGGTGCCGGGGCAAAAATATTGGGAAATGTGGAAATTGGAGAGGGTGCTCGGGTGGGGGCAAGCAGTGTGGTGCTGGCAGATGTTCCTCCCCATGTCTCTGTGGCAGGGGTACCTTCAAAAATTCTTGGCTCTTTCGAGGATGGTTCCGCTCCTTCGTTAGGTATGGATCATACTCTTGCAAATATGAGAGAGTATGAATCTGGTGGAGGGATCTAAGTAGGTTTGTAACAATTTTGTACCGCTGATATTGACGACTTACCCTTGTACCAATAGAACTAATTTTATGTCCAAAAGTTCCAGTCAAGATTTGGTTTCCTTCGAGGATAAGAGTGTTGGAGAGGTGCAGTCCTCCAAGCCGGTCGAAGATATTGAGGTTAAAGATGCACAACTAATCTTCCACTCTGTTTGGCATGAATTGGAAAAAGAAGTTGGTGTAGAGAACCTCAAGTTTCCTGCTGAAATATTTTGGTTAAATGGTGCTCCCGGTGCCGGCAAAGGGACCCAAACTGCTTTTATCATGGAGTTTCGTGATCTCACCGAAAAACCAATTGTAGTGAGTGAATTGCTAAAATCCCCTGAAGCTAAGAAAAAGATTGATGCCGGTCTTCTTGCTGGTGATCGGGAAGTTACGAAATTAGTTCTTCGGGAACTGCTCGACCCAAAATATGAAAGCGGTGCGGTAGTGGATGGTTATCCTCGAACCAAAACACAGGTTGAGTGCTTGAAGCGCTTTCATCGCAGGTTGAGTGATCTTCGGAGTAAGTATCTTGGCACTTTTCAGGAATCTCAGTTCCCCAAACCAAGATTCCATATTATTATGCTCTTTATCGACGAGGATGAGAGTGTTCGTCGACAGCTTTTGCGCGGCGAACGATGCAGGGCCCACAACAAGGAAGTTGAAGCATCCGGAGTGGGAGAGGTCTGGGAAGTTCGCAAGACTGACCTTGATGATGCATCTGCTCACAAACGATACAAGACATTCAAGGAATCTACTTACGATTCGCTAACTACTCTACGGGAAGTCTTTCACTATCACTTTATTAACGCCCATGGGTCCATCATTGAGGTTCAGCAGCGCATCATTAGTGAGTTGAAATATCAAAGTTCCCTGGAGCTTGATCAACCAACCTACGACCGGATATCTTCCATTCCATTGGCTGAGCAGTTATCTCTTCATGCCCGGCAGTTATTGGTCAACCGGCTGGATTCCTACGAGAAATTTCACTGCGAATTATTTGAGCAGGTCGTGGGATTGATCAAATCAAAGTTTATTCCGATTGTGGAAAAACATTCGATTTCTGGTTTGGCTTACATCAACTCGGAAGATTCTGTACTGAATGATCCACTTGCCATTACGATGCTCATCGATGTTTTCACGGAACGTGGATTCACTGCGGTGGTGGACATTCGCAAGATGGAAGTGCCCTCACGCATTGATCCTAAGTCTTATGAAATTATAAATCGGGTAAAGAATGTGTACCGGGTACGAATCAATTTCCCTGGTTCGAAGATTCGCCGCGGTTAATCCAAGCTTTACTGAATTTCTAACAATGGATCCGAGGTATCATACCCTTGCAAAGAATTTAGTCTCGCACTCGGTCCATCTCCATGCGGGTGAAAAAGTGCTTATTCATGCTTTTGATGTTCCTGAAAATATGACTCTTGCCCTCATTCGGGCAGCGAGGGAGTGCGGCGCAAATCCCTTTGTTCAATTACAGAGTGGTCGAATTGATAGGGAATGTGTATTTGGAGGGAAGGAGGAACAATTCGAAGCTTCTCTTAAATGGGAACTGGAGAGAATGAAAGAGATGGATGCCTACATTGCCCTACGGGGATCCTCCAATGTTTTTGAGTCTTCAGATCTTCCATCATCTGACATCCAACGGGCGATGAAAATTTTAAAACCCGTACTTGACTGGAGAGTTAATAAAACCAAGTGGTGTGTTTTGCGTTGGCCCACACCTTCGATGGCCCAACAGGCAAAAATGAGTACCGAAAGGTTTCAAGATTTCTATTTTAAAGCCTGTTGTATGGATTATGGCCGAATGAAGGCTGCAATGAATGGTCTTATCGAACGGATGAGTAAAGCTGACCAAGTTTCTATTACAGGTCCTGGTACAGATCTCCATTTTTCGATAAAAGGGATTAATGCAATCGGATGCGGCGGAACTCACAACATACCTGACGGTGAAGTTTTTTCCTGCCCAGTGAAAGATAGTGTTGAAGGTCATATTTCTTACAATACGGACACCATCTACCAAGGTACTTCTTTTTCTGGTATTAAGTTATCTTTTAGAGAGGGTAAGATAGTCAGTGCTACCGCATCTTCCAATGAGAAGAAACTGAATGAAATCCTCGATTCCGATGACGGTGCTCGTTACATCGGTGAATTCGCTATTGGTTTTAATCCTATGATTAATGAACCGATGCTTGATATATTGTTTGACGAAAAGATTTCAGGTTCGTTTCATTTTACCCCTGGCCAAGCATACGAGGAAGCAAATAACGGAAATCAATCGCAGGTGCATTGGGATATGGTCTGCATACAGCGACCAGAATGGGGTGGGGGAGAAATTTATTTCGATAATGAATTGATTCGTAAAGATGGATTATTTTTACCCGATGACCTGAAGGTTCTTAATCCAGACAATCTTTTGTCTTCATAATTAGCACCTTTAAATGATCAGCTTTATTGAGGCTCTTCCAAAAACAGAGACTCATTTGCATATTGAAGGGGCAATCCCTTGGGAAATATTCCAACACAGGTTCCCCAAAGAATTTCAAGAGGTTCCGGAATTCAGGCATCCCGAGTTCAGGTACGATAATTTTTCTCATTTTGAGAACATCCTAATAGACCATGCCCTAAAAATTATTAAGGAAGCTGCAGACTATGCTCAAATTGCTCAAAAGGTTTTCGATCAGCATCTAAGGCAAAATGTTCGCTATGTAGAACTCAGTTTTCATGCCGGCATCATGGAATTCCTTAAGATACCAGGTGAAGAAA
>OMJS01000204.1 GCA_900299365.1 Opitutales bacterium
AACTTCGTTTTTAAATGTTTCGATTTCCAAACGGTGGAAAGAATATAATCGCCTCCATTTTTGCTTATTTCTAAACATTCCGCCCCCTTGCCGTATCCCGCAGAAATTAGAAAAGTATCTTTAGTTAAGGAAAGAGGTTGGGCTATCTGAGCATTGTTAAGGAAAATTTTCCATGGATACTTCCACTTGGCTTTACCATTCATCGGATCCAATCCGAGTATGGATCCTTCCACTGCCACAATCAGATGTTCTTCTCCAAGGAAATTCAGAATAGTTGGCGAAAGATAGGCTCCTCGCTCGGAAGGTTCGCAATGCCAGACAAGCTTTCCAGTCTTTAAATCGTAGGCCTGAGCTGCACCAGCTTCGTCACCGAGGGAAAGAATGATTTTATTTTTCCAGATCAAAGGGGCACAGGAAATTCCCCATTCCGGAAAATGATGATCTTCGGGAAGAGTTGAAGTTTCCCATTGTTTTTTTCCGGTCTTTGGATCGAGGTTTGTCAGTATGCCGTTGGAAAAAAGAACGATCAATTGGTCGTTGTAAAGGGTGGGGGTGGAGCGGGGACCCGGACCACTCATCATGTCATCCCATCTTGTTTTCTCTTTGTATTGCCATGCCACCTTACCAGTTTCCAGAAAACGGGCGGTTAGGGTTTCATTATCCCCAATTTGCTCAAGGGTGTAGAGCAGGGAGCCGGCAGAGATGAGGGAGGAGTGTCCGGCACCGCAGGTATCTTCCCATACCAGCGAGGGAGGGTTTTCCCAATTGATTTTGGTTCCATGAACCGGTGCATGGCCGTCCCGTTCAGGGCCACGGAATTGAGGCCAGTAGAAATTGCCCGTCCTCCAGTCCGAGTTGTGTTGGAAGTCGTTTTGCAGGGGTGCAGGCTTGGCGTCTTTCAGTCCGATGTGTGGAACCATCCCGCCTCGCCATTCCATTTGGACACATCCGCCCATAAGGAGGGCTGTGACGAACAGCCAAGTCAGGCGGGTGGGCATTCTCAAAATTGTAAGGTTAAAAAATCAACCAGCAAGGGCTGCTTCGATTGCTTTGATTAATTTTTTCGAGGTAGGGGAAGTCATGCTACCAAATCGGTCGATCGGTTTACCATCCTTACCAATCAAAATCTTGGTAAAGTTCCATTTTACATTACCTTTGAGTGGACCACTTTCTCCAATGATTGATTCGTAGAGTGGGTGTCGGTTAGATCCGTTTACTTCGATTTTGGAAAACATCGGAAATGTCACTCCGAACTTGGTTGAGCAAAACTCTTTGATTTCCGATTCTGATCCTGGTTCCTGTCCCCCAAATTGATTACAAGGAAATCCGCAAACCACCAAGCCCTTGTCTTTATAATTCTGATGAAGTTCCTCCAGGCCCTTGTATTGCCTAGTAAATCCACACCTGGATGCGACATTGACCAGCAGGAGTACTTTTCCTTTGTGAGCGGACAGGCTAGTTTTTTCTCCATCGATATCGAGAAGTTCGTGATCGTAAACAGTGGTGGCGGAGAGTGTACTCATAATTGATGCTAGGATAAGAGGAATGAATTTCATGTGTTGCTTGTTTGATTAATTTTGGGGAGATTGTTTTTTACTTAGGCAGATCGGCAAGTGTATTTCCGACCGTTTTAAAAACCAAGGAACATATGGACCATCCCAATAGACCGCATAAGCTTGACCCGCTTGTTCGTAAGCGGGGTTTTCTTTCAACCAATTAAGTAGTGCAGTTTTATTTTCCTGGAAATTTTCTTGGTTGTAACTTCCCCGTATTCCGATTGCGACGACGGTGATGGGGTCAAGATTTCGCACCGTCACAGCAGTGGTCTCAGGTCGAGGTTTTTTTGCGTCCTTTTCGCCAACAAAAAAACGCATCTTGCCCGGATCGATGTCTGCTTCAACCGGAGTAGTCATTGAGAGATCGTGCTTGGAAATATACCCAAACAATTTCCTGAACAACCCATTGTTCTCAGAAAAATAATTTTTTGAACTCTTTGCTTCGAGAGCAATACGGGCAGGAAGTTCCAAAACTGTAATTTTCCCAACCGGGGTTTTTTCATGCATGGACTGAAAAGCCATTAATGGGAGATTAAATGTAAAAATGATGAAGAATGTAATGATTAAGACTCGCACACCTTATAAATCGCAGGTCATGCGAAACTGGATCAATCACAAAACGAAGGATTCTTTATTTGATTATTCGGAAAGTTAGGTTGATTCTTGGGCCGATCGGTTTGGCGGTGCGTGGAATTTCGTGCATCCAGTGGTGTTGGGTGCTTCCCTTCATTAGTAAAAAACTTCCATGCCTGAGTGTGACCTCATGCTTGAGTCCATTGGTTTTATATTGCTTGTGTCGCAATTTAAATTTTCTTTCCGCACCTAGGCTGACTGATCCAATAACTGGGTTTTTGCCCAACTCTCTCTCATCATCGCTATGCCAGGCCACCCGGTCCTTGCCGTTGCGGTAATAATTAATGAGCACGGAATTAAAGCTCACCTCGGCAAGCGGTTCAATCTGGTGTTTGATGATGTTCAATTCTTCGGTCCATGGCTTTGGGTCCATATGAATACCGGAGTAGGCATATGATTTTCCTTCGTCTCCATACCAGGCCTCCAGACGGGGAACTAGGCTTTCCTTGCCGTAAAAACGGATGGTGTTTTGGGTCCACTCAATTCCATCTTTCAACTTGTCTAAGAAACTATCCGCTTGCTTGGTTTCGAAAAGTCTCGGGTAGTAGGATAATTCGGCATCCGGTAGCTCAATTTCTCTAGCTTGTTCGAGTACAAGGGATTGTTGCATAATCAGGAATCAGTCAGGCGAAAGAGAAAAAAGGTAGTGTCTTTTTCATAGTTCAGTTCGATCGACTGGTTTAGGTTCTCAATTGTTAGTCCATCCGCTTTCCCAAGAAAATGATTTTCCATTGTAACAGAACCTGAAACCACTTGCATCCAGACATGAGGAAGGCAATTGACCGGCTCAAGGAAAATTTTCTTTTGGCTTTCTCCCTGACCCAGCCAGAATTCTGCATTTTGCTTGATTGGTGATGAGCCATCCTTCCCGCTTCCGGAAAACAGTAGTTTCATTTCCCCATTGCTTGCAGAATGAGAAAGTTTCTTTTCCGCGTAGAAAGGTTCACCACCAGATTGATTGGGGCGCATCCAGATTTGGTAAAGTTCGGTCTGGTTTTCTTGGGATGGATTAAATTCGCTGTGAGTTACCCCCGAGCCTGCACTCATGTACTGCAGTTCGCCGGGTTTGATAATAGACCCATTACCCATGCTGTCTCGATGTTCCAGTTCACCTGAAATTACATAGTTGAAAATTTCTGCATCCTGATGCGGGTGAGTGGGGAAACCGCCACCTGGTTCAGTGATATCGTTGTTCATTACCATCAGGGAGTGAAATCCACACCATTCCGGGTCATAATAATTTGCAAAAGAGAAAGTGTAATTTGCATGCGACCAACCATGCTTAGCAGTACCTCGGTTTTTTGCTTTTCGGATTCGTAAGTTCAATATGGATCAAGTTATCCAATATACCAAATTCTCCAAACAAGAATTGTGGCGGTTTTTTTGCGTTAATCCTTCAATAAAATTGCAAGGTTTTCTGACTCGGCATCAATATGCATGCGGACTAATTCAAGACTGTCTTGGTATGCTGAATCATCTATTCTATTTCTCCGTAAGAAGTTATCGGGCAATTCATCAATTTTGGCAGACCCGCTACTACCGAAGCGCAGTTCTTTAACTAAGTGGTTAGATAAAATTGTAATGTCAATGAGCTTATGGATTGCTGGATCTTCGACATTTTGCCGTGCTCCTTTGCTGAAAGTATGATGCCACCTAGTAGTTTGTTCAATAATAGGAGAAATTGACCACTTTTTAAGAATCATACAGCCCAAAACATCGTGGTGGATTTGATCCAGTGCCTTTTCAGCAAACCATAGTGTGCAATTATTTTTTTGAGTGAACTTTACCTCTTTAACAAATTCATCCTTTAGAGATTGAATCTTGGCCACCTTCCCGAGGTCATGAAGCAAACCACACGCATAGGCTTGATCAGAGTATTCACTTTGGAACTTTTTAGCCAAAACCTCGGTGCCAATTGCTACAGCACAACTATGCAGCCATAGTCCCTCAAGTTTGAAAGTGAATTCATCATCATTGCTTGCAAACACATCCAAAACAGATGAACTGAGAATAATCCTTCTGACTTTTTCTGAACCTATTCGGAGCACTGCTTCATTAGCTTCGGAAATTCTATGTAAATTTCCTTGCCGGTATTCCACAGAATTCGCAATTTTTAGAATTTTGGAAAAAACCGACTGGTCGTTGGATATAAGACTGCACAATTTAGAATTTTCAGACTCTGGATCAGAGGCAATTTTAACCATTTTATTAACCATTACAGAAATGCTCGGCAAATCACCCCCGATTTTTTCGATTACCGAGTTGTAGCCATCTACATTTTCCATGATGCTTGAGTCAGTTGTCACCTTGCTAGTTTTCCTTTATAAATAGGTAAACTTAACAACTGTGACAACCAACTAAACCACGAGGCTCTTTAATCTGCTTGAAAATCATTGTTATAGGTGCCGGGATATCCGGCTGTTCTTCCGGATATGCTCTTGCAAATGCTGGGCATGAGATAACGGTTGTGGAAAAAGGACGAGGAGTGGGCGGTCGTATGGCTACTCGCCGAATGGATGGTGCCAGAATTGATCATGGTGCCCAGTTTTTTACGACCCGTGATCCAAGATTACAGGTATTAAATGAGCAGTGGATTAGAGAGGGTAGGGTGTCAGATTGGTATGACCATGTTCCATCAAAACCTGATATTCCATCCGATATGAGGTATCGTGGAAAATTAGGCATGACTGATCCAGCCAAGTCTTTAACGCAGGACTGTGACTTAGCCCTCAATTTTTTTGTGGAGAAAATCGTCAAAACAAAAACATGGAAAGTTTTTGAACGGGGAGGGACTGGTCGGGTTTTGGAAGCCGATCATCTGGTCATCACCATACCTTGTGTGCAGATGCTCGAATTATTTGACCGTAGTGGTCTTGATTTAGGCATTGAGGTTATGAAAAGGCTTGGTGCAATTCGTCATACCCGTTGCCTTGCCTTATTGGGTATGCTCGATCAACCTTCTAAGCTTGCAGAACCCGGTGCAATAACTCATCCGACAGAACATATTGACTGGCTATCCGATAACCAAGTTAAAGGAATTTCGCAAAGGCCTGCCATTACCGTGCACGCTTCGGCAGATTTCTCAGATAAAAATTGGGATGTACCAGCAGAAGAATGGGCAAATACATTAATTAAACCTGCAGAGGAGGTTCTTGGTGCAAATGTAAATCGTTGGGTCTTTCACCGTTGGGGATTTGCCAAGCCTTTGGTTACTTTTGGCGAGAGTAACTTTCATAACCCCGAAATCGGGCTTACTTTGGCGGGTGATGGGTTTGGAGGCGAGCGGGTAGAGCGTGCCGCAATTTCCGGATTGGAAGCAGCGGATGCAATTTTAGCGAACAAGTTTTAGAAACGGAAACGATATCCTATTTCGAAACTGGGTGCACTTTTTAAGTCTCTTTCTAATTCCAATCCATTGGTGTATTGCAATGATACCTCCCTGCCTAATTCTGCACCCGCGGATACAAAAATGCCATGTTTTTCAGATGGGTTCCATTGCAGGGTAGTGTACAACCGATAAGCCGTCATCGCGAATTCAGGGTCATTATTGCCTCCAGTGTATTGCCCTTCTGTTTTCCAACGATTGCCGGAAAATTGACCGCCAAAAATCCAATCGATCGAGTCTGATAGGCTGTATCGGTAACGAATGATTGGGCCAGCAAATACGAGGTCCGCACGATCGGATGGTTCCCACATGAAACCTATAGCTGGTAGCAGCATATCGTCATCAAACCCAGTTGAATAAAACGCCCCAAATATCCATTGAAAAGTTTCACTTCTCTTCCATCTAACTCCAGCAAGTGCCATGTAGTTCATCGCATCATTTCCGGTGTTTTTAAAATCTCCGGACATGCCGGGTACGAAAAGAGCAATTCCTTTGAGAGATTCTGAATAATCTTTGCTAAGGAATAAAGCAACTTCTAGGGATTGTAGATTATCTTCATTTAAAAAGCTACTGTCCGATACATCGATGTCTGTATTTTGGTAACGCAATCCTGCCCCAAATGACCAGTCTCCCCCGTCGTGGTAATACAATGGAGTAATTAATTCGAACTGACTTCCTCCAATATCGATATTGGTTCCCTCCACCTTACGGTCAGGTGAACATCCATAAGATATCTTAATCGCAGCAGAATCGGTTATAAAATCCTGTCCAAAAATAAGAAGAGGGCTGATTAAAAAGAAGAGAAGCAGGGCGGGCAATTTCATAAAAGAACATTAATTTGTGTATTATGTTTGGTCAAGCTGGTTGCCCTTATTGTATATACCATTAAAATACTGGTCATGCATCGCTTACACCAAGAACAAATCTTGCCAATCAGCCGGGAGAAACTATGGGACTTTGTTTCGGTTCCCCAGAATCTCAACCAAATTACCCCACCTGACTTAGCCTTTAACATTAAGGGAAAACCCCCGGAAAAGGCATTCCCTGGACTGTTGCTTCAATATGAAGTAAAAGTACCCTTACTCGGTTGGACTCCATGGCTCACTGAAATCAAATATGTGAATGAAGGATATTCCTTTATGGATGAACAGCGAGTGGGACCCTATAAACTATGGTTACATACTCACCGACTGGAAGAAGTGGGGGGAGGTACAAAGATGACAGACGAAATTATTTACCAAGTACCCTTCGGTATTTTCGGTTCAATTGCTCATGTTCTTTTTGTCCGCCGTACGCTTGAGAGAATTTTTCGATACCGCCGGGAAAAACTAGACGAGATTTTTCCAGCCACCTAATTTTATCCAGTTGTAAGGTTTTTCGGGCACTGACTGTCCAAATGTTTAGCTCTTTTTTGAACTGTTTTATGTCCCAAAATTGGGAAGACTTGGTGATGTTACATTATCGGCAGGATGTTGTTTCAATTCAGGATACTTTGCCGGATGACTTGGAAGTAGATACATTTGATGGATGTGCATGGTTGAGTGTGGTTGGTTTCCGGTTAAGTAATTTGCGTATCAGGCCCCTTACTTTTTTAAGATGGAGCGATTTTTGGGAGGTCAACCTTCGCACTTACATTAAAGACAAAACTGGGAGGAAAGGTGTATGGTTTTATTCACTCGATTCCAATGACCCTTTTGGGGTATTTGGTGCACGCTTGCTCTACGGCCTTCGCTATTTTAATGCCCGGATAGATAGATCGGGAGATCCCCAAATTGGTGAAGTTTCTTTTTCGAGCACACGAAAAGATGGTGCCGGATCCCGTATCGAGGCAGCTTGGAATGTGGATGATATTGGTACAGATTTAGCCAAAGAACAACTCGATCAATTTTTACTCGAAAGGTATCGTTTTTGGGCTAGGCGTTCATGGGATAAGAAATCCACCAGTGCCAAAGTAAAACATCAACCATATGATGCGGTCCGCTTGAGAAAGAGTTATTACCAGGGTGAACTATTTTCTACTCAGGGTTTAAATGAGCCTGAAAAGGAGCCGGAATTTGGACACTATTGCCCTGGTTTTCCGGTGGAGGCAACCGCACCGGCTTGGGCATTTTCAATTTCAGGCCAAGCAAACCAAAGATAAGTCTGGTTATTTACCCTTTGCTTGCCGAAAAATGATACCTCCGATAACTCACCGATCGAATGATGCGGAAACCCACGACTCATAGAACCTTGAAGTAAAGACCATAAACAAGCATCGTGTGATAACTTACTGGGTAAAGAGGACGAGCTAGGTGTGATTAGGGAATCAAGTTCATCATGGCGATTGGAGTTTACCTCGGCATGAGCAACCGCAAGTACACAACCGGGCACAGCATCTTTGATGAGTTCGAGATGAAAGCCTCCTTGGGCGGAGCGGGAAGCAATCAGATTGGCTAAACAATACAAGTTTGAATCATATTCAGCAAACTCGACACACCGTTCACTAATAGGTCCTTCAAAAAAATTACCACATTTAGCAAAGCTAGAAGAGTCAAAGAAAGAATGCCTAGCCCCCGTCCATTTTTGTCGAAGCAAATGGGTGCCGTGTATTCTTATTAATTCATCATCTGCTAATCGTTGCGGATCGAGGTCACGGAATGATGCGCGCATGATTTTTAATTGATCCCGACAAAGATAGAAAATTCTCCGAACTTCGCTCAAACCAATTTTTCCGCTACCTGCAAGGTCTATAAAATGAGCAAGAGAAGGAAGGGAAGCGAGCAGGGATCTTTGTAATGAATGGGAAACAGGATCTTCTCCTGGCGATAGAGCGACCGACCACTCATTTAGTTGCTTGCAGAGATCAATGTTTCGCCCCAAAAATTTTTGCAGGGCAGAAAAATCCCCAAAAGCTGAAGGTGAATCACCACTGACTAAAGGAAGAATACCAAGGAGGTGTTCGTATGTCCGTGATAATCCATCCTTAAGGTTGACATCTTTAACTTCAGAACTATCCACAGTACCATCTCCACCGAGATAACGAGTGGAAGGTTTGGAATAATTTTCCCGTAACCGATCCACCTCATCAGTTTCCAGGAACATAGACAGGTCGGGGGGAGGTTGAACTGTCATTAATGTGCGTGCACGCATCTCAGGGTCAAGGCTTGCTGGTTTTGAGAGTAAAGCGAGGCTCGACCAATCATCACTGATTTCCGATACCAATTCTCGAGTTGCCTTATCGGTTTCGAGCAGAGACTCGTAGGAAACCTTCTCATCTTCTGAGAGCGATCCCATTAGGTAATCAATAGCTTGCTGTCGTGCGATGTCCAAAACTAATCAGTTTGGTTTTCTATTTGCGAACTTCAGGCATCGCAAACGATGATTTAATATTTTTACTTGAGGCATAAAAAAGAAGCTCGTAATTATTTTTCTCATCGGAGGCTTGTTAAGGTTCTGCGTAACTTTTCCATCCCTAATCGAATACGGGACTTTACTGTCCCAAGGGACAATTTTAATAGGTCTGAGATTTCCTGATGATTTAATCCTTTGAAATAGTTAAGTTCCAGAACTTCCTTTTGATCAGCAGGCAATTGGGCAAAGGCATTCTTAATATTTTCTCGCTCATCTGCCAAGACTGCTTGCTCCGCTCCATCTCTGGATGAGTGATCCTGCCGGTTGCTCAATGCCTCAATTGGTTCTCCATGTACGACCTTACGTTTACGAGATCGTAAACGATCAATACTTCGGTTCCGAGTAATAACGAGCAACCAACTGCTAAACTTTCCTTTTTCCGGGGAATATGCTTCTGGCTTTTTCCAAATGTAAGCAAAAACATCTTGGATTACTTCTTCCGCTTCCCAGCGGTCTCCTAAAACTTCCAAAGCAAGGGAGAACATGGCACCAGCAAACCCATCATAAAGTTCTGCGAGGGAATCCGGAGCCCGATCGCGTATTCTTTCCCAGTGTATGGATTGGATTAGTGACATCAGTTAGGCTTTCTATCTGTCTCTTAGTTGCTCGTTTTTGTCGAGAATAAGCGAGTCATTCGGGCTTTATTTGTCTACTTTAGTTACTCC
>OMJS01000205.1 GCA_900299365.1 Opitutales bacterium
AAAGAAGAGAAGAACTCATCAATCCTTTGCATTTCTTCCCTTTGCAAGAGTAGGTTTTTCTGATTAATTTGAATCGCCTCTTCGATTTTTTGTTTTTGAGAGATCAATACATCATTCTCAGGCTCCTCCTCTAGTGCTTGGGCAATCTTACCCAGATATTGATCCCCTTTAAGAAGCAAAACTTTATTCTCTAAATCAGAGATGTTTGCACTAACTTGATCGTAAAACATGGAATATTCCAAAATATCTTTCATTCCACACATCGGATTGTATGGTGATGAAACGCTCGAAGGTACGAAAAAATAACTTATCGCATCGAGAACTGAGAAGAAGTTCTCAAAAGAAGGAATATTTTTGTCACTTTTTTCAGCTGAAATTAACGACTGTGCTATCAGTACTTTTTTCTCTTCAATACCAAGCTTAAGCAAGCAGTCCGGAAGGTATGAATCGTCTTTTGGTATTTTGATACCATCTATTCTTTTTAACAACAGTCGAAAGATTTTTGGAACCAAGGATAAATAACTATCCATATTCTTGTCATTGTATGCTCGTTTCGCTTCGATGGTCAGCGTTTTCTCCTCTAAAGTTTCCGTCCACTTAGAGAACCAATTTACCTCAAGAAACTGGCCATCTGAAAGATTAGTTTCAACAAGGACACCATGGCTCGGATGAGTGATAGAAAATTTTTGATAATTCTCGTCGATTTGTACTGCATCCTCTCCCAGACCATAATAGGCAAGTAGTGCCTCGATTCCTAATGCAAAAATTTTTCCTTCTTTGTACAAAGGGATTTGATTGGGAAGTGAATCAACCAATTCTCCCCCGACAACAGTTTGATGACTGCCCTTGTAAATGAGTCGTAATGTATCATTGGTCTCGAGCAGCTCCGTTTCTGTTTGTCCTTCATACCTCGCAAGTTGTTGGTTCTTACTTGTTCGCTCAAAATCCACTTTATCCATTTTTTCTTGGATCAGCTGTACTTGTCCAATTAGCACTGACCGTTTGTGGGCATTTATTTCCACTGATTCTTCCAAATTAATGATTTTTTGTTTTAACAAGCTTTTCGCTTCCTCCATTTTCTCAATGGAAATTTTCTTAAATTCACTATTTTGTTTCAACGAAATGACTGATAGCAATTCATCTCTTCTTTTGATCCGTATATCCAATTGCGGACTAATGACATCAGATAGGGCTGGGTTGGCACTTAAAGTATTTTGAAAATTTGATATTTCGGTTTTTATATTTTCCGCCTCGATTACTAAATCCTCTATGGTTTGTAAATCATTTGCTTGGTCTAAGTTTCCTTCCACAAAATGAAATAAAATTTCTTTGATTTCTTCTTCTCTGGACTTGATTTGCGGCTCGATAACTAGTCGCAATGCCTCATTTGCATTGAGGGTATCTCTAAAGTTTTCAACCTCGGTATTTAACGAAATTATTCTTTCACTTAGTGCAATGTGCGAATCTAAAATGGCTCTTTCACTGGCAAGTATCTCGTCAATTTCAGCTAATTCTTCCGAGATAGAACTCAGTTGTAATGTGAGGTTTGATTCTCTCTCTTCGATCTCTTCAAGACCTTCTTGAAGCATAATGATGTCTTCTTTATTATCTTCTGGAAGTTCGAAGGGTAAAACACTCTTTTTTCCGCCAAGTAAGTTGTAAGCATGGGCTTTTCCACCGGACTGATACCAAAGGGGTACCCATCTAGGGATTTCATCAACTGCCCGGTAGGGGGTTACGGTAAAAGAACCTATCCGTCCAATATAAGATTCGTTCAAATAACTTAATAATGGGTAACTCGGTGATTCTGGGTAATGAAACTTTCCAGAGTCCAATGAATAACCATCCTTTATAAATGGAGGAAATGCACTTACCCCAGTCGGCTTAACATAAGGAGTCTGAACACCTGAATAAAGGCACCCGAGAACTACCTGATTAGGGTATTTTCGAACAAGCTCCGCAAGGGCCATATCACTACGATAGGAATTTTTCTTGGGTACCATTCGGGACATACTTTTGGGGGTAAAACCAAAATCGAAACCCAATGACCTTGCTTTCCCTTTTTCAAGCAGAGCCAATGCGGTATCTCTAAAAAATGCACGATCCCATGGTCTCTCTCCCACTCCATCCATTTCAAGAGTTGATGAATCAAAATTAACATACATTAATTTTGGGACACGTGGAACAGCCACCCCTTCGGAGACTTCAATTTTATCCTCTTTATCAGTATAATTATTTTGGGGAATCTCTCCCCTGAATTGTAAACGCCAATCCAAAGTTTTGATCTTAAGGTAATCGAGGTAGCCAAAATGATTAAGGCCAATCCAAATAAATGGGATAATCAGCAAGCCTAAGAAGGTGATTTTTGATTCTTTGCTAAGTTTAGGCATTGTTAAAATGAATGAAATTAAGGGTACCCGAAGCATCCTTTATGGGAAGGACAGTGCCAAGCCGAAAAACTTATTAAGCAGGAAAGTCCTTTTCACTTGGACAAAATATCTTATCAGATACGCTAATTACTTTTAAAGCATTATGAGCACAAATTTCACCTATTCACCTCCCTCTCCAGAAGAACAAGAGAAAATTAAAAATGAAGCCTCATGGGTGAGCCTGTTAAAGCAGGAAATCGGTCAAGTGATCGTTGGTCAAAAATATTTAATCGACCGACTAGTTATTGGCTTACTTGCAAATGGACATGTTTTGTTAGAAGGTGTTCCTGGGTTAGCAAAAACCCTAGCGGTTAAAACCTTGGCTGAATGTATTCGTGGTGAATTTAAGCGAATTCAATTCACGCCAGATCTTTTGCCAGCAGATGTGATAGGAACTTTGATTTATAGCCCAAATCAAGGAGAATTTACCACTAAGAAAGGACCCATTTTCACTAATTTTCTTTTGGCTGATGAAATCAACCGTGCGCCAGCAAAAGTGCAAAGTGCTCTGCTTGAAGGCATGCAGGAAAGACAAGTAACCATAGGTGATGAAACCTTTCCCCTCCCCTCTCCTTTTCTCGTTTTAGCCACCGAAAATCCGATCGATCAGGAGGGCACCTATCCCTTGCCTGAAGCTCAAATGGATCGCTTTATGCTCAAATTGATAGTTGATTATCCAGACCGTTCGGAAGAGCTAAAAATTCTCGATGCCAATGCCAATGTTTTAGTGGATCACCAAATTAATCCAGTTGTAGATGCTGAAACAATCTTTCGATCAAGGGCATTGATTGATCAAATTTATGTGGACGATAAGTTGAAAGGCTACCTAGTGGATCTCGTTCTGGCTACCCGTAAACCAGGAGAGCATGGTTTGTCTGAACTGGAAGCCTTCATTCGATTTGGTGCTTCACCCAGAGCAACAATTAGTTTGGCTCTTGCGGCCAAAGCGGTTGCTTTTACACAGGGACGCAGTTTTGTGACACCCCAAGATTTAAAAGACATAGCACCAGATGTACTTAGACACCGTGTTATTGTAAGTTATGAGGCTGAAGCCGAAAATGTAAACAGCGATAAGATTATCCAAAGAATTTTGGATACGGTACCCGTGCCTTAAATCATTCTTGTTCAGATTTGTACCACATAACTAGAGATTTGGGATGATCGACCAAGACCCTGAGTTTACACGAGAAATATTACGTAAAGTCAGACAAATAGAAATCCGTTCAAATCGGTTGGTGTCTGAAGTTTTTGCAGGCTCTTACCACAGTGCCTTCAAAGGACAGGGCATTGATTTTGAGGAAGTTAGGGAATACCAACCAGGAGATGAAGTCCGAACAATCGACTGGAATGTAACCGCCAAAGCTGGTGCCCCCTTTGTGAAACAATACCGCGAAGAAAGAGAACTTACTATCTTGCTCGCAGTCGATATTTCCAAGAGTACAAATTTTGGATCCTCACACCATAGCAAGAGGGAAAAACTGGCGGAATTAGCTGCATTACTTGCCTTTTCTGCCAATCAAAATGGTGACAATATTGGCTTATTGTTATTTTCGGATCAAACTGAACTATATCTGCCACCGACAAAAGGTCAAAAACATGTCCTGAGAATATTACGAGAAGTACTGTTCCGGCATTCAAATAGTCAATCCACTAATTTAAGTGAGGCAGTTCGGATTATTAACCAAGTAACCCGTCGTCGTGCGGTTGTTTTTTTACTTTCCGATTTTATTTTATCCCAGAAATTCTTTTCTGGATCTGAATCTTCAACAACCAACCTGCTCCAACAGCTTTCCTATACCCGCCTCAGGCACGATATAATTTGTGGAAGAATTGTTGACCCTAAAGAATCTAAAATTCCCAATATCGGTCTGCTTAATTTGGAAGATCCAGAAAGCGGGGAAAAGATTACCATTGATACCTCGGATGCTCAGATCAGAAAATTTTATGAAGATTCTCACTCCCGCATTCAAGATGAGTTTTCAAGAGAACTTATGAAAAGAGGAATTGACGAGTTTCATTTTTCCACTGACGGGGATTTCTCTAGGGACTTGTTTACCTTTTTTAAAGTAAGGAGGAAAAGGAGGTATTGATGCATAATTATGTATCCAATCAAAAACCTTACCTGCTTGATCCAAATGTATTGGTTGATACCCCAATGCCAGTGTTCAAGCCTTTCACCGATTTAATCAATGAAAACCTATCGAGCATTTTAATTATCCTCTTAATTCTTTTCATCGGAATTGTTTTTTTTATTTTTAAAAAAAAGAAAATTGCTGAGATACTTCCTGAGCCAAAGCAAGCCCCCATCGACCCATTCAAAGATGCCCTCAATCAAATTGAAGGCCTTGCCCAAACCTTCCCACGGTTGCCAGCAAAACCATTCATTTTTAAACTATCGGAAATTTTACGCCTTTATGTAGAAAGACAATTCAATCTCCCGGCACTTGAATGTACTGGTGAAGAATTCATCCGAAAAGTCAGCCTTCATCCATTATTGAGGCAAAAATTCGAAACTCCATTGAAGCTTTTTGTTCAGCGGGGTGACAGAATCAAATATTCCACGGAAAATTCAAATGAAGATGAAATCCTTGAGCTACTCCAGTCGGCTCGCGATTTCATCAACCAAGCACAAATTGAGCACGAATCTCAAATACAGCAACAACGGGAAATATTAAATTCTTATACCAATAATTCGCAGGAATGAATGAGTGGTTAAACAGCTTTATTTGGGCAGAGCCATTATGGGCGATTCTTATTCTTTTAATTCCACCCTTGATCTGGGCGAAAAGAAAAGTTGCAAATCCCAAGACATCCCTCCTCTTCCCCACGCTTACCTTAATCTTTAGTTCCCACGAACAACGCTCCAAAAGGTGGATTTGGTTACCATCCCTATTACGGCTTTTCTCGTTGTTATTAGTTATTGCTGCCTTATGTAGACCACAGTTGGATCGAAGTACTAAGACCATTTTATCAAGTGGGGTGGATATTGTACTTGCGGTTGATTTGTCTGCATCAATGTTAGCTTTAGATATGAGCGAATCCGAGTCTACCCCAGTGACCCGTCTGGATGTAGTCAAGGATGTCCTTAAAAAGTTCATCAAGCAAAGAAAACATGATCGAATCGGAATTGTGGCCTTTTCGGTCGATCCTTATTTAGTCAGTGCACTGACATTGGATAAAGAACATTTAAATAGGAATATAGACCGGTTGAGAGTTGGACTTACTCACCAAACTGGCACCAATCTGGGCTCTGCACTCGCAGAGGGCATCAATCGACTCAGGCCTTTGGAATCAAAGTCTAAAATTCTTATTTTACTAACGGACGGGAAAGACGAACCTGCTCCACCCCACAGTCCCCTCGTTTATGCTAATGGTGCAAATACCGATGGTATAAAGATTTACACCATTGCAATAGGTTCAAATGCCCGTACTCTTACATATCTTTTTGATTCATCCACCAGAAATATTATGCGTGGATCAAATGGAAGACCGATTGTTCGATATGCTAACTATCCAGTCGACAAAGATATTCTCTCGAAAATTGCCGTAACAACTGGATCCCAATTTTTTGAAGCCAAAGACAAAACTGCTCTTCAGTCAATTTATGATAAAATTGACAGACTTGAAAAAACGGAAATTGAAATGGGGGTTAATGCATTTTTTGAAGAACTCTATATCTGGCCCCTTGGTGCCGCTATCTTTTTACTTTGCTTGGAATTTATTCTGCACCGAACCCTATACCTCAGAATTCCTTGAAGTATTTCGTTCAACCTGAATTTATCTACGGCATTCCAGTTATTCTGGCTTTGCTGCTGATAATATACTGGCGAAGTTTACTGAACGCAGATCAAAAATTGAATCAAATGGTGGCAAAAAAGCTTAGACCAAAACTTATCCCTGGATATTCCAAGGGCAAACAAATCTTGAAGTTCTCATTGTTTGCATTAGGGCTAACTTTTTTAATGCTTGCATGGATAGGTCCTCAATGGGGTAACACCAAACAGGTTATTACACCAAGAGGAATTGATATTCTAATCGCCGTTGATGTTTCGAAAAGCATGCTTGCCAGAGATGTTCGACCCAATCGATTAGAACGGGTCAAACTTTCTCTTTCTAATGCTCTTTCAAAAGTAAAGGGTGATCGGTTGGGTCTTATTGCATTCTCTGGGTCTTCTTTTTTACAATGTCCCCTCACCCTTGATCATCAGGCATTTGACAAGAGCCTAGAGGCCTTAGATGTTGGCTTAATTCCACGGATGGGCACAAACCTTGCATTGCCAATTGAGGAAGCTATTCGTTCGTTCTCCCCAGATGACACCGATAAATTTTTGGTCTTAATTTCAGACGGTGAGGACCTAGAGGGACAAGGTTTACAAATGGCCAAGCAAGCGGCCAAAAAAGGGGTTCGAATATATACTGTTGGAATTGGATCACAACAAGGTGCATTTATTCCCACCGATAAAGTTGACCAGAAAGCACAGAACTTTTTAACCGACAGGCAAGGGAAAAAAGTTGTGTCTAAATTAGACGATTCTGCCCTGTCAGACATAGCCTTATCGACTGCCGGACAATACTTACCCATTGGTCCAACCGGTGAGGGAATTAGTCATATTTTTTCCGAACTCCAAGCCTTTGGGCAAAAAAAACTACACGAACAACTTTCTACTGAATTACCAATTAACCGGTATCAGATTTTTATTCTGTTAGGCTTGGTATTTTTAATTTCGGAAACTTTTACATCTTCGGCCAAAATTAATTTTAGTACCCAATCTATACAGTCCATCGTTATCCTTTTCCTCTTTCTTACAGGTTGTTGGAAATCCGAAAATATAAAACTTGCAGAGGAAGCTCTCGCAGCTGGGAACCCTAGTAAAGCGGCAGAATTTTACACTCAGGAGATTGATAGAATTGAACCAGTTAACGAAGATGATCTTTGTATTTTACACCTCAATGCTGGATTGGCTTTGGGGGATGCCGGACAGACTAATAATGCTGAAAAACATCTGCGTCTTGCATTAGAGACAGCTTCAAATCTACCCGAAATTCAATCTAAAGCTCTCAATGGCTTGGGAAATATCTACTACCAAAAAGCCAATGCCATGTTGGACCGGCAAGATGTCAATCAGGCGAGAAAAGCCTGGGAAAAAGCCAAAGGCTTTTACACTGACGCTTTTTCAATAAATGGAAATTTTTTGGCTGAGGAAAATTTAAATTCTTTAAATAACCAAATTCAAGAAAGAATCGAATCTTTGGTATGCAAAATTGAAGGTATGGTGTGGCGGGATCTTAACGGAAATGGACAAGTGGATAAGCGAGAGCCAGGTCTAGAGTCGATTGTCTTTTGGGACCGTGATGATGACGGAGAACTCAACAAAACGAAAGAACCCTACATTTTCACAAATAATCAAGGTCATTTTGCTTTTGAATGGATTTCAGGAAACTTTCCTACCAACCTGTCCTTATCTTCTATTTTAAAAGAGCAAAATCAGACCAAAGAGAGTAATCTAATTCCACTCTTTCCACTCCCACCCCCTCCCATTCAGGCAAAATCAGTTAGAAATCATTATATTTCTCTGGAAAAACCTGGCTTACACAATGTGACCATTCCATGGAGAAAAGCTCCTGTCTTAAAAGGTAGAGTTTGGAACGATTCAAACGGTAATGGTAAATTGGACAGTAACGAGTCTGGATCCGCCGCAGCCACCATCTTCATAGATTCAAATGGTAACTTTCAAATCGATGAAGATGAAACCTCATTCAAACCAAAGGAAGACGGTTCTTTCTCGCAAGTTATAGATCCAGGCCAATATTCAATAAGTATCATTGCAGACAATAAAGAAGCAAATATTACCTGCCCCATTGATGATCATAAAGCATACCTGACATGGCTCGATTTTGAGCAAAATCCTCAACCTCTGATGTTTGGTCTTAAAGATGACGGCAATAATAGTAGCTCATTAGAAAAACAAAATAATCAATCTAACCAACATGAAGAACCCGAACCATCTGAGCAAAATTCCAATCAGGAAAATATGGAAGCTCAATCTCAAGAGGAAATGAACGCACTTTATGAAAGATTGCTTCAAGAGACGGAGTCTCAAAGTGAGCCCCTAGAACTTGAACCTGTCTTTTCTGTTCCTGCGAATCCTGGTCGTGATTATTGATGTATCAAAAACACAAAATTATATTTTTGGTTCTTAGCTTCTTTTCCTTTGGTTGTTTGGGTTATGCGGAAATTAAGGTAGAAGCTACATTTGAACCGGCAACAATTACTTTGTCCAATGCCTCGGTGTACAAAATAGTAGTTCATGGTAGTCAACAAGGACCAGTTGGATCTGTGCCCCATATCGAAGGTCTTAACTTTGCATCTCCTCCAAGAACTTTACGCTCTGCTTCTTTCATCAATGGCGTACCGTCAATAAGATTCGAATTAAGCTTTACAGTAACCCCAGCAAAGACCGGTACTTTTACCGTCCCTGCTTGGACTTTCGAAGTTGAACAAAAATCATATCAGGTACCGCAGACTGTTTTAAAAGTATTGCCCCCCAATCAGGAAGATAAAATTCGCCAGGCACAAAAACAGCAACAACAACAAGACCTCAAACAAGTTGCGTTTCTAGAATTTATATGCCCTCGCCCTTTTATATTTCTCGGGGAAACTGTTCCCGCCAAGGTTAGCCTTTATTTATGGGACAGATTACCGGTTACTCGAATAGAGCAAATTCCTGCAAAAACGGGCTTTGGCTTTTCCATGACAGATTTGGGCCAACCAACAGAACAACGTAATGTTAGAAAATTCAACAAATCTTACACCGTATATTCATGGGATTTTGGATTAACTGGTGCATTAATCGGAAAACAGAAAATCTCTTTCGATTCCATGATTCGAGTACGGGTAAAAAACAACCGTAATTCACCCTTCTCTAATCCCTTCTTTAGTGATCCCTTTTTTGGTTTTGGACGAGAGGAAGGGCTTAAGGTAAGCTCCGAATCAACGGACCTCGAAGTTCGCCCAATACCATTGGAAAATCGTCCCTCCAACTTTCTAGGTGCTATCGGAGACCTATCTATTTCATCGGCTATAGATAATAATCGTGTATCGGTAGGTGACCCTGTCCGGTATACATTTCTTATTAGTGGTCTTGGAAATTTTGGGGCCATGCCTTCACCAAAATTACTTTTGGGAGATAAATTCAAAGTGGGTCCACCCGCATTTTCTTTCGAAGGTAATGAAAACACGAAGCAGCAAGGCTCACAAACATTCGAATTTATTGTCACTCCATTAGAGGCAGGATTAATTGAAATACCACCCGTTTCATTTACCTATTTTAATCCTGAACAAGAAAAATACTACGCTTTAAATACTAACGCACATAGCTTAAGGGTTGACCCTGGAGAGAAGTGGACTGTACCAGAATCAAACGGCTATTTGTCCACACCAGAACCTTTGATGAAATCTTCTCAGGATTTGTTTCAAACTGATTCCGAACCTGGGAAATGGATCGATTCTTTATCTACTCCCATTCCTTACAAATCGAATATCTTCTGGATTATTCAATTCATTTTTTTCGCCCTTTTTATATCCGCATTATTGACTAGATTGAAAAAAGGTAATCCACGGAGGGAAGCACAGAGACAAAAAGAAAGACTTCTCGAAGGAAAGGCCCGCGATGCTCTCAAGCACAAAGATCCTTCAGGTCTATATCAGGCTCTTCGCAGAAGAATTAGGTTGAGAGTCGGAATTGCCTGCAATCAATCAAATGCATCCGCTCTTTCGAGTACTGAGATTATTACTTTATTACACAAAAAAGGATACAAGAAAGAACTTATCGATGAGGTTGTTGAACTTTTGAAAATTTGTGATGAATCAGAATATGCTGGTACAACCAATGGATCATCAAATATCGAATCCACTTTTAAAAGGACTCTTATCATTCTGAAGAGATTAAAATGAAACCCTTACATCCAAATATTCTTTTTCATTTTATTTTTCTGGTAGGAATTGCCTTCCCTCTTTTGGGGGAATCAAAAGATATGATATTTTACGATGCGGTACGGGCAGAAGCATCCGGAGACCTAGAAAAAGCCATTAAAATTTACAAGACGCTTTCAGAAAAATCTCATTCCGCTAGTTTACATGCAAACTTGGCGAATTTATTTTTTAAAGTGGAGGATTATGCCAAGGCCGTTCTTCATTTCCGAAAAGCTATTTGGATTGATCCTGGAAACCGTGATTACATCGCTAACCTATCTTTGGCCCTTGAGATGAGTGGTGTTACTCCCCAAAACCTACCCGAATCCTCCCCAATTTTCTCTCCCCGCTTTCAGACTATTACCTTAATCATTTTCAGTTTGTTTGCTTGGAGTGGGATTCTTACTTTCACTCTTTTTTTTCGTCTACCAATAATTAGTAAAAAGCCCTTCTGGATTGCAGCCCTATTTCTTATCGGATCTTTTACACTCAGTTGGATTTTTTTGAAGTCTGCTGAACACACATCACGCTTGAATCGTGAGGTAATTGCGATTCAATCCCTTGCCCAACATAACGAAGCAGAAAATGCATTGGCTTTACGGGTTTTTGCAGGGAACGGAAGTTCGGCAAATACTATAATCCCTCTGGGTTCGAGCCTCTTTTTGGATTTAGGCGAGGACGGACTACCCCGTGTTCATAAAAGTCCAAATGGAGAGAAGTGGTATCTTGCAAGAAGTTTCTCTGGTTCTGATAAAGGTTGGATACAAAGAAATGAATTTGAGCCTATTTTAGATTTGGAACTCTGATATTCCACATCTTGATTGATTAGATCAAAATGTTCCGATCAATCCGCTCGATGGCAAAATACTCCCCCCGAAATTTTTCATCTATGACTTCGCGAACTTCCACGGGCAAGGATTGGATACGGTCGAGAATTTTTTCTGGGTCAGTTACCCGTAGTGGTGGTTCGGTATTGCTTGGAACGATGAATTGGACATCCTCTGTTTTGATGGAATCAGTAAGGCTTGTTGCCGATAATTGCTCAGAGTACTGATTGGGTTCCAGATCTATTCTTGTTTCACTATCTGAAGAAACCGTAGTATATTCTCTAACATTAGCAGGGAGAGGTTCCTTCTTTAGATCTTCAGTCTTATCACTTGATAAAACCCGAGTATTCAGAACATTCGAAGGATAATTTAAATTAGTTTTTTTTTTACTGTCTTTTGGAATAACTTGGGAGATTCTTCGTATCACATGATCAATAGAGCGGGTCTTCCCAGCTTCAACTGCCCGGAATAAAGTAACTTCAAAGTTTGCTTTTTCTGATAATCCTGACCGAACCAGTGCTTCCCCTTCCCGCAATTCATCCAGAATTCTGGCAATTTGCTCAGGAGCAACGGATTGTTGAGGCGAATTCAAATAATCCACTAAACTTGCCCTGAACTTTTCTGAAAGATCGAGTAAGGCACGATAAAAATCCAGCCCATCATGGGAAAATTCATCGGTAATTTGCAGGATTTGTTCATAACTGCCTGACAACACTGCTTGTTCCAATTGTGCGATTTTTTCGGAAGCAGCTAATCCATAAACTTCCAGCACATCGCCTTGTTTGATAGTTTTTCCACAAAAAGAAATTAATTGATCCAAAATACTTTGGGCATCACGCATACCTCCCATCGCCATTCGGGCAATCGCAGAAAGTGCCTCCTCTTCAACTTCGATTCCTTCTGCAACACAAATTTCGGACAATTTTTGTACGATTAAGGGGGCCGAAATCGAACGAAATTCAAAACGCTGACATCTTGAAACGATTGTGGGTAATACTTTGTGAGACTCAGTGGTTGCGAAGACAAACTTTACATGAGGTGGTGGTTCTTCCAGGGTTTTTAGTAATGCATTGAAAGCTTGTTGGCTAAGCATGTGCACCTCATCAATCACATAAATCTTAAACCTACATTGGGAGGGTGCATATTGGCATTCATCTCTTAAGTCTCTTACCTGTTCTACCGAATTATTGGATGCCCCATCAATTTCGATAACATCGAGGCACCTTCCCTCCATAATCGCTTGACCAATTTCTGAATCATCAGGAACTTCTAAAGACGGCCCATCCTCCCAATTAAGTGATTTTGCAAATAATCTAGCAGAGGTTGTTTTGCCGGTGCCACGCGGACCAACAAACAAATAAGCATGAGCAATTCTACCAAGTTCGATGGCATTTCCAAGAGTTCGAACTACATGATCCTGACCAATAAGTTCGGAAAACTGTTTTGGTCTCCACCTTCGGGCAATCACTTGATATGTATCGGACTTCATTTTAGCAAAATACTTTCTGTTTATCTTTTCTCAACCATGCAAGACAAACTCTTGAATCTTCAAAAAACCGTAGTTGAACAGAAACAAAAAAGGCCAGGCACCCCACAGCACACAACCATTGCGAATACCGCTGCTTCCTTCCGGACCTGACGGGGTTCTTCCAATCGTTGTCGCATGGGACCCGACCTAACTTACAATAATGTGTCGTTTGTCCTATTCCCGCAAATCCTTTTTGAATAAATCTTTCGGCATCCTCTTGCTGAGCTTTTTTACTTTTGCCTTTTGAACTGAAAAATTGTTGAAAGAGGCATGGGTAATACATTTGGCAACCTCTTTAAAATAAGTACATGGGGAGAAAGTCACGGAGGCGGTATTGGTGTGGTTATAGATGGGTGTCCCCCGAGGCTACCTTTGTCTACAGATGACATCCAACCAGACCTAGAAAGAAGACGACCAGGACAGAGTAAAATTACCACACCTAGAAACGAAGCGGACCGAGTGGAAATTTTATCCGGTGTCTATGATGGATTAACTCTTGGTACTCCTATTGCTATGCTTGTACGCAATAAAGATGCCCGCCCGCAGGCATACGACGAGATGAAGGAAAAATTTCGCCCATCCCATGCAGATTTTACTTACCAGACAAAATTTGGGCACCGTAACCATGAAGGCGGTGGACGATCTTCCGCCCGCGAAACTATTGCCCGCGTAGCTGCTGGTGCGATCGCAAAAAAGATCCTTTCCTTTGATGGGATAGTTATTCGGGCTTACATCGAACGAATTCACGATATTCAATCTCCTGTGCTTTCTGACATTCCATCACTTGAAGAAGTTGAGGCATCGCCCACCCGCTGCCCGCACCCAGAAACAGCCCAAAAAATGGAACAATGCATTCTCGATGCCAAAAAAGCTGGTGATTCGGTAGGCGGATCCATTCTGTGCCGGGTGGACGGTATTCCTGTTGGCTGGGGCTCTCCTGTATTTGATCGTTTAGAAGCAGATTTGGCCAAAGCCATGCTAGGTTTACCTGCTACTAAGGGATTTGAAATAGGCAGTGGCTTTGAAGGTACATATTTAAAAGGGTCTGAACACAACGATTTATTTGAATCTAATAAGGGCAAAATCCGAACAACATCCAACCGATCCGGTGGTGTTCAAGGGGGTATTAGCAACGGCGAGGAAATTTACTTCCGAACGGCATTTAAACCCACCGCTACGGTCTTACAGAAACAGAAAACGGTTACAGACGGAGGCGAAGAAACTGAATTAATGGGACGAGGCAGGCACGACCCCTGCGTACTTCCCCGGGCAGTCCCTATTGTGGAAGCGATGACCTCCCTTGTACTGATTGACCATCGCATGAGGAATGCCGCTCAGTGTCAGTCATTCAAATTTTCCTAATGAAAAATACCATCCATATAGTAATGGATACCCCCGGAGCAAACGCCTTGCAAGTCCTCCAAGATGCAACATCAGGTGACAATCCTCCTTCGGTTTTTTTATTACATGAGAATTGTGCAGATAATGAACCATCTTGGAAACCTACTGATGGTGGAAACGGACTCGAACTAGATAAAACTACTAACGCAGAACTATCTGAAATTTTTATAATCTTATCCCACAACCTTTCTTTACCACAACAAATCGAAGCTGTTTTGCAATTATTGAACAAGAGGAATGACCTTACAATGGGAAGGTTTCTTCTTTTTTTGCATTCCCCAATTCTGCTGGATCCACCCGAAAATTTCCCAGAATGGTTAGATGGGGTTACTCATTTTACCGATGTTATGCTTTTTATTGACCGATCCAATGACTCAGCCGGACGAATCAAGGAATTTCAGGATAGATATCGGAATATGCACTATCCGATGGAAAGCTATATTCTCGGAAAGAAAAATGATTCTTGGTCCAAGATACTTGATCCCACACCCCGCAGAATTTCTCATATTTTTGATGATCCTGAGCTTTTAGAACCGGAGGATTTACCTGAAAACGACAGATACCTTGTAAAACTCCCATCTGGGGAACGAAAAAGAGTAATTCCCTTAATTTTCCGTTCAAGTTAGCCATTGTTGCTTCAGCATTTTAGCTCGACCCTTTGCTCAATTTTCTATTATCTTGGTAGATTCCTTAGCCGGGGTGGCGGAATTGGTAGACGCGCTAGATTCAGGTTCTAGTATCTGCAAAGATGTGCGAGTTCAAGTCTCGCCCTCGGCACCAAAATAATTTTATTTTTCCTAAAATTAGTCTTGTTATATAGGATATTTTATAAAGAATAGAGCACAAAGTCTTTCTTTAATATGAACAAATCCCTCAAAATTCTCACATTATTTATCATTTCTTTCGGTTTTACATTTGGGCAAAACGAAGGACAATCTGGTGGAGGCGAAAGTGCAGCTGAATCATCAGTCACTTCTTCTTCCAGCCAAAAATCTGCAGCTGCACCTGAAACGATCGAGAGCAATCCAGTAGTTACCGTTGTAAAATCTGGACTTTCTGTTTCCAACGCCATGACAATTCAAGTGGCTGATATAATATCTGTTGCTAAAGCAGGTGGTACCATAACTAACTTAGTATCGATTTCTCAAAAGATTGAAGAAGTTAAAAAGAATCCAACTGGTAAAGCTAAATTCTTGGATAATCTTGTAGCTGCTGCAAACCAAGGTATCACTTTCAAATCTGCCGAAGAACTAGACGCAACAGTAAAACTCGTAGAAGAAGCTGGTGATGCTGATTTTACAACCGACACCCTAACTAAAATTAAAACTAATCAAGATGCTGGT
>OMJS01000206.1 GCA_900299365.1 Opitutales bacterium
CTAAACTGGTAATTCCCCCAAGAAGGCTTTCCAACCCCATCGGATGGTATTCAATTCCATGCAAGCTTGGGAAATAGAATGAAAGAATGAGACCGAAGCATGCACCACCAATACTTAAACGATCAGGAATAAGCATGGTTTCAAAATCGATTACAATCACGGCAACCAGCAACCAAGCAAAAATGCAGGATGCGAGAAAAAGGCCAGGATTCTGATGGAAGGAAAAGCAGTGAAATGTCCATGCGAACAATAAACCTACAATTAGTTCTACCAAGAAATAACGAGTAGAGATTTTACTACCGCAGCAACGAGCCTTCCCCTTGAGTGCAAGCCAAGCAAATACCGGAATATTTATAGACCAAGGTATTGTAGCCGAACAATTGGGACAATATGAGCCCGGTCGAACAATCGATAATTCACGAGGAACTCGGTAAGCAACTACATTGAGAAAACTACCCAAACACGAACCAACAAAAAAACCTAGCCATGGCAAATATTCGTTAAAGGATAAGATGTTTTCAATCACCGGTCTGAATTATTCTCCAATCGATTCCTCCGCAGCCCTACTCATTGCATCAGTAGATACTTCCCTGCCCGTCCAAATCTCCAAGGATCGGGCGGCTTGCCCAACTAACATTCCTAATCCGTTCGCCCATGGGTATTCCATTTCAGCTGCCTGTCTAAGGAGATTTGTAACTGGAGGATTGTAGACCATGTCATAAACAAAAGGAGTGCCTGAAAATTGTGAAAGATCAATCGGTGATGGATCATCTTGTCGCAAACCGAGTGAGGTAGCATTGATAATAAGGGTTGGATTACCAGAATGAGAGAAAGGATTGGAAAAAGATTCGAGCACAATTAAATTCTGGTCGAAATCATTTTCTTTAAGTGCACGGCACAACTCCTTAGCTCGATCCAGAGAACGGTTGAAGATTGCCAGATTTTGACATTTCTCAAATAGACATTGAGCAACGGCAGCACGTGCTGCACCTCCTGCACCCAAAACCAAAATATCAAACTCTGAAATTGCACGGTCAGAGGCCTGCTTGATAGCTCTCGATAAACCGATTCCATCTGTATTATAGCCCTTCCATCCATTCGATTCCCAACTCAGGGTATTTACTGCTCCCATAACTTTGGCTTGTTGGTCGATCGAGGAGAGCATCGGTAAGACCTCAACCTTATGAGGAATGGTCAGGTTTAATCCATGAAAACCCAATTTAGCCAGCTTGGGAAGAGCCGTGTGTAGGTCCTCGGGTGGAACTTCTATTTTCCTGTAATTCCAATTATGAAATGCTGGCTCGTTCTCCGCCAGCACCGCCAAGGCGGATCCGTGCAATTGTGGACTAATTGAATGCTTGATCGGATACCCGAGAACAGCCAGCCTTACCTCTTTGGGAGGAAGATCAGGAATTTGGTCCAAAAAAAAGGTTTCTTTAAGCATTGGATGCTTCCTGATGAACTCTTTCGAATTCACCCACAAAAGATTCAAATAACTTTTTTTTGGCTACATCATTTGCGGATGCATAGTGCCGACATAGATTACGGCATGCTCGAGTTAAAGTTTCCGCAACCGTAACCGGCAGCAAAGACACTCCAGACTCCTCATCTGGCAAGATACCAAGTTTATCTTGCATTTGGTCTAGTTCAATTAATCGGCCACCTGCCCAGCAATCGATATAAAAAGGATGACGCTCGGCAAAGCAACCGACCATAAAACGGCCAGGAGTGCCAATGGGATCAAGTTCAAATCCAATCCTGCGAGCGATTAACATATAAATTGCACAAAGGGTAATGGGAAGGCCTTCACGCCGATCAAGTACACGGTGCAAAAAACTATTCTCTGGGTTTTCAAAGTTTTCTCGAGCTCCACGAAATCCATACTCATGAAATAATACACGATTGATTACTTCACAGGACATTCTGGGACTGGATGGTTGAAGCAACAATTCCCGACAACGATCGGCCAATTTATCGAGGAAAAAAGAATAAGTAGAGGTCTCAAAATCTGGATATACTGTGCGGTCTAATAAAAACCACCCTGTTTCCAATTCATATCGCAGAGAACGGATAAATTTTAAAAAATCACCTGCACTATCTATCCAGCCAAGTTTCTGAATCATATTTTGGGCATGCTTAGCGAGGTAAGAATCTTCGCCCTGAGATAAACCAAGCAGGAATTCTTTCCCTGTCTCCGGAACTGATTGAAAAAATTTAATCAATCCATCACGAACAATCACTGACTCGTCATCCAGAAGCGATTGTACAGCCTGCCAGGACGGCAGATTTAAATCCGGGAGCGTTTTACGGTTGGTCATGGATAATCTACCTTCGCGCTAATTCTCGAACTGGGCAAGTTTTGCTTTTCCACAAAAAAAAGGAAGGTAGCCATGATTTGCTCCACAGGGCTTTCACCTTGTAAACGGTCATTAAGTAAGGCATAATTAAACTTTGAAATCTTAGCTATTATCATGAGTATACAAACCATAAATTCCCCAAAGCACAAAGAAGCTGGTGAACTTGGCCCCGCCATGAAAGGTGCTGATGTTCTAGTATCTGCACTTGAACGCGAGGGCGTGGATGTAGTATTTGCTTATCCTGGCGGTGCTTCGATGGAACTTCATCAATCTCTCACCCGTTCAGAAAAAATTCGTACGATTCTTCCGAGACAAGAGCAAGGTGGAGGTTTTATGGCTCATGGCTATGCCCGAGCAACTGGAAAAGCTGGCGTGTGTATGGCGACATCTGGTCCAGGTGCCACCAATTTAGTTACCTGTATCGCCGACGCATTTATGGACAGCATTCCTTTAGTCGCAATAACTGGACAGGTCTATCAGCAATTCATTGGAAAAGCGGCATTTCAAGAAACTGATTTTTTTGGAATGACCCTTCCTATCGTTAAACATAGCTACCTTGTTCTTACCGCAGAAGATTTACCCAGAATTGTCAAAGAAGCTTTTTATCTCGCCACGAGTGGTAGACCCGGACCCGTCGTCATCGATATACCTAAAGATGTTCAGCAAAAAGTTTTCGAGCCTTTCTTCCCGCATGAGGTTGGTCCATTAGAGGGTTACAAACTCGATCAACCCAAAGCAACGGATGAGGAATTAACCGAGGTGCTTGGCCTTATTTCCAAAGCTAAAAAACCTGTTCTCTACACCGGTGGTGGAATTATATCCGCTGAAGCACACGAAGAATTAAAAAAATTCGCCGAACTCACCGGTCTTCCCGTTACCCACACCTTAATGGGGGTCGGTGTATTTGATCCTGATCATGAGCAATCGCTTTATTGGTATGGTATGCACGGTACAGTAGCCGGAAATTGGGCAGTTTGTGAAAGTGATTTATTAATTTGTGCTGGTGCACGTTTTGATGACCGGATCACCGGACTCGTCAGTAAATATGCACCTGATGCCTATGTTATACATTTCGATGTTGATCAGTCTGAACACAACAAAAATGTACACGCCCACTTTCCCATCAAATCCGATATCAAATACGCTTTAAATAGGCTATCTGAACTTATCCAAGACAATGGATTTGAAAAACCCGATCTCTCCACCTGGAGCAAAACCATTCAGAACTGGAAAAAGGATCATCCGTTCAAATACGAGCAGGGAGAGCACATTACATCTCAGGAAGCAGTTGATGTGCTTTACCAAGAATCAAAGGGGGATGCAATTATCACCACTGGGGTGGGTCAGCATCAAATGTGGGCAGCCCAGTACTATCGCTTCAAAGAACCCCGTACTTACATATCTTCACTGGGTCTTGGTACGATGGGATTTGGTTACCCTGCCGCGGTGGGAGCAAAAGTTGCCCGGCCTGATAAAGAGGTTATCGATATCGACGGAGACGGATCGTTTATAATGAATGTTCAGGAATTGGCCACGGCAAAGATTGAGAAAATAAATGCCAAATGTTTACTTTTAAATAACCAGCACCTTGGTATGGTTGTGCAATGGGAAGATAGATTTTATGAATCTGTTCGTGGACATACCATTCTTTGTGATCCCGAAAATATTGGAGGCCCAGACAACTTGGATGCAATTTATCCTGACTACATCAAGATGTGTGAAGGATTTGGGGTAAAAGCCAGAAGGGTTACCAAGAGAGAAGACTTAAGGGACGCGATGCGAGAGATGCTTGATGCGGACGAACCTTATCTATTGGAAGTAATCGTACCCTACACAGAACATGTTTTGCCTATGATTCCACAAGGGAAATCCGCGAAGGAAATGCTTATAGACTAGTCCGATTCACAAGCAATCGGCTAATATATCAAGCCTCCTGTAGAAAACGAATTCTCGATGGGTGCCTAAGTTTACGGAGTGCATGGGCTTCAATTTGACGAACCCTCTCACGAGTAACACCCATTATTTTCCCAATTTCCTCCAGCGTCAGCTGCCTACCTGGAGAATTATTGGCAACCCAAATACATGCTGCCCGAAGCCGTTCTTCAGGTGTACCTTGAAAATCAGGTAGTTCAATATCTTTTACTGTATTGCCAAAAGGAACCACATACAAATATAGCACCGTCTAAGAAATTATGCAAAGACACCACAGGAGGCTTTCTTATCGAAGCTATTTATTTGGAATAAAATCGGCTTCCGAGAGAGGGTGTCCTATCGGCATATCTCTGGTGGCATAACAATTTAAAATTTCAGACCATCGACTTGGGCACAAACCATCTCCGGGTCTGGCAATACGAATATTTTCAGGGGTTAATTGATCACCTTCGCATACTGGAGAAGAGACAAGAATGGATCTTTTAAAAACAGCTGAACTCTGAGGTAATTGATTCCCTGAAATTGAATCATGGGTCGTGCGAACTGCATGAACCATTTGTTTAAATTCATCTGGCAACATTGAAAACTTACCGTCAATAGAGCATTCGTTTCGATCTAGGGTGAGATGTTTTTCAATAACCCGTGCACCCAGAGCAGTGGCCGCGACCGCCACCACATACCCCATTGAATGATCGGACAATCCAAATTCAACTCCATGGTTCTCTTTAAGCTTTGGCATGTTTTGTAAGCAGAAATCCCGTGGGTTTGCTGGGTATTCACTGACACAGTGTAAGAGAACTATTTCGGGGCAACCTGATTCTTTTAACACCCTAATGGCATGCTCAATTTCATGTTTTTGAGAAACTCCCACGCTTGCTAATACGGTTTTGTTGGTTTCCCCAATTTTTTGAAGCATGGGAAAATGATTCAATTCAAAAGAGGCTACCTTGTAAAGTGGTGGATCCAGAGAATCTTCCAGAAAGTCTACCGCAGTTTCATCAAATGGTGAACTAAAACAAATGAGGCCATATTTGGATGCTTCTTGAGCAATGACAGGATGCCATTCCCATGGAGTCGCGGCTTGTTGATATAGTTCGTGAAGATACTTCCCCTTCCATAAGCCAGATTTAAGTAAAAATCGTTCGTCCATACCCTTTACTGTAATAGTATCCGGACGATAAGTTTGTAGTTTTATCGCATCTGCACCAGCCTCCTTGGCGGCAACCACTAAGCGTAATGCCTTATTTATATCTGCCCCATGATTCCCGGACATCTCCGCCACAATTAAGGGAGGGTTTTGAGGTTCTGAAATTCGTGAAAGAATATCCAAGGGAAGGCTTAATCTGGCAGATAATCAGTTAGTAATTTTGTAAGTTCTTCCGAGTTAAGTGTCTCGCAGTTAGAATTACTGGCATAATTGAAATCCTGCGAACAACTGACGCCCCCGAGAATTCCTATTTTATTCCCCCAAAATGCTTGAACTGGCTGGATTACAAAATAATCATCAAATTCTAGTACATTGCGTGCTTCGTCCGTTGGTATAAGGATTTCATGCATTTTTTCACCGGGGCGTAAACCAATGATCTCACGTTGGCAATTTGGTGCCACCACCTCAGCCAATTGATCAACTGTACAAGCAGGGATTTTGGGAACAAATAATTCGCCCCCTACCATGTCCTGTAAGCTCATTAACACAAAGTCCACCCCTTGTTGTAAAGTGATAAGAAACCGGGTCATTTCTGGATTGGTAATCGTAACTTTACCTGACTCTCTTTGTTTTTGAAAGAGTGGAATCACACTACCCCTACTTCCGATCACATTTCCGTAACGAACTACGGAGAAAGTAGTTCCCCCTTCCCCAGCGTAGCTATTTGCAGCTATAAAAACTTTGTCTGAGCACAATTTGGTCGCACCATAAAGGTTTACCGGATTCACCGCTTTGTCGGTACTAAGTGCCACCACCCTTTTTACTTTAGATCCGATGGCGGCTTCTACAATGTTAGTTGCACCGTTTACATTCGTCTTAATGAATTCATGAGGATTATACTCGGCAGCGGGCACTTGCTTAAGTGCGGCCGCATGAATGACATAATCAACTCCCCTCATTGCTAAACTTAAGCGTTCTTTATCCCGTACATCACCAAGAAAAAAACGGATTGAGCGATCTTGAAATTCCCTATCAGCCTGCATTTCTGATTGTTTCCACTCGTCTCGGGAATAGACAATGATCCGGCGGGGACGGGAGCTCCGTAATACTGTTCGGATGAACTCTTTTCCGAAAGAGCCAGTACCACCGGTAACTAAAATGGATGAATCATCAAGCATTGATGTATAAATTATGAGTTATAAGAATGGTAAAATTAAATTGGAAAGACAATGTGATTTATTAACGAAGATGATCACAAGGGACACTGACTTAAGTTGAACTTACCTCCCTAAACTTTTTCAAGGCTTTTTCCGCGAGGGTAATGGAAACTTCCATATCATTTTCGGTCATCGCATTACTGACAAACCAATTGTGATGAGGATGAAAATACAAGCCGTAAGTTGACGCCACTTTACATAATTCTTGAATCTGGTAGAGATCATCATCTCCATCAATCCACGGATATGGCATGGATGATACACCGGTCATTTTCAGAGGTACTCCAGCTTTTTGGGCAACCATTTCCAGATTGTCACAAAATAGCTTCCCTTTTCGCATGACTGAATCAGCCGTTTTTTGTTCAATTGAAAGTTTCAAGCAAGCAAGAGCAGCCGACATTGCATAAGCATCATTCCAACAACTTCCCGTAAGAAAAACCTCTGAGGCACCCGCACGGAATTGATTGTTCCCTACACACGCCGAAATTGCATAACCATTGCCCAATGCTTTTGAATAAATGGCCAAGTCAGGATTGAAGTTAAAATATTTATGAGAACCACCATCATCTAATCTCCATCCACATCGAACATCGTCCAAAACGAGAGCGGTTCCATTTTTACGGCATATGTTCTCTACATTACTCCAAAAGGAGCCCGCGGGTAACAACGAGGGAGCAAAGGATGGATGGTGATAAGGAGTAAGAATAACAGCAGCAATCTTTCCATGGTATTTTTTGAACAGAAATTCCAGTTGGTCATAATCATTCCATTCAAATTCTAAAATGTATGACCTGTCCGCTGAAATCCGCCCACCCAAACCAGGATCACACCATGCATCGACTCCATGATAAGCCCCATTCACCTTAATAACATATTCCCTGCGTGTTTGCTCCCGGGCTACGCGGATTGCCCAGGTAGTAAGATCGGATCCGTTTTTTGCAAATACTGCCCACTCCGCAAAATCAATTTGATCGACCAGTTTTTCTGCAAGCTCAACCATGAGTTTCGTAGGTTGATTAAAAACTGATCCGAAAGATTGTTGTTCTTTCACCGCATTTTCAATTTCGGGATTTCGAAAACCGTGCAACACCGCCCCAAATCCACACATAAAATCTAACCACTCTTTGCCATCCACATCGGTAAAACGACAACCATTTCCAGACAAACAATAGTGAGGGAAATGTTGTGGCAAACCCGCACCAGGAGCAACATGACCATAAATCCCTGTGGGGATAACTTGGTTTGCCCGATTAAAAAGAAAATCTGACTGCTCTCTTCGATTCATTTCGGGGAGGGTACTTCACTTTGAGCGATTCTCGCAACATATCCGAATTTATCTAACATTGGTATACGTCCAGAAAGTTGGACATCTCCTTTGGTTAAGGCAATCCAGGAATCAAGGTCTCCAAGGGCTGCTTGATGAGCAATTTCAGTGTTTTGAAAAATTAATTGAGCAGAAGAAGAATCTGTTTCACCCCCGATTTTTACCGACCAGCCAATATTCTTTTGGTGATAAATCAGAAAATTTGTATCTGTTTCCAGAATTTTTATGCCTAAGGAGCATGTGAACTCAGATTCGAAAATTCTGGACGCTCCTTGGTGATAATTCATGTATGTACAGATTGCCCCTAATGAACCACGAAGAAGAATAGGTACAGAAGCTTTGTTATTTTTCGACTGATAAAGTCGGCCAATCCTAAAGAGTACTGCTAAAACTCTTATTGACTGATAAGGCGATGTGAGAAATTTACTAATTTTGGGGAGAGCAAATCCACTTTCGACCAAAGTGCAAAATTTTTCCTTTTTAAAATGCACAATATCTCCAAAGGAAATTTCATTATTAGGAAGAAGTTTGGGAAGTAAAAGTTGTACAGAAGATGAAGGCAAAAGCATGCATCCACATGCGTAGATGGATTGAGCAGCGGCCAAGACAGGGATATTTGCTTGTGATGGCATTTTCATTATTTAATTCTCCCCAAGTTCGGCTAATCTTCTCAATAAGAGATTTGGCGAATTTTCAATCGGAATGAATAACCTCGGAACTTCCAATCCTGATTGAATATGTTGAACAAGTTGACTTGGTGAAGAAGATGTCAGTAAACGACCAACCCTACCCTTCCAAAAGTTTAAATTATTGGTCTCTTGAGGCATGCATCCACCTGATAAATCAAAGATTATGGGGCATCCAGTTACTATGGCTTCTGTGGTAAGTCCAGCTCCTGGTCTGGCCAACATCCATGTCGAAAGCTTGAGCAGATCGACCATTGCACTGGCCTCTAGTCGACGAAAAGGCACGATCTTTCGAGGATTGGATAAAGATAGCCGCTTTACTGCCTGAAAGCTTCGCTCATTTCGGCCACACAATGCCAAGATTTGACAATCTATCCCGGCATGACTAATCGCCTTAATGATAGGTATATGGTGATTCACTCCATTGGCTCCAGTGCCCAATAAAAAGACTGGTTTCCTAGAATCCAGACCATAGTCTGTGCAAACTTTGGATGAATTGAAGCTGTGATTATCTCCATAAAAAGGTTTTCGGAGGAGAGGACCTCCGACTAAGGTTTTACCCAATGGCATACCTCTTCTCTGGGCAGCAATACTACCCTCCTTGAAGGGACTGATAAAAAGATCGTTTCTTGGATTTATCCAATGTTTAGAGAAACCGTTACCGTCTGCTAATTCTCCGCAGTAAACCACGAACCGGGAAGATTTTCGCTGAGCGTTTCTGCACAGTTCAAAATAACCGTGATTTAGGTGTGCATGTGTTGAGACAATAAGATCAGGAGAATATGATTCAATCTTTTGGGAAAATTTTTCGGCACCGATGATCTTATTCGGCGAACGGTGAATTGATGCAAATTCAAGGAAGTGAAAATATGCATAATGCAAGAGAGGCAATTTCCTTTGGATTAGGTTATATAATTGGCATCCTGATTTATATCCCCAAAAAGTTTTTTCCAACGGGTGATAAACTTCGCAATCTCCTCCGTTTTTACCCCACCAATCCACAAGAGCAAATGCACGCATGTCGTGCCCACCCCCAGTTGATGCGCTCAATACCAAAAGTTTCATTTATACTTACAATAGGAGACTTATTCCCAGTGAACAAGCATCCAACTACCCAGTTGCAACTAGGTTTTTTTAAGATCAATCTTTGATCGAATGAACAAACAAGCCGCTTCTCAATTTTGGCTCAAACCAAGTTGTCTTGGGGGGCATGATTTCCCCCGCGTCAGCGATGGCAAGTAGTTGATCCATGCTCACAGGGTAAAGGGCAAAGGCAACTGCCATTTCGCCAGAATCGACTCTTCGGGAAAGTTCAGATAATCCACGAATCCCCCCCACGAAATCAATTCTTTCACTTTTTCTCAAATCTCCAATTTGGAGAACCGGTTGGAGAATCAATGTGGAAAGTATTGTAACATCAAGGTCAGCAACGGGGTCCTTGGAGTTAACTAGTTTACGGGGCTTTAAACGATACCATTGTCCAGGCAGATACATGGCAAACTCACGAATACTTGTGGGTTTAATTGAAGAAAACTCATCTCTTTCGAGATGAAAATCATTTGATAAAATTTCCAAAAAAGTTTCCTGAGAATGACCATTTAAGTCTTTTACAACACGATTGTAGTCAAAAATCTTTAGTTGATCATCCGGAAAAAGGACTGCCATAAAAAAATTGTATTCCTCATTTCCTGAATGGGAGGGATTGTTTTCTTGAAGTTTCTTCCCCACCCTTGCGGCTGCGGCAGTGCGGTGATGACCATCAGCTACATACAACGAGTCTAATTTTTGAAAATGTTTTGAAATTTGCTCGATGATTTTTGGATCCCCACAAACCCAAAGCTCGTGCTGAATTCCATCATCAGCAAAAAAATCATAAACTGGGTCCTCCTTGATAATATTCTCAACAATTTGGTCAATTTCTCTTTGCCCCCTGTATGAGAAAAAGACGGGTTCCGCATTGGCTTCAAGAGTTTCAACATGCTTTACCCGGTCATTTTCTTTGGCAGTTCGGGTCAGTTCATGTTTTTTTATTTTTCCATCATAATATTCCTCATAATGACAGCAGCCCACCAATCCGGTTTGAGTACGACCATCCATAGTCAATCGATAGACATAAAAGCAAGGATGTAAATCTGATTGAAAGATCCCATCTGCAATTAATTGTGTGAAAGTTTCTTTCCCTAATTTGTAGACCGCATCATCGTAAACATTGGTAGATTCTGGTAAATCAATCTCTGGTTTAATGACACGAAGAAAAGAATTCTCATTCCCAGTAGCTTCTTTTCTGGCCTCTTCAGAATCAAGAACATCATAGGGCCGGGAAGCAACGGTTTGAGCATGCTCGGGGCGTGGACGGATTGCACGGAAGGGACGGAATGTAATCATTCTTGGTGAATTTCTGAAACCCACCAATTAAGAGGGGGTATTCGCAGGTGGTTTATTATCTTCTTTTTGCGAAGCTTTCTTTGCCCGCATTTGTTGAATAAGTTTGAGGGCTGATCCTGCTGCTAGCGTGCTTTTTAGAGCACCTGCCTGAGGAGCAGTCCCCATTGCGGCAGCTTTATTAGAAGATTGCATTTCCTCGAGAATTTCTCTTCTCAAAATAGAAATCGAACGGGGTGCCGAAATTCCAATTTTGACAGAATCTCCTTCAATTTTGGTTACCGAAATTTCAATCTCGTCCCCAATTCGAATACCCTGATCGACTTTTCGCGATAAAATAAGCATGGCCCTTCAGCTAAACAATTTAGCTGCCACCGTCTGATAGATCCAAAAGAAACCGGGCAGAGTATTTTTCATGGTTGTTGATGATACACTGCTTAGCTACTAAGGAGTTGCGATTGACGATTACGGGACCTACTAAATTCAATGAAATTTTGGAAGACTGCTCTGATGGGAGAGTAACAATATTAAGGATCATCGTGTCCTCACTTCCCGAAATTCCGAGAATTTCAACATCGGCATCGGAAATCTCAACATTATAATCAGGAACGATTCCTCCAGGCTCAACCACAATGAAGGCAAGTCCATTTTTTTCCTGTTCCCTAAGCCACATGAAAGGAAGTTCTTCGTGATCATAGAAGAGTTCCATTGTTTTAATCTCGGAAAAGCCAAACAAACCTTGAGGCAAGCTTATCTGATGACTTTTTTGTGAACTCTCGACGCCACCGGTCTTGAGTTCCTCTCCGATGTTTAACTTCATATAATTAAAGTTATTAACAAATTAGAGGTAGTTAAGCAATGAAGTATTAAGCAATTGTGCACCCACCTGCATAGCTGCCTGATATGCAGTAGATACTCTAGTCAATTGCATGATCGCTTCCGAAAGGTCTACATCCAGATCTTTGGCCAGTCTTTGATCGAGTTCTAAAAAATACTCTTCGTCATGTGAGCGAACCGTGTTCATTCGAACCATAGTGGAAGAAAGTTCCCCGATTTTGTCGACCACTGAGTCTTCTTGCTCAATCAAGTCTTTCTCCGCCAATTGAACAACTTCTATCATTTCGCTAAGATCAGTAGAAGAAAGTCCCCGTCTCAATTCAATTAAGGAATCAATCACTTTTGTCAGATCAGCAGTTCCACCATTTTCAGCATTCAAAAACGAACTTACTTTACTATCTTTACCTATATAAAATTCTGCATCTTGGTTGGATCCTGTGTAGGTTACACCGATCAGTTTACCATCCTTATCCCGATGATCTAAAAAGGTCTTATTTCCTGTAGCAAAAGAATATGAGTCTCCTCTCTCTGCACCCATGGGTTGATCTAGCACTGCACTGTCCAAAAGTTCAAAACCAGTAATGATGTAAGGACCAGGGTCGTTAGGGTTCTGGCCCCAAATAATATTTGCCCGCAAAGACTCTCCACTAGGTAAAATCACCTCAGCAACTTCGTAGGCATCAGGGATTGATACATTTCCATTTGAATCATTCGCCCCCGAAAAGAAATAGCGACCAGGATTGGCAATCTGTAGACCTGTGACTACTCCATTGATATCAGAAACTGTCTTGATTTCTGCATCAATCCCAGCGGGGCCTGCAGACTCAATTTTTACAGATGCTACATCTAAATTATTGACTTCAAACTTCACAACATGATCGACGGTCTGACTGATGGGGAGCCAGACATTATTGTGAATTTCTTCCCCCCTTGCCCGCCTCAAGTTCAAAGATTCTTCAGAAATAGCATCATCAATATCGTAAAAAAATTGGTCACCAGGGCTTACTATGTTGAAATAATAATCCCCGTCGGAACCTAAAAGTTCTTCATTATCCCTGTTATCAAACCCGGTATACTCGCCAAGGTTGTTTGGTTTTCCGTTCGTTTGGCACTCATAATAAACCCCATTGTAAAAAACGATTTGCCCTTTTTTGTACTTTTCCTCGACAGACCACTCGGCTCCTTGAACGGCAGAAAAGGAATTAATTTTGACAAGCGAGGGATTTGGCTCATTTAAATCAACCAGATTAGCGTCTTGGGTATTTTTTTGAGCCACATAAAAACTATCTGTTACTGGATCAAAGATATAAGCACCGTTTCTCAAAGGTTGCTCAATCCCTTGCTGCATAACCATTTCCCTGCCCTCAGTGGGAAGGGC
>OMJS01000207.1 GCA_900299365.1 Opitutales bacterium
CAGATGCTCCAGTATCGGTGGTGTTGAGTGAAAAAGTATTGGAATCTCCGAACCCAGATTCTCCGGATGCACCGGTATCGGTGGTGTTGAGTGAAAAGGTATTGGAATCTCCAAATCCGCCGTCGCCCCCGGCACCCGTATCAGAGGTGTCGAGGGCGAACGGATTGGAATCGCCGTATCCAGAATCGTTGCTTTGTGCAAAAGCAATCGAACCTGAACACAGAATTGTCCAGAATAACAAACGCAATGGTTTGTAGATCAAACTATGTATTTGATTAATCAAGCCAGTAATTCCTGGACTATGCCTAGAAAAAGCATGAGTCTTAGTATGTGGAATTGTGTAAGCTTAAATGAGCGTTTTGTTAATTAACCTCCGCTTGCTTGAGGTTTAACTTGTACGATATTTGTGTCGTTGATCGAGTAGTAGCGCCCCGTAAGACCTGGGGCAAATAGATCCCTGACCGCTTCCCAATCTTGAAAGTCGAAAACGGGATAGACATACATCCCATCATCGTATGTGCCTGCCTGAATAAGTCCTTGAGCTATGAGTGAATCCCTTTTGTGGGTGGAGCTTGTGTAATTTTCAGGGTTCGCTGGATCCCAATAAGCCACACCAACCATATCGTTTACATCGAAAATTTCGAAAATCGCGGTACTTGCAGCACCGCCAGAGCCTCCAAATTCTCCCTCGCCATTCCAATTGCTCTCAGTATTACCAAGTTTTGCAGTTACACGTATTTGAGCATCCGATGTATTAATGTTGTTCGCAAACGAGCTTTCGCCTGCTTCCCAATCCGCGATATAATATCCACTTTGTGATTCCAATAAAATGCCCTCTTTTGCTCCGAGTACATTGGCATTGTCGATATTTTCCCACTTTGATGCTCCTGAATTGGGTTTGAACCAATATTCGACATAGGCATCACCTTTTCCTTGTCCTAGTAAGAGACCATATTCAATGACTACATTCTTACTATCGATTACATCGCTTTGCCCGGCAGTCACGGCAATGACTCGGGGTGCTCCCTGATATGCTCCAGCAGTTGTAACGGATGTAAGTTCTGGTGCTGACGGAACTTCTAAGTTCAGTGCATATTTGCCAGCGGGAATTGTAATTGAATTAACATCTACGGCCTCACTGGCCATTAATTCATATACGAGATAACCAACTGTGAAATTGGTATCAAAGGGACTAAACGCGGCACCCCTGATTTTTGCGGCATCAAACCAAGAAGGAGGGGCATCGTAGTCGATCGGTGCGAGATTGTGGGTTGAACCGCCATCTTCGTAAACATAATAATCGAAGGTTTGTCCGTAGATTGAACTAGCGAACAATCCAAGGGTGGATATCAGTAGTAGTATTTTTTTCATTTTTATTGTGATTTTGTTATTCTGGTTGTTTTAGTTCGGGAAATTCGGACAAATGAATCGATCCCGAAAAGTAGGAAAATTGCCTGACTAGGACTAAGAAAAATTTAATAATATATATAAGCTTACATACTAGCACTCTTTTCATTAGCAAAAAACTAAAAAATGCTACGAGAAATTTTGATATTTTTTGATTTTAATGAATTTGAACTCAATAGGTTGAAAATTTCTTTTGCTTGTCTGCTTGCAAATCTCTTGTGATTCAAAGAATCGAAGACATACTAAATAGCATGATTCGATACTTTCTTCCCTTGTTTATAGCGGTTTCTTTATTAGTAAATCCTCTCACCAAAGTGGGGGCCGAATTAAAATTGTGGATCAGTTCTTTTCAGGATCAGTCATATTACGAGCAAATGGGCGAGCTTTACCGCCAAAAAACTGGAAAAGAATTAGACCTAATGGTTGAAGCATATGGGTTTAGGGAAATGCCAGATAAATTAGGTGCGGTGATGAGAACAGGGGAGGGAGCACCGGATTTGGTTCAGTTAGATGAGACATTTTTTGGTGTTTTTCTCAATGGTCCATCTCCTTTTTCCGACCTCACTCAGAAAATCCGAAAATCCAAGCTAAACAAGACACTACACCCTCGAAGATTGGAGGTTTTTACATACGATAAAAAGACATACGGAGTTCCCCAATCTCTGAGTGCCTTGGTACTTTATTATCGTAAAGATCTATTTGATGATTTTGACATCAAACCAGAAGATATTACCACTTGGGAGGATTTTGCCAGAGTTGGGGAAGGTCTGATGGATAATCAGGGGCAACGCTTTCTTGCCTTAGATGGTACTTTATTCGACTCACTTCTTCGTCAAAAAGGTACTGATCTATTTGATAAGGGAGGAAATTTCTTACCTGATGAGCAGGTTGCGGTATCCATACTTTCTGAGTTTGCAAAAATGGCGGAAAAACAAATCGCAGTTATGCCTGACCGAGGGTCGATATTTGACCCTGTTTTCTTCAGTGGTGACCTGGAAATGGGCGAGGTTTTATGCGTGATTGGGGCGGATTGGTACGGTCTCGACCTTTTCCAGCAATTTGCTCCCGGAATGGAAGGAATGTGGGGAATGTTACCCCTCCCAACCTGGAAAAAAACAGATGGTTCACTGGGGCCTCGTACTGCCAGTTTTGCCGGTCAGGGTTTAATGATTATGAATTCGAGCGAAAAACAGGAAGAAGCCTGGGGTTTTATTGAGTTTGTGATGACCGACCCGGATGCCAATGCGGAAAGATTTTTACAGGGAAATAGTTTTCCTGCCTATTTGCCTGCCTGGAAAGACCCTAGGTTGCTAGGGGTACAACCCTATTTTCAGGAGTCTATGGGGAAATTATTGGTCGAATTAGCGGATGAAATTCCACCGGTGGTGGTGAATCCCGGGCGGCCACAGGCTATTTTTTTGATGAAAGAAAATTTCTTTTCCTCTGCCATGTACGGCAGTTTGTCCCCCGAGGATACTATCAAACAGATGCGTGAAGCAATGAAGGCGGGATTTGGGGGTCCATCTGAAGATTAATCTGCTTCTCCTTGAATATGTCTGAAAATCAGGCAACAGGTATCGGGGAAAAGATTTCTTCACTTCTATTTCTCATCGGCCCGTTTGTTCTACTTTGGGGATTTTTCTGGCTAGTTCCTCTAATTGGAAGTTTTGAGGAGTCCCTGAGTCTAAGTCCGCAGTTAGTTGGTAAAATCGCTTCCGAAGAGCAGTTTACTTTGATGAACTATGGTAGAGCTTTAAACGATGGGAAATTCATTAAATCTCTTGAAAATACTTTAATCTTCGTCACCTCTACGGTAGCTATCACTCTATCGATAGGATTTTTTCTGGCATGTGCTTTGTTTGGGATACCCAAACTACTAAGAGGGTTTTCTTTGTTCCTATTATTGATTCCTTCTCTTGCTTTGCCCGGAACTCTTGCCAACTTATTTTATCTCTTTTTTCATGGCAAATCAGGTGCTCTCAATCAATTTCTGATTATTCCGCTCGGACTTGAGCCAATTAATTGGATGATGAACCCTAGTTGGATATTACCCTGTCTTATCTTTCAGGCAGTTTGGAGATGGACCGGGTTAATCACGTTGTTGCTGTATTGTGGTATGAGGGCGATTCCATCTTGGCAGTTTGAAGTTGCCCGGTTAGAGGGGGCGACTTCATGGAATAGGCTAAGCACAATTATTTATCCAGGAATAAAGCATTTGTTATTTTTCGGTGGTATTTTCTTGTTTGTGGATGGAGTGGCTTCCTTCTCTGGTGCTTACAATTTATTGGGTGGTTCGGGGGGCGTGCTTGATTCTGGCTTACTTTTTGTAACCTATGCTTATCAGGTTGCTTTTCCCGGAGGAGCAGGGCGTTTTGATCTGCCTCTGGCTACGGCCATGTGCATATTGGTGGCGGTTTTTACGGTTTTAATTAGCTGGTTCTGTATCCATTTTCATAAACAAAAACATAGGCAGGAATGGTAAGGCAATTGATCACAAGAATTTGCTTGGCTTTTATGCTATTGCTTTCTGTTTATCCCTTCTTGTGGATGATACTATCTTCGTTCAAGACAAACCGGGAGATTTACAACCCATCACAGTTATTGCCTCAATTTTTTGATCCATTTTCGTATCGATTACTTTTATCGGGAGAATTTATCGATTTTTACGAAGTTCTTCTCCGGTCCGTTCTGTTATCCGGGGGGCAGGCAATCCTTGCCTGTCTCGTAACTGCGGCGGTTGGTTTTGCATTAGCGAAAGGTAGGTTTCGGGGAAAGATGATCCTTACGGGCGTGTCTCTCTTGGTTATTCTTTATCCCAAGCAGGCAATGAATCTTTCTCTCTTTGATTGGATGGCGAGTATGGAGATGACAGGAAGTTCCTACAGCTTACTGATTTCGGGGGTGGCCAGTGGATTGGGGGTACTCTTTTTTACTCAGGTTTTTCGAAAGATTCCTGATGAATTAATGGATCTGGCTCGAGTGGAAGGGGAAAGTCTGGGGGAAAGTTTTCTTTGCTTTCTTCCTCTGGTAAAACCAGCGATGATTACTTACTGCATTTTGCATTTTTTCCTCTGCTGGCAGGATCATCTGCTACCCCTCCTCATTCTGGGGGCAGAACAACTTACTTTGCCCCTGGCTTTGGCAAAATTAGCCGATTCTAGTTATCGTATTCCAGAGGCCGTCGGTTTGGCCGCAGGAGTGATGGCTATGTTTCCTCTGCTGGCTTTGTTTGCAATATTCTTTCGGCAGATTCGGACTGCTCTATCTGATTGGGTGGTGTCTTAGAAGTCAGATTCGTTTTCCAGTATATCTTTCAAACCAACTGACTTTGTTCCAAAGAGGAGATACAAAAATTTCTTCTTTTTCATAAATGTCAGATTTACTGGTTTTTATGTAAATATTTTGATTTCCTGCATTCATCTCCAGTAAACGGTGGTCCCCGAGATTTTCGACACCTAATATGATTGCTTTGAGGGCAGCGTTTTCAGCGGAAACAAACTCCCAGTTTTCCGGCCTGATACCAAGAGTGATCGATCCTCCGGGCAATTGAGATTCAGGGAGATTTAAAGAAAGTTTGTCGCTAACAAACCTGGATTCTCGATTGGGCGAGTGCTCGATTTTACCATCGATGCATTGAGTACCGGGTGAACCAAAAAATTCAGCCACAAAACGGTGGGCAGGTTTCTCGTATATTTCTTCTGGGGATCCAATTTGTAGAATTTGACCGTTCTGAAGTACACAAATTCGCTGGCCCAGCGTCATTGCCTCGGTTTGATCATGGGTTACATAAAGTGTGGTTCGTTGATTTTCCTTATGCAGGCGGGCAAGTTCGATGCGCATGCCAGTACGAAACTGTGGGTCAAGGTTGCCCAATGGTTCATCGAATAAATGAATTTTAGGGTCCCGGGCCAGTAATCGAGCCAAAGCTACCCTTTGCCGTTGACCACCGCTAAGTTGGTGCGGTTTGCGCTTTAATAATTCAGCAATCTCCAGTTTCCTGGCTACTGTTTCGACTTTTTTTCGAATTTCAGGTTGGGATTCCCGTCGAACTTTCAATCCATAAGCGATGTTGTCGAAAGCTGATAAATGAGGAAAGAGAGCATAGTTCTGGAAAACCATGCCTATGTCTCGATCCTGTGGTTCAATGGAAGCTGCATTTTTCCCGAAAAGTTCAATATCTCCTTTTGTGGGCTTATCAAGACCTGCAACCAAGCGAAGTAAGGTACTTTTACCGCACCCGGATGGTCCCACTACCACAAGGAATTCTCCCTCCTTAATTTCCAGATCAATATCGTCCAGAGCTTTAGTAGTGGGAGGAAATGTTTTCCTTACTTCTTTAAATGAAATCGCGGAGCTCATGGAGTGTCTCATCCTAGAGATTACAGCGTTGGGGTAAAGCTTTGTCGCTTGAGCAGAGGGTAGATACAAAGTAGGCTTGTTATGGTGAATACTTTTTTCCAATGGTTCCCTCCGTGCATCGCTTTTGTTTCGTTTGTGGTGAGCTCCTGCCAGACAGAAACTGTCAAGGACGCTAGGATTACCAAAACTATGGAAAAAGAATCCATGGCCAGAGTGGGCAAACTTGTACAGGAATGCAGGGTGTGTCACGGGGTAGAGGAAGCTCAACGAGGTCCCATTCTGGATGGGATGGAATATTGGTACCTCTATGAACAATTGCAAAAATTTAGGTCCGGAATACGCGGGCAAAATCCAAAAAACCGTTCAGAACACCTGATGGGGATAGGAGTAAAAAAACTAAACAATGATTTGGAGGTCGCTTATCTTGCCGACTGGTTTGCCAGGCAGGATCCCAAGCCTTCGGTTCGTACGGTTTGGGGAGATGAAGAACGTGGTAAACTTTTTTACGATGCAAGATGTGCATCGTGTCATGGAGAAAAAGCGAAAGGTAATCGTTTAGTCGGAGGGCCCGCTCTTACCCGTTTGGAAGGTTGGTATTTTTTGGAACAAATGAGAAAGTTCCGGTCGGATGAGCGGGGCTATCATCAAAGAGATGAATCTGGCAGAGTTATGGCAGCAGCTTCCAAAGGAATTACCGATGATACCCTAAAGGATGTGGTGGCTTACATTGTAAACAACTATGGGCCTGAGCATGAACCATCCATGAGGGATCGGATGATCCCGCCTAAATCAAAAAAGCCATTCTAAGCTCCGTGAAGAGCTCGTAAGTCGCTTAATCGACTAGGTGTGCCCACATCATCCCATTCGCCCTGAAGCAATATGCCGCCTACTTGGTTACGGGAGATTGCATCTTTGAGGCGGGGCACAATCGAGAACTTTTCAACCTTTGCCCCATCGAGGATTTTAGGATGATAAATTGCAATCCCGGCATAAAGATACTCGGGGTTTTCTGTTTCAACCACTCTATCATTTATTGTAGAAAAATCTCCACGATCCCGCCAGTTTGGCTTGGGTACAAGATAAAGGGTGGCCAGATCATTTTCGGGTAAAGTTTGCGGGATTTTGGAAAAATCGAGATCGGTCCACACATCCCCATTCACCACTAGAAAGGGATCTGTGCCGAGAAGGGGTAGAGCTTTGGCTAATCCTCCTCCGGTTTCCAGTGGTTCTGGTCCTTCGTCCGAGTATTGGATAGTAAGTCCCCACTTCGACCCTTCGCCCAAGGCCTCGGGAATTTTAGATCCCAGATGTCCCAAGTTGATCACCACATCTTTGAATCCACAAGTAGCCAGTTTTTCTAAATGATGAACAATTAAGGGTTTTCCACCTATGGGAACAAGGGGCTTGGGTGTATGATCAGTTAGGGGACGTAGTCGGTTGCCGTACCCGGCTGCCAATACCATAGCTTTCATGGAAAATTCAGGATTCTGGAGAAAGGAAATTAGCCTGCTCAACCAGTGCGTGTAGATCGTACAATTCCGGATAGTTTTGCAAAACCTGCTTGATATAACTGAGCACTCGAGGGATATCTTTTAGGTACTGTGGTTTGCTATCCCTTATTTTAAGGCGATGAAATATACCTACGCATTTGAGATGTCTTTGCAGGCCCGCCCAATCAAACCATTTTAAAAATGTTCCCTCATCAATATCTGGCTGGATCAGTCCAGATTGGATGAGTAGCGTGCGAAATTCTCGAACCTGCCTCGTAATCCATTCCTCCGAGTTATCTACATAACAATCACGAAGAAGAGAGACCAAGTCATAGGTTATGGGCCCGAGCATTGCTCCCTGGAAATCAATAATTCCAGGATATCCATCTTCCAGTACCAAGAGATTACGACAGTGAAAATCCCGATGCATGAATGATTTGGGGATCGCACTCACTCCGTCGATCAAGGGACTGATGTATTGATTGTATTCAGTCAAAGAAAGATCGGGAAGGCACCAGTCACGGAAGATTTCCAGTTCTTTGAATTGCCATTTTGAATCGAAAATAGGTAATTCCTCAGCCCATTGAGATGCCCCTTTTTGCATCTTGATAATTTCCTGAATTGCTCGCTGGTACAGTTCGTTCCTTTGTTCACTCGATAGTGCATCCTGGTAGTGAGTATCTCCAAAATCTGAGAGGATAATGAAGCCAAGTTGACTATCCTGATGATAGATTTTGGGTACTCGGATGCCTGCTTGGGAGAGTTTTTCTGCAATTTCAATAAAGGGAGTACATGGTTCGAGATCGGGTGGGGCGTCCATTACTATCCGCGACCCACTAGGACTGTTTACGCGGAAATATCGTCGGAAACTGGCATCTGTTGAAGCAACCTCTAGCTGGGCAGAATCATAAGGCGTGGACCGATCAATCCATTCGCACAGGTCAGTCCTGCGTTTATCCTCCACCATTACTTCCACCATTTCTTTTTCTTGAGAAAATTTTCCTCTCGTCAAAGAAAAAAAATTAAGCGGGTTAATCAGCCTGATATCTAAGCCGAAATGGGGAAGAAATAATCAGCCTATTGAGAGCCAAGTCGAGTATTGGGGACGAGATAATTGGATACATAATCTTTTACCGCCTCTTCGAGTGAAAATTGCTCATTTCGATATCCCGCATTTCTCAGTTTATCAATTTTTGCTTCGGTAAAATACTGGTATTTATCGCGCAAAATTTCGGGCATTTCCACAAACCTTATATTGTCCTCAGTTCCAAGGGCTGAAAAAATAGCCCGGCCAAGATCCAGCCAAGTTCTTGCCTTGCCGTTTCCTAAATTAAAGAGGCCATTGGCGTGGGTATTTTCCGCTAACCAGATAGTCATTAGTACAGAATCTTTAACATAGAGAAAATCGCGCATCTGTTCACCATCACGATAATTCGGGTGATGACTTCTAAAAAGCGTCATTTCTCCTGTCGATGAAATTTGTTCATACGCTTTACTGACCACCGAGCGCATATCGCCCTTATGCTCTTCATTGGGTCCGTAAACATTGAAATATTTGAGACCTACAATTTTTTCGAGCCATCCATTTTGTTGGGCTAAGAGATCAAATTTGTGTTTGGACCAACCGTAGAGATTTAGCGGATTGAATTTTTGGAGGTCTTCCTCCTGATCATCCATCCCCTGGGCACCATCCCCATAGGTGGAAGCAGAAGAGGCATAAACAAAGCGAACATCCTCGTCCAGTGACCATTGGCAAAGTTCAGTGGTGTAACCTAGATTGTTATCATTCAAATAGTCTTCATTTGTTTCGGTGGTATTGGAACATGCACCTAAGTGAAAAATAGTGGTTATTTCAGACAATTCCGGACTGTTTTCCCTAATCATTTTACGGAAATCTTCCGGAGATAAATGACGGGAATAAGATAGGGCTTTTATGTTTCTCGACTTTAAACTATCTGGCTCAGCCCAATCGACCAGCCAGATATTGTCCAACCCCCGGTTGTTCAATCCCCAAATAATTGCACTGCCTATAAGTCCGGCACCACCGGTCACAACAAGGGTACCATTATTTAGATTACTCACCAGAAAGTTCTATGGAACGGGCACGGGCTGCTTCCACTGCATGCCTAACAATGGTTCTCAATTCATCAGCGGAGAAACTTTCCAGTGCCGCTTGCGTAGTGCCGTTTGGCGAAGTAACCTGATCCCGCAGTTCTTTGGGGTGAAATTCAGAAGACTCCATTAATC
>OMJS01000208.1 GCA_900299365.1 Opitutales bacterium
AACTGGAGTTGCAGTAGGCAATTCAAAGGTAGAATTATAAAATTTTATTCCATCATCTCGAATAATTGATCCGGGGAGCAAATTGGATGATTTGGTGGAATAAACCATTTTGGTTCCATCGTAGCTAATGCTTGGTTCACGACTGCCAAAATTACCCCCAGTTTTATTTTCTATGGCTTGACTGACCCTTTGGGCATAAAGCACCATCGTGTTGGATGCGAGTGACGATCCGTCTATATCCGCAATATCAACAAAATAAATATCTCCTTCGGGATTGGATAAATATGCAGTTGCTTTTGCCTGAAAAGTGGGTGCTGGGTGGGCAGGATCTGGAATAATTTGCACCTGAGGGTTTACATACCCCTGACCCGGATCGATCACAACGATTGCATCTGTATTTAATTCTGTCAGAGCATTAATCGCCCCATCCCTTAGGGTTAATACTGCACCAGTTCCAGGTGCACCACTGGCATTAAAATCTCCATCCGCATCAAAAATTGCAATGGTTGGATTGCCCAAATAACCAACTCCTCCTTCTGTTATCACAACATTTGCAATACCAGCACCCGAGACGAGGTTCTGGGCCTGGGATTCAAAAATTATACGAGTACCATCTCCGGAAATTCGTGCATTCATGGACCCTCCGCCACTCGTCTGCTCGTTTCTTTTTTCCCCCTGTTCCCACAAATAATTGATACTGGCAATGTAGATCTTACTTGAGTTTAGATCCAAATAGTAAACATCCCTAAGTCCATTACTGTCACTAGAAATACCAATTTGCTCATTGGTTCCATTACCATACTGGCCGTTATTTAGGAGATTTGTGGCAAAAGAATCAAAGACGATACGCGTTCCATTTTCGTCAATGGATGGGTTGTAAGAGTTACCATCTCCATTAGTTAGGGCGGTTATTGAACCGCCACCGGCAGGATCGAGTGTCCATAAGAAAATTTGGCTTTGGGAGGAGAGGCTGCTAGCAACCGCATTAGTAGAATCGGACTCAAAAACTACCTTGGATCCGTCCCCATTAACAGATGGATATAAACTTCTGCCATTGAATTGTTGATCATCATCATTAACTGCCCGAAGCAAAGTGTTTGTTGATACTCGATATAAAAATACATCTTCTTTACCGTTAGTATCCCCAGGAACCAAATCACTGGCCCGAGAGTGAAATACTACTGTACTACCATCCAAACTAATAATAGGTCTTAAGCTGCTCTCGTTTCCGGGTAATTGTCCGGCTGGATCATTGAAGGACTTACTGATTAAGAGAGGTGGTGCTTCCGGTGCCTGCATATCAAGAAGAAAAATCTGCTGATAATTCTGTCCAGTTGTTCCAGTTACTGTTTTCTCATAGACTACATATCTGCCATCCTTACTAGAAGTTGGTCTTTCAGCAGATAGGCTAGATGTTATGTCAGTAGGTAAAAGGCTTGTGGTTCCTTTATCTTGGCTGGATAAAGAAAATATAGGTGTAGTATCCAAGGGGATGGGAGGTTCAATAGTGCCACGATTATTAATTTCCAAAATCAGATAGTAATCGCCCTCGTAGTTATCAGGCAATTGCTGGAACCAAGTAAGATTAATTGTTTCACCGGCAAGCATACCATATCCAATTCCATCTCCACCCAGATTAAATTCCCGCAGAATAAAATCACTGTCGTCTGCCAATTGATCCTTGGATAATAGAACTGTCGCTGAAATATTATCTCCATTTGCAACTGGTCGGGTACCATTGTTACGGATCGCAAAAGAAATAAAAGCAGGGTCAAGCCCACGAAAATTTCCTCTCTCTCCGTTATAACTATTTTCTACATATTCTAGGTCTGGAAAACTCGTGGCATTTTCATCCCCTGGGCTAACATCAATGCCATTTCCCTGATATGAGTCTATCTCTCCATCTCCATCTGAATCAATTGGAAGAGCCGGAAAGACCGAAAAGTTATTGGTGTAAGACTGCTCGGTCATGATTCTACCCGCAATCACACTGGGGTTTACCTCTACCGTAATTATAAATTGACCAGTGGCATCCGCAGGTAAGAAAAGATTGTTAATGGTAAAATCCCAACTTGTATCAGGCATAAGATAAAGCAGGGCATCATCTAAATCAGGAAAGGTGATCGCTTGCTCATCAATTACTTCGCCCAACGCGTTCTGCCCTTCCCCAATCGCATCAAGCCTTCGCAACTGAGCAACTACTGAGGTATGAACCGATGGTTGTGTCATTACCTGTCCAATATTTGTAACCGTACCAGAAACAGAGTAATTGGTATTAGGAACAAAGTTAGTAGTTTCTTGACCAGTCAAAGGATCTGTTGCGGTTACGCCGTTTACTGTCAAATCAAGATCCGGCATTAAAACGGAAAAGCTCTGCTGAGCGATATTGTCTGCCATGTCGGATTCAACTGATGTTGCCGTTACCCGTAAGACAACAGTCCATGTAGCCGTATTCGTCCACTTGTTTGCCTGAGACCAAGGGACCTGCAATAATATTTGGCCACTTTGATTGACAATATTTCCATCCGTATCTTCATTAAACCCATTCCAGTTTTGGGTGTGTGATTGGATAACAATTCCATCCGGATCAACAAGAGTAACTTCTGCAGTTACGGTCTCACCTGCAGGAATAGTAGTTGTATTAGAATCAAGATAGACTTCAGCCTGAACTCCAAAGATCTGGTTGATCTTTACTGTAGCAGGTGGCGGGGATACAAAACGTATACCAACATCCACAAAATTGGGTGCATCCTGACCTTGAGCTAGATTAGCACATAAACAGGGCAAAAGAAATCCCAGCAGGATTTTGTAATTCTTTTTAATAAGTCGAATCATGGGCGAAGGTTCCACTCTTGTAAATTATGATTAAAAAATCTAACCTTTTCCGAGCTCAGATTAAAGTAGATCCATCCTAATCTTGAGTTTGAAAATACCCATGGGAAGAATGCTTCATTGGTCCATAACCAATCCTCAGATTTGGCATCCCAAAACCAATAATCTCCCCCACTAAGAGAGTAAACGAATAACCAGCCAAGACGACGGTGGTAAAGCCATTTGTTGTCCGTATACATGTAAGTTCCTAACCAGGAAGATTCATACCAATTACTTCCCAAAGGCTCGCTATTTAGAACATATTCGGGTGCAAACCTGATAAGGCCCTCCACTTGAGAAGTCTTTCCTACGCCATCGTAGAGAGAGAAGATCAATTGCACTGTATTCCCGGCAGATTTGATTATTTCATCCGTATCCAAGAAGCTAAGTGTTCCATTTGCAAATAAGCCGAAAAGCTGGTTTCCGTCGTCATCTGCATCGATATTTCCAGTAATTAATTGGTAGTATATTGAGTCTCCATCCCCGTCTTCACCGTCAAGATAGTGAAGAGGCTCTCCAGGCTGATAATTGATTTGGTCAATCCAAAGAGAAAAATCAGTTGCCCGGGGAGTAAAATAATTATCAATCTTTACAAAATTTGCCATCAAGGAAACATCTTCGGTCAAGGAGAGAGTAAGGGCAGATGAATCTACATTCTCCAAGCCGGTGCCTACCCAACCAATAAAGCGATGTCCAGTGGAGGGAACAGCAGTAATTTCAACATTGGTTCCATAATCAAAAGTACCGGAGCCATAAGCCAAACCTCCTTCAGAGGAATTTAGTTCTACCGTAATACTCAGCGGCTCGAAGATTGCTCTTACCGAACTATCATCAACCAAGCGAAACGAAAATTCAGGAGTATATAACTGGCTAGACTCAACTCCTTCCCAGCGATCGAACTGATAACCGGTTTGCGGGACAGCCGTAAGGTTGACTAGTGAACCATAAGGATAAACTCCACCACCCAAACCAAGACCACCTTCACTCGAGTCAACTAATAGGTTGAATTCAATTGGAGAAAATTGGGCCTCTAAATGAGTATTTCCCGATAATAAAACGCTCGTATTTGAATCTTCTGGATTTAGCACACCTTCCCCTACCCAACGATCGAAAGTATATCCAACCAATGGGAATGCACCTATGTTTACGGTAGCCCCGTTGGGATACTCACCCATTCCATCGGTCTTGCCTCCCTGGACCGGATTGGATGCAAGGATTAAGGAATGAGAACCCTCCGATTGAGGGGCAAATGTAGCATGCAGAGAACGGTTTTCAGACATCGTAACCGTGATGGAGGGTTTCGTTGCATCACTCACCCCATCTCCTTCCCATCCAGCAAATACGAAGCCGTCATTAGCCAGTGCCTGTAGGTGCACTACTTCTCCAAGGTTGTAATTTCCGGAACCATTAACGGTACCTCCAGAATTAGCAGTTAAATCAAGCAGAGGGGAGATTTGGCTAAATCGTGCAATTACAGATAGGTCTTGGTCCACTGGGATTTGCAATACATTTTCAGTCTCCCGTTCCTCCCCATTTACAACCCATCCGATAAATTCATTATCGGGATCGGCAACCGCTTGCAACTGGGCCACTTCTCCGTACGGATAGGTTCCTGCACCCGTAACCTCACCTCCCAAAGCAGAGAAAATTGAGATTTCATAAAGGAGTGGAGAAAATAGAGCTGTTAGATTTCTATCTTGCGTCATAGTTACGAAAGTTGAGCTGCCATTTGAATCAACCACCCCTTCTCCTAACCACCCGCTAAAGTAATAACCCTCTTGGGCAGAAGCGCTAATGACCACTTTAGACCCATATGGATAAATACCCGAACCAAGGGTAGTTCCACCTGCTTGATAACTTACCTGCAGATGGTGATTTCGTAAACTCACATTGTGCTCGTTCTCTTCAATCGAATCGAAGAGTGTTTCGAGATCATTTATAATTTGTATTTGCTGATCCATCAAAGAAGCAAAGTCTGTTTCATCTTCATGGAGTGATATGGCTTGATCCAGATCGGCCATTAATTGGAACATGGTTAACTGGTCCTCAAGGCTTAGTTCCCCGGCTGTTCCAACCGAAGCAAGTGCAGTGGGCAAGGCATCGACCAATGCATTTTCTAAATCTAACTGGACAGAGGATTGAACATTTAAGCCCTTGGCAATTTCTCCAAGCAACGCTGAACCGACTTCATAGCCCTGATAATCATCAGAGAGTGCCAATAGTAAACCTTCCGCCTGATTGACCAAATTAGCCATGCGCAAATTAGCCATCATTACAGTGGTTGCTTGAATATCCCCCTCAAACGCCTTTTGAATTGGGTCGTAGTTAGTAAAATCAATTGTAGTATCTAGATTTAGAGCCAAAGCGAGGGCAGTAACTGCCTCTTCCTTGGTCGCCCCCATATCCATCATTTTGGCAATCATTGTGGTGAGCGGGGAGACCACACTCGCGTTCGCATCAGCGATTAACTTACCAGAGAATTTAGTCCCTGTGCTTGTATCAATACCACCAATAACAACAAACTTCCCCTCATTAGGATCAAGTCTTCCGTTTTGGTTTAAGTCAAATGCATCCAGTTCGCTTTGGCTTAATATAATTTTAGCCCGTCCATTTGAATCGGTGTAAAATTTTCGGTTTAAGTCAGACTGACCATCGCCATCCGCATCAAAAATTACTGTAGCATTACTCAGATAACCATCCACAGCGGTAATTTGAATCTCAGCACCTGATTTCAATATTATGTACAGAGTGTAATCAAGCGTATTGCCTGATTGGTCAACCACCACAAACTCTAACTTGTATGTACCAGAATTTGATGCATCGAGCTCGAATGATTGATCCGTTGTAGTTGGTATGCCGTAGATCAGATTCTGGTCTTCGATGTCCTGCACGGTAGAGTTAGGGTCAGGCAAATCGTTGGAACGACGATAGGTAACGCTCCAATCTGGTTGGTTCGCATTTGAAAAATCATCCTCGAAATGATTCTTAAGATCGAATAATTGAATCAAAATATCCGACTCTTCGTTAAATTGATCACTGAACCTAATAACATCGGTGATGTCCCACTCAAGTACAGCACTACTGTTTGAACTTTGCAGTCCTGAAGACTCGCTAAAGCCGGATGGCAATGTAGTTACCCCACCTCCTTGAAAGAGAAAGGATATTTCGGGTGGTTCTGCATCCCTGATTTCAATATTTTGAGTGATAGAGTTTTCGGCATAGTTGCCAAACTCATCTTGTACGGAGTAGGTAAGAAAATATTTACCAACAGGTACGGCACCTAAGTCAAAGTGAGCAGTCGTGCCTTCAAAAACAGTCAGTTCTCCATCGACCACTTCTAAGTACTCGGAGAAATTACCATCGGAAACTTCGAAAAAGATACCCTGTGAATTACTACTTACATTATTTTCCTCAGCATAATGAGGGTCTTTTCCAATGATACCCCATTCAAACTCACTTAAGTTTTGTGCGTTCGTAGCATTGGCATCAACAGTAACATTTTGTTCCGTGTAAAATCCATCTCTGATGGTAAAATTAACCACGCTAACACCAGATGCGGGAAACTGAGTAGGCGGGTCTTGAAAATAGAGGATTGGGTCCGGATCTATGGGAATCAAATTTACCCCATATACATTGATTCCATTTGCTAAAGTTACATTCTGTTCTGCGATTGGTTCTCCATAAGTGTAGTTTCCTGATTTTGGAGAATAAGTATCCACAAAAGCTTGGACCGTATAATTTCCGTCCGTCAAACCAGATATGTAAAAACTGGTGGGTTGCCCAGTCCATGTATCCGACCAAGCAGTTGTGTTTATATCTTCGGATTTAGCATATCTAAAATAAACACTACTTTCACCGTATACACTCTTTTTGAATATTCGGCCAGAAATGATCCCATCTCCTGAAGAAAGACGTGGATCTAGATCGTCTGGGTCATTTAATCCATCACCATCTGTATCTTTGGATCGTGGATTGGTAGTGTTATCAGAACCAATATTATTACTATCCAGATCGTTATACCTTTCCCGATAATCATTCCAGCCATCGTTATCTGTATCGTATATAAGCGGGTTAGAGTTATAAATGGTGGCCGCATCGGAAGGGGCTGTCCCGTTGACTTCTGCTCGATCAGTTAATCCATCGAGATCCGTATCTACATCTAATGGGTTGGTTCCATAAAGGAATTCCTGTGAATTGCTCAATCCGTCGGTGTCATTATCTTCTGTATCACCCCA
>OMJS01000209.1 GCA_900299365.1 Opitutales bacterium
GAAATTGTCGATAAACTGCTGGCCGGTGGCCTTTCTCCAAATCGACCGGCGGCAATTGTTTCGCATGGTACTCTTCCTGAGCAAAGAAAAATTTTAGCTCCTTTGGGTCAATTGGTAGATCATGCCAAGGATGAACAACTCTGTGCTCCGGCAATTATTTTTGTGGGCAATTCAATAGGCCTAGCCCGTTCATCCACCTGGTTTGAAGAGAAGCCCCTTCTGGGTCGTCGTTTTGCACTCACTCGTGCAGATGGCCAGCAAAGCAAGATGAGAACAGCTCTGGAAAATTTAGGAGCCGAAACACTTGATCTGCCATTGATCAAAATCCAACCATCCGAGGACAGGAAACTAATTGCTGAGGTGTTGGCAGGGATTGCTACCTATGAGTGGGTTGTTTTTACCAGCTCGAATGGGGCTAGAGAGTTTATGAAACTATTCTTTCGGGCCTTTTCGGATATCCGAAGTTTTGGACCTATGAGAATTGCCTGTGTGGGTCAGTCAACAGCCGAGATTTTCCAATCCTATCAACTGGATATAGAAATCATTGCCGAGGATTCCACGGCCGAGGGCTTGGCCAAGGAACTCGTAGCCACGAACAGCCTGGACAGTGCCAATGTTTTGGTTGTCACTGGCAATAGGAACCGTGATATCTTGGTCGATCTTCTTGAAGGAGTGGGCCGGGCAATTGTAGATACTCTTCCGGTATATGAGACTGACTTTAATGATGTTCTTCTGGCTCCGGATTTTGAGAGATTTAAAAAGAAAGGTGCTGATGCTATTATTTTCACTAGTTCATCCACAGCATTATCCTATGTCGAACAATCTGAAGATATTGTATTCGATAAAAAGGCATTAAAACCTATTATATGCAGTTTTGGACCCCAAACCACCAAGACTCTTGAAGAGAATGAAATGAAGGTCGAACTAGAAGCATTTCATCCCAGCATTGATGGATTAATCCATTCTTTAATGGATCACTTTTCCTCTTCTCCATGAGGCCCAATACGGTAAAAATTTGTGGAATCACCCGCACAACCGATGCCCGAGCATGCCTGAAATTTGGTGCCGATGCTCTGGGGTTTATTTTTCATCCAACATCCCCGCGGAACCTTACCCTTGACAAGTTCCGTGGACTGTTCGCCGGTTTAGATTTTGGAAAGTGCAGGAAAGTCGCGGTCGCTGTATCCCCTGACATATCAAGAGTGGAGCAACTTATTGAGGCAGGGTTTGACAAATTTCAGTTTCATTTTTCACCTGATATATCCGAGGAGAAAATATCTCAATGGTCTTCAATGATCGGACGAGAAAACTTGTGGCTCGCACCCCGTTTAGAATCCTCCATTCCTTTGCCGGATTACTTTTTAAAATATGCCAAAGTTTTTTTAATCGATGCTTATTCAGACAAATCATATGGGGGAACCGGCAAGCTGGCGGACTGGGAAAAATTTGCTGAGCTAAAAGAGGAGCACCCCGAGCATCAATGGTTCTTGGCGGGTGGACTGGGACCGGAAAATTTGGCGGATGCATTGTCTAGGCTCCGGCCAGATGGGGTGGATTTAAACAGTGGAGTGGAAAAAAATCCGGGAATAAAAGATACTCAGAAATTATCCGAGGTATTTTCGAAGCTTATTTGAGCTTAAGGTAATTATTTAAATTGTTTGGCCAGTTTGGCCAGTTGCTTTGGGTCCATTCCATCGAGATCGGGCATACCACCACCTCCGCCTCCAAAAGTATTCATTAATTGTTTCATCTTCCCGCCCTTCATTTTTTTCATCATTTTTTGCATCTGGGAGAATTGCTTGATCAGCAAGTTAACATCCCTAATTTGGACGCCCGCCCCATCTGCGATTCTTTTCCTGCGGGACCCGCCAATGATCCGGGGTAACCTGCGCTCTTGTTTAGTCATAGAGTGAATAATTGCCTCATGACGACCCAGTGCCGCTTCTTCCTTATCTCCCACTTGAACATTGCCCATGCCGGGTAACATCTTGGCGATCGATCCCATAGAGCCGAGTTTTTTCATTTGTTTCATTTGTGAAAGAAAATCCTCAAAGTCGAATTCCGCTTTGAGCATTTTTTCCGCCATTCGGGCGGACTCTTCTTCGTCAAAATGTTCCTGTGCTTTTTCAACGAGGGATACTACATCCCCCATTCCCAATATCCGCGAAGCCAATCGATCGGGGTAAAAGGTTTCAAATTCCTCCACCTTCTCCCCTGTGCCCATGAATTTAATGGGAGTACCGGTCACTTTTTTCATGGATAGAGCGGCACCTCCGCGGGCATCTCCGTCTATTTTGGTTAGAATAATTCCAGTTAGCCCAAGTCTTTCATGAAAAGTTTTAGCCACATTGACCGCTTCCTGACCTAGAGCAGAGTCCGCAACCAACAAAATTTCATGTGGTTCTACCTTTTGTTTTAAAAGCTCCAGTTCATGAACCAATTCATCATCTATCTGTAAGCGTCCAGCAGTGTCAAATATGACAAGATCGGCCCCATTAGATTTTGATTCCTCCCAACCTTCACGAGCAATTGCGGTAACATCTTGACTCTGACGATTAAGATGGATGGGGAAATTCTCCTGTTTTGCCAGAAATTCCAACTGATCAATCGCTGCTGGCCTGTACACATCACAGGCAACTAACATAGGTTTACGACCTTCTTTTGCGAGGTGCTTAGCCAATTTGGCAGAAGTGGTTGTTTTTCCAGCACCATGCAAACCAACCATGAGAACACGCAGGGGACGGTCTTCTCGAAGGGATGAATTTCCCTCACCTAGTAGCTTTACCAGTTCATCGTTTATTATTTTTACGACCAGTTGGCCGGGTGAGACAGATTTGAGAACTTCTTGTCCCAGGCAAGCATCTTTTACTTCGTCGATAAATTCTCTAGCTACTTTGAAGTGTACATCAGCGGAGAGCAGGGCTTTACGAACTTCGGTGAGTGCAGCAGAAATGTTGTCCTCCGTGAGTTTATTCTTCCCGCCAAGAGACCGTAAAACATTGCTTAATTTATCAGTTAAATTTTCAAACATAGGGAAATTATCATGACATTTGGATCAGATTGGGGAAAGCCCGAAATCCCCAACTTGTCTTTACGCTGTTGCCAAAGAAGCGAATTATAGTAACCTAAACCATTTCCCTTAATTATCACCCTATGAAGATTCTTGTCGCGGATCGTATATCTCCACTTGGAGTTGACTATTTAAAAAAGCAGGACGGTTTTGAGGTTCTAGAGGCCTATGGTTCGTCCCCAGAGGAAGTAATTGAACATGCCAAAGATGCTTCAGCCATTATCGTTCGTAGTGATACTCGTGTGACCCGTGAAGTGATGGAGGCTGCTCCTTTGCTCAAAGCGGTCGGTCGGGCAGGTGTAGGAGTGGATAACATTGATATTGAAGCTGCCACCGAGCGTGGAGTCATTGTGATGAACACTCCGGGTGGAAACACCATTGCCACCGCAGAATTAACCTTCACGCACATGCTATGTGGTACCCGTCCGATCGTTCGTGGCGTAGCTGGGATGAGAGAGGGAAAGTGGGAAAGAAAACAGCTCAAAGGGGCGGAGCTTAGGAATAAAACCCTAGCCATTTTAGGTCTTGGAAGAATTGGTGCAGAAGTGGCAAAACGGGCACAAGCTTTTGAGATGAGGGTAATTGCCTATGATCCATACCTTACCGATGAAAGGGCAAAGGAACTGGAAATTGAGAAGGTTGATCTTGATGGAGCCTTTTCTCGTGCCGATTACCTCACTGTACATATGCCTATGACCTCAGAAACAAAAGGTATAGTGGATGAGTCTGCTTTTGCTAAGATGAAAGATGGAGTGCGGGTGTTTAATTGTGCCAGAGGAGGAATTATTAAGGAATCCGCATTGGTCGATGCTTTGAAAAGCGGAAAAGTTGCTACAGCAGGGTTGGATGTATATGAGCAGGAACCCTTGCCGGAGGATCATGAATTTCGCACGCTTGAAAATTTGAACCTTACGCCACATCTGGGAGCATCCACCGAGGAAGCTCAGGAAAGTGTTGGGGTAGAGATAGCCGAGGCCATTGCCGAAGTATTACAGGGTGGACGAATCCGTAATGCCATCAATATGCCTTCGATTGACCCCAAGGATTTAATCACACTCAGTCCATACCTTGAGCTTAGTATGCGTCTTGGTGCATTTGCCCGTCAGGCCGCAAGTGGTACAGTTCAATCTCTTCACATTACTTACTGGGGAGGAATGATTGAGTTCGATACGATACCTCTTACACGGGCAGTTCAAAAAGGATGGCTCAAGGGAATTGCCGGAGATGAGGGGGTAAACGATGTGAATGCCCCTTACAAAATTAAGGCCTTAGGCATAAAGGTAGAGACCACCAGTTCATCATCGGCGGTTGATTACAACGAGTTAATCGAGGTACGAACGATTGACTCAAAGGGAAAGGAACAATCGGTTCGAGGAACCATTATCGGAAAGAATGCCGACCCTAGAATTGTGGAAGTGGATGGTGAAGCAATTGAGGCACGTCCGGTTGATACTCTTTTAGTGGTACGCAACTTAGATAAGCCTGGCATAGTTGGAAAAGTAGGTACCATTCTTGGAGAATACGGGGTAAATATTGCCAATATGTCTCTTAGTCGTTCGGAGGGTTCTGAATCTGCCCTTACCATTCTGGAATTGGACAACGAACCATCAGCAGATGTGCTTGATAAACTGGTAGCTGATTCTGATATTCAAGAAGCCAGAGTTTCCCGGCAAAAGTAAATAACCTCATTTTTTTTCGATTTATTCTAAAATGTTAAGCATTGAGACCATAGCGGTATTGATCATTGGATATTTGATCGGATCCATCCCGTGGGCGGTCATTGTGGCCAAACGTTCTGGAGTTGATATTTTTAGTGTTGGTAGTGGAAACCCAGGTGCCACCAATGTATTAAGAACAATGGGCAAGCCGATGGGATACCTTGTATTTAGTTTAGATTTCCTCAAGGGCGTTTTAGCGGTATTTTGGTTTCAACTACCCTTATTTTCCTTTTCTGGTGATGCCTCACTCGGATTGTGGGCTTTACCAGCATCGGTGCTTGGGCATACCTACCCGATATTTACTGGTTTTCGAGGAGGCAAAGGAGTGGCTACAGCCATGGGGGGATTGCTTGCATTGATGCCCGCCTGTTTATTAGTTGGATTGTTTGTTTGGGGGCTTACTTTTTTTCTAACCAAGTATGTCGCAGTAGCATCGATTGCTTTTGGCTTAAGTCTTCCCGTTTGTTCGATTGTATTCTTCTCGAATACCGACGGGGTTTTGGGGAAAACCTTACTGGCTTTTGTGGTTATGGCTTGGATCATATGGAGACACCGGTCCAACTTAGCCAGGTTGCGTGCAGGAACTGAAAACCGGTTTGAAAAAAAATCAAGACAGAAGCCCAAACTTTAATCTTTTTGATAATGAACCAATCCAGTAATAGTTCTCCCTCAAAAATTCGTATCGGGATTTTGGGCTTTGGCACGGTAGGGCAGGGTACTTGGAAACATTTACAGGAAAATGCACAATTTTGGCCCAAGATTTTAGGGGTCGAATTAATACCTGCCCGTGCATCTGTCCGTTCGTTGGAAAAGGAGCGAGTGGTAAAGGTCAAGGCAGATCAATTAACCACCGATTCAGTTTCGATAGTAGACGACCCACAGATTGATTTGATTTGCGAATTAATGGGCGGGGTAGACGAAGCCAAAGAACTAACATTAAGGGCATTTGCTCAAGGCAAGTCGGTTGTCACTGCAAATAAGGCTTTAATTTGTGAGCATGGTGAAGAACTCTTCCGGGCCGCTGAGGAGGCTGGAGTAGGGTACGGTTTTGAAGCAAGCGTAGCGGGAGGTATCCCCATAATAAAGGTATTGAGGGAGAGCCTGGTATCCAATGAATTTCCCCTGATCTATGGAATATTAAACGGTACCTCGAATTATATTCTTACCCGTATGGAGAAAGAAGGTGCGAGTTTTGAAGAGGTGCTTGGAGATGCCCGAGATCTTGGCTATGTCGAGGCGGATGAAGCTTTGGACCTGGACGGCGTGGATGCCGCTCATAAGGCAGTTATACTCGCGTATCTTGCCCATGGAATTTGGGTGAATTTAAACGAGGTAACTGTAGAGGGTATACGTCGGATATCCAATGAGGATTTAAAGGCGGCAGCAAACCTCGGTTGTCGGATCAAGTTGATTGGAGTGATCCGCAGGGAATTTTCCAATGATCATGTAGCCGTTGCTGTTCACCCTGCGTTGATTCCGATTGAGGAAACGATTGCCAGAACAGATGGTGTGCATAACGGGGTTTGTTTAAACGGTTCGGTTGTGGGAACGGTTGTACTGACTGGTCGAGGAGCGGGGCAAGACCCTACCGCAAGTTCGGTGATTTCCGACCTAGTCGATGTGGTCAAAGTAACTAATGGAATATCATCAATGCCGAAATTACTCCATGTTGCAGCCGATCAATGTCAGCCCGCTGCACCGGAGGAAATTACAGGGCGGTTTTATCTTCGATTGGCGGTGGATGACCGGCCAGGCCAGTTGGCCAAAGTTGCGGATTGTTTGGCGGACCGAGGAATCAGTTTAGCTACCGTTTCCCAAACTCCTCATGAGAATGAAGAACCAGCCAGTTTGATCCTCACAACTCATCAAACCAATGAACATTCAATTGCACAGGCAATTTCAGGGTTGAAAGATCTACCCGGAGTGGTGGATGAACCTGTACTTTTTCGGATGTTTGATCCTAACGGAATTTCCTAATATGAATGTGGTGGTACAAAAATATGGCGGAACATCCGTGGCTGATGTTGACCGAATCAAAAAGGTTGCCCGTCGGATAAAGTCTATGGTTCAGGCAGGTTCGGGAGTCGTGGTTGTTGTCTCTGCTCGTGCCGGTGTAACTAACCAGTTGATCGATCGAGCTAAAGCGATTCAGAAAAATCCTTCAGAGAGAGAACTCGATATGTTGATGACTTGTGGAGAGCAGGAAACCATCGCTCTTCTTTGTATGGCTCTTCATGCTATCGATATTCCAGCAGTTTCCCGAACAGGGTGGCAGGTTGGTATCCTAACCGAAGGATTACATGCAAAGTCCCGGATTCGTGAAGTTAAGGGCGGCGACCTACGTAAACAAATTCGGGCGGGTAATGTGGTGGTTGTTGCAGGATTTCAAGGAGTCAATGAAAAGGGCGATGTGACCACCTTCGGTCGCGGAGGTTCTGACCTTAGTGCGATTGCTCTGGCTGGCTCCTTAAGGGCTAAAGCTTGTCAAATATTTACAGATGTTGAGGGTGTTTACACCGCTGACCCACGCATCGTTCCTGATGCCAAAAAAATTCTTGAGATTAATTACGAGGAGATGCTCGAGCTGGCCAGTAGTGGATCAAAAGTAATGCAGACTAGGGCAGTAGAGTTTGCCCAGAAACACAATATACCCTTTGAAGTTCGATCTAGTTTTTCCAAAAAATCCGGAACCATGGTAAAAAAGAAAGTAAAATCATTGGAGGATATGCTGGTTAGCGGCGTAGCCACAGACAAAAACCAAGTACGCATTAGTGTGACAGAACTACCCGACAGACCCGGTGCTGCGGCCGCTGTTTTCAAAGTCATGGCTGATGCTGGAGTAGTGGTGGATATGATTATTCAAAATGTGGGCCGTCAGGGACTGGCCAATTTATCCTTTACTGTTCCGTCTGAAGATGCCTTCCGGGCAGAAAAAGCTCTCAGGGAACACTTTGCTGACGGTAATGGTGGAAAGCTTGGTAAAAGTACCAACATTATCAAGGTATCTGTAGTCGGGGTAGGTATGAGATCTCATTCCGGAGTGGCTGCAACCTTTTTTGATGCCTTGGCAAATGCCGGAATTAATATGCTTATGATCAGTACCTCTGAGATCAAAATTTCGGTTGCTGTTCAACCGGAAAGTGGAGACGAAGCTACCCGTGTTGCTCACCAGGCATTTGGTCTGGGGAAATAATTTTTATTTCTTAGAATGCGCTACCTAAGTACGCGCGGTGGATCAGAACCGGTAAAATTTTGCGAGGCTGTTTCACAGGGGCTCGCTCCGGATGGCGGTCTTTATTTGCCAGAGACGTTTCCTGATTTAAGAACCCACCTTCAGGAGTGGTCTGGGTTATCCTACCCAGATCTTTGTCATGCCTTTTTTCAGAAGTTTGCAACGGACTTGGAGGACGCTGAACTTAAAGATGCCATTTACTCTGCTTATTCAGGATTCTCTCATTCTGAAACTGCCCCTCTGGTGAGATTAAATGAACATTGGCAAGTATTGGAGCTTTTTCATGGGCCGACCTTGGCCTTTAAGGATTTTGCCCTGCAGTTACTTGGAAACCTTTACGAATTACAAATCAAAAGGACTGGGAAACCGCTCTGTATTTTAGGAGCAACCTCTGGTGATACCGGGGCAGCAGCGATTTCAGGATTATTGGGTAAGTCAGGAGTCAAAGTTTTTATCCTTTACCCTAACGGTAAAGTATCTCCTTTACAGGAAAGGCAAATGACTTGTACCGGGGCAGAAAACATATACCCCATCGCTATCGAAGGTACCTTCGATGATGCTCAACGAACAGTAAAAGAATTATTTGGAGATATTACTTTCCGTGAATCAATCGGGTTGTCCGCGGTAAATTCGATCAATCTTGCCCGAATCTTAGCCCAGTCAGTTTACTATCTATACGCTTGGCTGAGGCTTAGTTCGGATGTTCGAGAACACACAACCTTTGTGGTGCCGACCGGTAATTTTGGTAATGTTTTTGCTGGCTGGTTACTTACCAAGATGGGAATTCAATTTGGGGGCTTTCGTGTGGCCACTAATCAAAACGATATACTGCACCGCCTGTTTGGTTCGGGTGAATATCAATTGGGGGAAGTATCTCCGAGCCTTGCTCCATCGATGGATATTCAAGTGGCATCCAATTTTGAACGACTCCTTTTTTATTTCTTGGATGGTAATGCTGATCAAGTCCGGGAAGTTATGACCACATTCCGGGATACGGGTAGATATGAATTTGAAAAATTCTCCATTCCTAAATTTTCTAGTTCATCGACCAATGATATAGAAATTCCACAGATCATTGGTGGGGTATGGAAAGATCACAACTACCTGGTTGATCCACACACAGCCTGTGCCTTTCAAGATCTACCCTGTGATATGCCATCGGTTATTTTAGCCACTGCACACCCTGCCAAATTCCCTCAGGTTTTCGAAGATGCAGGAATGAGTAGGCCCACCTCACCGGTTCTTGAAGAATTATTAGATCGTGCTCCAAATAAATTTCATCTGGATGTCGATGCTTTGTCCGTCCGTTCCTTCATTGAGAAGAAATTAAAGCGAACATAATTTTCTAATTGTTAGGATTATTTCCTACGATCTTTGATCAAGTATGAAACCAAATATGGTTTTTTTTAGGAGTGGAGGACTGGGTGATTTTATTCTTACCCTTCCCCTCCTAAAATGTGCTTACTACCATAAGCACCAAGTCATTCTTTATGCCCGTTCTTATCTCCTAAATTTAGTGAGTGAAGGGTGGGACTGGTTGGAAACAAAAGATTTGGACGAATTGGTAGGTAAACCCCCTCCTTGTACAAATAGTTCCGTGATAGTCAGTTTTTGGAAGGATCCCAATTGGCCCAAAGAAATGAGGGGAGCAGGTGCAGTTTCTGCTTTTTCCCTTGATCCACGACCTGCAAGAGGGAAGCATTTTGTCATTCAGGCATTGGAGAAATTAAACTTGGAAATGCCAGAGAATTTATTGAGCAAACCACTCTTAGGAGATCGTTGGAGCAGGCAGAAAAATAACCTTTGGGTTCACCCGGGTAGCGGTGGCAAAAAAAAGAATTTACCGATCGAATATTTTGTTTTGAAAGCAAAGGAATGGCTTGATTTGAATTCCAACCATCAAGTTATTGTGTCCTTTGGAAATGCAGATGCTGAGGTTTTTTTAAAATTTAAAAAATTTCCTATTGCTCAAGACCGCAGAGTTAAAATTACTCAACCGGAAACCATAAAAGAATTGGTTACTCAACTGACAAAACAGGCAGGGAGGTTCATTGGGAACGACTCCGGACCTAGTCACTTGGCTGCCAATATGGGTATTCCTGTGGAAGTGTATTATCGTTGCACGGAAGTAGATGTTTGGAGACCAACTGGACCGAGAGTAAAAACCTACTTATGGGATTCTGATTCGAGTAAAATTTTGTAGGTTACCGAATCCACTAAAGCTTCCCAGCTCGCGGTAATTACATTATCACTGACTCCGACTGTTCCCCAAGTGGATTGACCATCTGTAGATTCCACATGAACACGTGTTATCGCATTGGTGCCCTGATTACTTTCCAAAATTCTAACTTTAAAATCAACCAGTGTAACCTGAGAAATAAATGGAAAATCTTTTTCCAATGCTTTTCTCAATGCATGATCAAGGGCAGAGACTGGTCCGTTCCCCTCTGCTACTACATGGCGGGTTTCTCCTTTAATACATAGCTTTACAGTGGCTTCTGAGGTAACCCCATCCTCTTGGCTCAAACCTTCGACTCCGACATGAAAACGTAATACTTCAAAGGCAAGGTCTTCACCGCGCAAAAAGCGGCGTAGAAGCAAATCAAACGATGCGTCAGCAGATTCAAATTCGTAACCTTTAAATTCAAGAGATTTTAACTCTTCCAAGAATGATTTCATCTCAGGAGACCGTCCATCCACATCCATGCCCATTTCCTTTGCTTTCAGCATGATACTGCTTCGACCGGACATATCAGAAACAAGAACCCGGGTACGGTTACCCACTGATGCAGGATCGATGTGCTCGTAGCTTCGGGTGGATTTAGCTGCGGCATCGGCATGTACTCCTCCTTTGTGAGCAAAAGAGGCAGCACCTACATAGGGTGCCCGTATATCGGGGCGTAAATTTGTGGAATCATCAATAAATAGGGATAGATCACGTAATTTGGACAGGTTTTTCCCGCAGTTTGTGGAACGCTCCATTTTCAACTCAAGGTTGGGAATGATGGTTGTGAGGTTGGCATTTCCATTCCGCTCACCGTATCCATTCATTGTTCCTTGAACCATCACCGCACCTGCTTCAATTCCCGCAAGACTTACGGCGACTCCTACACCTGCATCATTATGGCAATGCACCCCGATTTTTGTTTGGGGAAATTGTTCGACCACCACTTGGCAAATATCTTGGAATGGACTGACTAATTTCCCCCCATTGGTTTCACAAAGAGTGAGAAAGTCAGCACCGCCTCTTTGGGCGGCCGCCAGAGTGGAAAGTGCATAATCGTTATTGTTTACGAATCCATCAAAAAAATGCTCAGCATCATAGACCACTTCTTTCCCTTGTTCCTTGAGATACCTTACCGTATCTTCAATCATCAACAGGTTCTCTTCGGGTGTCGTCCGAAGAACATCGGTAACATGAAGAAGCCAAGACTTTCCAAAAATAGTCACAACAGGGGTATTGGCATCGAGAAGAAGTTTTACTTGTAGATCATCTTCAACCGCGGTGTTGGCACGCCTAGTAGAGCCAAAAGCGGCAACTTTCGCATGGTTCAAGTTAAGGTCCGTGGCTTGTTCAAAAAAAGCCATATCCCGCGGATTGCTGCCAGGCCATCCACCCTCGATATAATCAATGCGAAATTGATCAAGTTTTTCAGCTACCCGTAACTTTGAGGCCACGGTGAAAGAAACCCCTTCTGCCTGCGAGCCATCCCTGAGGGTGGTGTCGTAAATTAATACATCTTTTTCGTTCATTTATTGGGATTGCAACTCAGTGATAGGTAAGTGTTTATATATTGCCAAGCTCTACTAGGTTGGCAACGGCAAACAAAACCATTTATTCTAAGTACTATGCCTTTTGATACCTCCAGTAACTTAGGTAGAGAATTATTTCTTTCTCTTCGGTCAGCCCCATTCCGTTCCTTGCTTAAAGATTATGGATTGCCTAGGACTAAAAACTTTAGCCGAGGTCTAGTTCTTTCGCTCTCGCTCTTGCTCTCAAAGGAATGGCCATTCGCAAAGGGTTCTCGAATTGGGGTGGTCTTACCTCCGGGGATAGGTGGTTTTGTGACGAATTTTGCCCTTCTGCTCAGTGGTCGTATTCCTGTAAATCTGAATTTTACTTTGGGCAATGAATTAAATCGTGAAATTTTAGAGGATGCCGATTTGGTAATGGTGATTACTGCTTCTAAATTGGTTGATAAATTCCCCGATTTTCCCTGGCCCAAAAATTGTTTTTTGGTCGATCAATTTTTTTCCAAGATATCAAGGAAACGATGGCGTATCATAGTGACTTTTTTGCACTCGGTTCTGCTTCCTAAACATTGTATTCAGCATTATGGAATTCCTAATAAAGGTGGTGACCAAGTTGCAACTATACTGTACACCAGCGGAAGCTCAGGAAAGCCCAAGGGGGTACTATTATCCCATGCGAATCTTTTGGCCAATTGTAAGCAGTTGTATGGACTTAATATTTTTCATCGCCAACCCAAAGTATTGGTCAATCTACCCCTTTTTCATAGTTTTGGATTAACCGTAGGGATGCTTTTTACCACTCTAAGAAAATTGCCTCTCTCTACTGCTCCGTCTCCCCTTGATCATAAAATAAACTTAAAGATTATCGTTCAGGAAAAAATTGAAATCCTGTTGGGTACTCCAACTTTTTTACGGGGATACCTCAGAGTAAGCAAACCTGGAATGCTCAGTTCTATAAGGTATGTGGTTGCCGGTGCAGAAAAAAGCCCAGAATCTTTCAGGCAAAGATGGGAGAGAGAGGCGGAGTGTCAATATTTGGAGGGTTATGGTCTGACGGAAGCATCTCCTGCTATTTCTTTTAACCTGCCTGGTGAAGGAAAAAAAAGTGGATCGGTGGGGCGTTTATTACCCGAAGTAGAATGCCGGGTTCATGATCAGGAAACGGGAAGAATAAAAGATTTGCAGGAAGGTGGAGTACTTTGTTTTCGAGGACCCAATATATTTTCAGGTTACTGGCGAACCCAACAAAAAACGCGAGAGGTTTTGGATGATGCCGGCTGGTTCAAAACAGGAGACCTAGGAAGAATTGATGAAGAAGGTTTTTTATGGATTGAAGGAAGATGTTCCCGTTTTTCCAAAATAGGGGGTGAGATGATTCCTCATGGTCGAATAGAAGAAGAAATAATCGATATCCTTGGTTTATGCACAACAAATGATCTATCGATTGCGATTATTTCCGTATCCGATGAAAAAAAGGGAGAGAGATTAATTCTCTTTAGTTCTGTGGAATGTGATTTGAAGAATATAAATCACTCCCTAAAGCAGAGAGGCGTATCGAATCTATGGATGCCCAAAGAACTGATTTTGGTTAATCAAATACCGGTTCTTTCCACTGGCAAAATTAATTGGTCTGCTATTCGATCCTTTGTAAAAGATAAAAAGTCTTCCTAGCAAAACTTGCAGATAAGGATACAGGGATCACTTGGTAGGCCGGCCGGGACTCGAACCCGGAACCAATGGCTTAAAAGGCCACTGCTCTACCGATTGAGCTACCGACCCGCAAGTAAGCTATATACTAGTATAGAAGGTGATTGAGTTCGTCAACGATCAACGATTAGTGGACAGATTCCAAAAAAATCTAAAATATAGTAATAGACCAATAAAGATTTAATCTCTTCATAAAAATAAGTATTGCTTCAAATAATCTATAACATCTATGAACCCGAAAAAAGTTTCGTTATGGTTAGTCTGGTTGTTCTTTTTTGGGGCACTCTTTCGTATCGCTTCATTTTAGCAACAGATAGTCCAACCAAGGAACCTTTGGATATTAAAATGACAATTTTGTCATTTGTTATGATTCTTAGCAGTCTTGTTTGCCGAATAATAATTTTACCAAAAGCAAAGGATAAAAGAGTAGCTTTTATATGTGGACTGGCCTTGGCAGAATTTGTTTCTTTTCTAGGAATCTTTCTGATGCCTTATTATCAGGATCTTTTTATGACTTTGTCGATTATGAGTATTATAACCTTTATTCCTTATTATATTAAGCTTCCCGATAATGATTGAGCGTAAATTTGTGCTATATAAGACAAATTTGATGGAGTTAGAGTATAGTGGTAAAGAGAATTATGTACTCCACCTTAAAAGTCCACTGCTCTACCAATTGAGCTAACGATTCTTAAGTAGAAAACTCAAGTATGGTAGAGACTGAGGTCCGAAAATTACTTTGTACGCAGAATTGCACTTCTAATGATGTCTTAGGTCGAGTTTTTCAAACTTTAAATTTTAGTGATTATCCTCGTCTACGATTTCTTCCAGAGGTAATTTCACAGAGTACCATTTTTGGGCCCAGCGATTAAATTCCTCAAGCTTAATTAGCTCAATTCTCTGACTCATCTCTTGAGCTACTATGCTTACCGAAACGGAGGTCTTTTGATTAGATTCCTTGATTGGATTGGGTGAGTTTGAATATCCGTTTTTATCCGAATCTGTATCTAATTGGAACTTGGGAGACTGCGAGGATTTATAGTGTAATTGGACAAATTCATTCGCACTTATGAAGTCTTTTTTCGTTAAATTCTTACGATTGAAAAGCGACTTTATTATAGCATAGGCAAACATTCCCAGTGCATCGCGGGCATTGTGAGCAAGATAATGTCTTTGGGCAATGGTTGCACGCTGATCTAGTTTGAAAGAAATTTTGTATTCAAATAATTCGAGGGCTTTTTCTTTGGAACTAGAGGGCATAAATAAATGTAATGTGCTTAATAATTATGTTTTTCAATAGTAACTTTTTATTTCAAAGAACTAGGATTGGTTGAGAACCTACCTTAAAGATTTGATTTTTAATTCTTTTGCAAATTATGAAGGGAGCGTTTCTTGTTTTACATAAGAAATACAAATTTTCGATTGCTACACCTTTACCAATCAGGATGATGTTGAGACCCCATGAAAAGAGCAGTTGAAATCATTAATTCGTTACGTGCAGGCATGGAAACTATGCTCGAAAACGATAAAGCTAAGCGAGTGAATAGCTTGCGGATGTTTAATTTCGAAAAAAACAGAGTGTCCTTACGGATGGAAATAATGGATGATCAAAATGTAAGTCATCCAATGGGATTAATTGATGTGATCGAGTATCCAACCGGTGAAAATTCCAAGGCAAGTTGCAATTGTCATATGACTGAATTAGCTAGTGGGAAGACTGAGAAATTAATGCTCAAATCAGTGAACAAGGATGAGCAAAACTTGGAGTGCTCGAAGGTATTTAACTTTTTTCGTAAGGTTCTCGATCTTCCCGAAATTAATCTAGATGCAGATCTGGAAAGCGATGCTTCTGTTACATTACCTACGCAAAATAATCAAGTTGATGAAGCTTCCAATATGTTTCCTCCAGTGGGAGGAAAACTTCCTGAACATCCAAGGGGTGCACAATAACACAAAGGTCTATCTGTTAAAAAGAGTACTTGGTCTCAAGAGCTTAATTTTTCCGAACTTTTCCAATTCTTTCATATCGATTTTCTCTGAATTTCCCACGATCGAAAAAAGAATGGGTCTAGACTGAATTTTGGAAGAATAAAAATCTACAAAATCTTGAATGTTTTCCTGTTCAAGTTTTGCGAAGCGTTCACGGCGTGGGTCCATTTGTAAGCCGAGCGCATCTACATTGTATACAAACCCAGGTATAGAACGGGAAGCAATCGGACTTGTCCGGTAATTACTTAAAATCGAAGTGTAAGCAGATTTCCATCGCGGTTCGCTAATTGGCATTTCTTTTAATAATTTCACAAAAGCTTGAACTGCATCCAATGTTTTATCTGCTTGGCAGCCTATTGATCCTACCAAAACATTTTCTTCACCAGGGCGGGAAGGAGTAAAAAAGCGGGCCCATGCAGAGTAGGCAAGTGCCCTAGCTTCGCGGAGTTCCTGAAAGACTAACCCTGCCATGCCACCGCCAAAATATTCGTTAAATAACTGTACAGATGGGGTGATTGATTCATCAAGTAAGCCGGATGAAAACTCAAGGCGTACCTGTGATTGAGCCATTTCTTTGTGCAGGAAATAAACTTGGTCATCGCTGGGGACTATTGAACGATCAGGTGAAGTTTTAGCTGGCTGAAATGTAGATTCTTTGGCCAAAAAAGTATCCTTTAAGGATTTGAGAACCATCTGGGGGGATCTGGGACCAAAATACAGAATTGAACGCGGTGAATTGATCGCTTCTTCAATTATTTTGGTAAGATCATTAACTGAGGATTTGTTCAAGTCTTCGTCTGATGCACGTTTAAGGTAGCGAGAATTCTCACCGTAACGGTGATAATGGGCAAGGGCATGGGTGAGTGAGTTTGGATCTTTCTGTTCATCATCCCGTTCGGAAAGAATAATATCCTTGGTGCTATCCCAAATCTTGTCAGATGATTTTGGATTAATCAGGTGATCTGCGACCAACTTTACCGAAGGCATAAAATTTTCATCTAGCCCATTGATGGCGAAATGAGAGAAGTGCTCCTGCACTCCAAAGGAAAAATCGGTGCCCAATTTATACCATTCAATTTTTAATTGTTCCGAGTCAAGAGAACCGGCACCGGATCGATCAAGCATTCGCTTGGCGTATGATAGCATCGGTTGGTGATCGAAGCCTATTTCCATTCTGACTTCCAAATTGAACAAATCGTTAAGTGGATTGAAGGCATGAATAAGACGAACCCCAGGGGAAATTGCATGGACAGTGAAATCTTCTCCATCCTGTAAAAAGGAAGGAGTTAATGATTTGTAAGCTATCTCTTCTACTTCACGCATAAAAGCAGATTCCTTGTTCGGATCAATCGTTAGGGGATCGATGGGTGGCTTTTCGATGGAGGGCAGGTCATGCTGGGAATCTATGCGGAAACCTACGACATAATCTGATCCGTAATATTTTTGAGCCACCTTAATTATGTCTTTTTTTGTTACTTTTTCCAAATCGTTGATTTCATTGAGGGTTACCTTCCAATCGACAAAGGCTAAGAAAGTATCTCTCAAAAGTTCTACTCGTTTATCATTACGTTCGTAATTTTCTTTTTGCCTTTTTTTGAAGTCGTTAATCACAGCATCGAGAATCCAGGCTTCAAAATCTCCATTCTTCACTCGTTCGATTTGTTCTAACAGTAATTCCTCAACTTCTGGTAATGTTTGTTCGTCCCTAGGAATTCCAAAAAGATAATGAGCTCCATAATCATTCAAGTTTTGGGGATAACAACCGGCAGCACGAACCATCTGCTTTTCAACAAGATCAAGGTTGATCAGACCAGCCACAGAATTGTCCAATATCATGTCAACTAAACGAAGGGCTGCGTAGTCTGAGTGGTGTCTTGGAGCGGTTCTAAAAGCCAGTACTACTTGTTCCTCACCCAAATATTCAACCTCAACAAATTCTCTACCCTTGAGAGGTTGTTCTGTCCAACTGGGTTCCTTCCTGAGGGGGGCATTGCTTTTCCACGAAGAGAAATATTTTTCAATTATTGAAAAAGCTTCCTCCGGGTCTACATCACCCGATATGCAAATTGCCATATTTTCGGGCACATAGTGCTGGGCATAAAATTCTTCAATCGCATAAATGGAAGGATTTTTCAAATGTTCTACCGTACCAAGTGTAGATTGCTGGCCATAGGGGTGTACCTTAAAGAGCAAATCATTGACTGCCCTAAAAATAAGTCTGTGCTTGTTGTCGATTGCCCGATTTTTTTCCTCATAAACGGTTTCCAACTCGGTGTGGAAAAGCCTAAGTACAGGATTGGCAAACCTTTCGCTTTCGATCTTTGCCCAGTGCTCGAGACGATTAGCAGGCAAGTCAACTTTGTATACCGTTTCTTCATGCCAAGTATGAGCGTTGAGACCCTTGGCTCCCATATCGCTGTAAATGCGATCCATTTCATTAGGAATAGCCAGCTTAGCGGCCTCGGTGGATAGGAGATTTATTTCCTCATAAATTTTGGCTCTTATGGACTCATTCTCTTCCGCACCTCGTTTTTCATAAAGATCACTGATTCTACGGAGGATTGGTTCTTCGGAAGAATAATCCTGAGTGCCAAAAGATTGAGTTCCTTTGAACAAAAGGTGTTCAAGGTAGTGAGCAAGACCAGTGTTGTTGACTGGGTCGTGCTTACTTCCTGCTCGGGTAATGATTTCGGCATAGAAGCGGGGCTCTTCAGAATTCGGGCTTATGTAAACGGTTAATCCGTTATCGAGTGTTTTTTGTAAAACTTCCATAGAAGGTTCAGTGGCTTGGGGAATCGAAAGGGTAGTGTCGTTGGCTGGGGAGCACGAGTTGATTGCAAGTGAAGTAAAAACGCAACAAGTCGTGCTAAGTAGCTTGAATTTCATGATTTCGTTGAGAAGAGAGATTTGATCGGATAGATAAATATTCTATAAATCATTCATCACTAAACCAATGAAATTTAAATTTTACGAATACGAAAAGTGCTCAACTTGTACCAAAGCTAAAAAGTGGATGGTTGCCAGAGGGGTTGAGTTTGAAAGAATTCCCATCCGGGAGAAACCTCCGAGTGAAAAAGTTCTTCAACAATTATTTAAGATTCAGGACCAGAATCTTAAAAAATTGTTTAATACATCGAGCAAGGACTACCGGGATCCTAAGATAAAGGATTCCCTGCCGAATTGGTCACTTTCTCAAGCAATTGAAAATTTACGAAGCCATGGCAACTTGATTAAGCGACCGGTTTTGGTCGGAGACGGGCTTGTTTTACAGGGCTTCAACGCGGAGGAATGGGAAAGACAGTTGGGGTAGAGAACAAAATTTCGCAATAATTTTCTATAAGAGGTTGTGCGAATGTAGGCATTTTTGTATTATCAAGATGCTTTTAATTGTATGAAAAATTTACCAGAGATATGGAACGAATTTGTAAATTCTGGCGATGTGGACGGTGTGTGCTCTCTCTATGCTACTGATGCACGGCTACTCGCTACATTTGCCAAAGAGCCCGTGGATGATGAGTCTAGCATACGAGCTTACTTTGAAGGGTTTACTTCCCGCCCAGGGGCAGGTGTATCATTCGATGAACATGGTTCACGCAGGCAGGAAGTAGGTGATCAAATATTCTTATATACAGGTACCTATACTTTTTTTCATGGTGAGGCAGAGCAACGCCAACAATTTCCTGCAAGGTATTCATTCCTAGTTGATGAAGCGGGTGGAGCCAAAATTCTGCACCATCATTCTTCCCTGATTCCCGCCTGATTATAAAATACATTACCCTTAACCAACCTAATAATATGCTATCCCCTAAGCAAACTCTTGATACCTATTATTTAGAGGCTCGTCGTGACCTGCTCGAAGTTGCTGCTCTGCTGGACCGATATGATGAAGCGGTAAAAAACTCTGACGGTTCAGCCGCGAAAGATAGGAGACTTGTTGTGCTAAGAGAGGCTATGGAAATACTTGCAAGTCCGGATCATGCGAATTCAGATCGGACGAAGCAACTCCTCGAGCACTTTTCATCAATTAGCTAACCCGCTTTTTTCCGCATGCAAATTATACAGCCCCATTATCACGCAATCGCTCGAACAGCACAAGACTATGAGCGCATGGCAATGTCTGGAGTGGTTGCCGTTTGCGAACCTGCATTTTGGGCAGGGTTTGACCGCAGGCATCCAGAAACTTTTATTGATTACTTTGCCCAAATTTCTGAGTTTGAGCCTACCCGGGCGGCCGAATTTGGAATTCGTCATTTTTGTTGGGTGGCCGTTAACCCCAAGGAGGCTGAAAATGTTGAACTGACCAATGATGTACTCAGTCAAATGCCCGAATTTCTTGACAAACCAAATTGCCTTGGCGTTGGCGAGACTGGATTGCACAAATCTACTCCCAATGAGATTGCCGGATTGGAAGCTCATGTTGATCTGGCAATGAAGCATGATCAATTGGTCTTAATTCATACTCCACATTTATCTGACAAGGCACATGGTACAAAAACCGTACTTGAGGTATTGGCTGGTATGGATGTTAACCCAGATAAAATTTGGATCGATCATGTTGAAGAACAAACTATCGATTGGGTATTGGATGCGGGCTATTGGGCCGGTATGACTCTCTATCCTGTAACTAAGTGTAGTCCACGCCGGGCTGTCGATATTTTGGAAAAATATTCTACTGAACGATTGTTGGTCAATTCATCTGCTGACTGGGGCCCGAGTGATCCTTTTACATTGCAAGAATGTGTAGTGGATTTTCGTAAACGTGGTCATAGTTTGCAAGAGGCTGTGGAAATTTTTCACAACAATCCTTGTCGTTTTCTTGGGCAAAACCCGAAGTGGGATATCAAGCCGATCCAAATCTCAGAAGCATAATTTGAGAGCATACTAATGGCTCTGCGATTGTATGATACCATGACCCGCGATGTGCGGGATGTTTTCGCGATGGACGATAAGTCTGTCCGTTTTTACTGCTGTGGTCCAACGGTTTATGGACCAGCTCATGTGGGTAATTTCCGGACCTTTGTTTTGCAGGATGTCTTTCGTCGGGCTCTTGAAACGAGTGGTTTGAAAACCTACCATGTCCGTAACCTTACTGATGTGGATGATAAGACAATCCGTGAATCTCAGGCACAAGAAGTAAGCCTTCATGAATTTACTGGGCGTTGGACAAAATATTTTAATGAGGATTGTAAAGCGCTTAATTTGCTTACCCCCCATATTCAGCCATCGGCGGTCGGTCATGTACCTGAGCAAATTGAATTGATCGAACGTTTAATCAATGCAGGGAAAGCGTATCAGGGACCAGACGGGTCTGTGTATTTCAAAGTCGAAGCTTTCAAGCAATATGGAGCTCTTTCTAGGTTGGCAGATCGTCAAATTACTACATCCAAGACAAAGAGGGAAACATCTGATGAATACGACCGGGATTCGGCGGCAGATTTTGCATTGTGGAAAGCCCGTCGGCCTGAGGATGGCGAAAACTATTGGGAATCGCCCTGGGGTGAAGGAAGGCCGGGCTGGCATATCGAATGTAGTGCAATTTGTTTAAAGCATTTAGGCGAGAGTTTTGATTTGCATTCGGGGGGAGTGGACTTGGTTTTTCCTCATCATGAAAATGAAATTGCCCAAGTCGAGTCGGTAACATGTAAATCCTTTGCGAGGCATTGGTTTCATATTGCCCACCTTATGGTAGAGGGAACAAAAATGAGCAAATCCCTCGGCAATCTCTATACCCTAGAGGACATTCGACTGCGGGGACATACTGCTGAGGAAGTGAGGTATGTGCTCTTGTCTGGTAGTTACCGGCAACCACTCAACTTTACCTTCGATTCGCTCAAGGCTGCTGGTAAAGCGTTGAAGAAAATTTCTGATTTTGCTTTGCGCATACAATTCGAGGACGTGATCAACGGCAGTGAACTTGGGTCTAGCTTTGGACCTTTTCAACCCGTACAAGATGCTATTTTGAATGACCTAAATACAGCCGATGCCCTGGGCAAATTATTTGCATTGATTCGGGAACTTTCGGACGCTTGGGGTAAAGGGAAGTTTGAGCAGGATAAGGAGGCTAAAGAATTACTACATCGTGGATTTCGTGCAGTCCTTGATTTATTTGGTTTTAATATCAAGCAAAAAGAATGGGAAGAAGTTCCTGAGGAGATCATTTCTTGGGCAAAAGAGCGTTGGCAGGCAAAACAGTCGAAAGACTGGGCCACAGCTGATTTTTTCCGGGATAAAGTTCAGCAGGCCGGATGGATCATTAAGGATAGCAAAGATTCATACGAATTGAGCAAATAATAGTTTCACTTTCCTGTTTGCGATAGCGATTCTTGCAAGAAATAAATCAGTTTTATCCTTATTTGATTTTATGAATGATTTAAAAATAAGCACAGTTGGAACCCGCTCATCCAAGTGGGGCGAAGGGCCCATTTATTGGAAAGATCATTTATTCTATGTCGACATCGAGGGGCACTGCTTAATCTGCTTGAATCCAGAAACTCAAAAGGAGGAATTTTGGGAAATAGGGGAGAGGATAGGCACCGTTGTTCCTACCCAGACGGACAACCTCCTATGTGCCGGAGATTCGGGCATCTATCGATTCGACCCTTCGAGTAATCAAAAAACAAATCTGGCCGATCCAGAGGCAAATAAACGACCGGAGAATCGTTTCAATGACGGTAAGTGTGATCCAAGTGGCCGCTTTTGGGCAGGTACGATTAGCACCGTAAAGAAAGTGGGAGATGCTAACCTCTACCAACTTGATACATCTGGTAACCTAACCTTGAAAGTTAGTGGAGTGACGAATTCCAATGGTATTTGCTGGAACGCTTCCAAAACCGAGATGTATTATATTGATACACCGACACAAAAAATCATCACCTATGAATTTGATGATGAAACTGGAAACCTTGGAGATTCTCAAGTTGCGGTAAATTTTGCTCAACTCAAAGTGGAGGGTTCACCTGATGGTATGACTATCGATCAGGAAGGAATGCTCTGGGTGGCGATGTGTCATGGCGGTTCCATATTACGGCTTGATCCCCAATCAGGTAAACTTTTGCAGAAAGTAGAGCTTCCATGTATTGAAACCACTGCCTGTGCTTTTGGTGGAAAAAACTTGGACCGATTGTTTATCACCACTGGTAAACATAAAACCCTTATCGAGGAAGATGCAGGGAAGATTTTTGTTATCGATGGTCTTGGGTTAAGAGGTATTCCGGCCTCTCCATACCTCGGATAATCAAAGGTCATAAATCGATATAATCTGGGCAGATATTGATATATAATATAGGTTTGATATATCAAATAATCAGCTCTAAAGCATAGACTTATGAGTTTTTCTTTAACTAACCGGGTGGCCCTAATTACGGGAAGTACCCGAGGACTTGGACTTGGTATTGCTGAATGTCTAGCTGCTGCTGGTGCCAAGATTGCCCTTAATTATTACGGAAATCGCGAAGTTGCCGAACAGGCTAGGGAATCTTTGCTTGGCAGTGGAACTCAGGTCATGTTGGTCCGGGCTAATGTCAGGGATAAGGAACAGGTTAGCTCGATGGTTGGAGCTGTGGAAGAAAAATTTGGATCACTCGACATAATCGTCCCCAACGCCACTGGGCCCCAACCGCAGAAACCAATTGAGCAGTACGATGCTGACTTTTACCGTGAAATGTACGAATTTTTTGTACTTAGCCCATTCCTGCTTGCCCAGGCTGCACTGCCCGGAATGAAACAACGTGGATGGGGAAGAATAATAAATATTACCAGTGAGGTGTACCATGCTTCAGTTCCTAATTTTACAGCCTATGTCGCGGCCAAGGGAGGACAGATCGGATGGAGTCGAAGTCTGGCCGTAGAGCTTGCCTCATCTGGAATTACAGTAAACACGGTCGCTCCAGGATGGATCCCGACGGAACGACATGTCAATGATCCTCAGGAGGACAAGGATGCTTACTTGAAAACCATACCCATAGGCCGTTGGGGGACTCCCAAAGATGTTGGAAATGCGGTAAATTACTTTGCTTCCGAAGAATCATCTTTTGTAACAGGCCAGACCCTATGTGTAAATGGTGGGCACACGCCTTGGTAACCCTTGACCGTCTTCTTAGCAGAGTTCTTTATGTAATGATTATGAAAACTAAGTATGCCCTAACCTGTACTTTTCTCACCCTAAGCCTATTATTTTTTCCTGGATGTGGTGGCGAAAGATCTTCTTCTCAATCGGACAAACCTTCCTTTGCCTATGTGACTAATGGAATTGATCCCTTTTGGGATCTTTGTGCCGCTGGTGTCCGGATAGCTGAAAAAGAATTTGGGCTGGATTGTGAAGTTCTCATGCCTCCCAAAGGAGTCGTAGACCAAAAGAGAATGATGGAGGCGATGCTGGCCAAGGGTATTGATGGAGTTGCAGTAAGTCCCATCGATGCAGATAACCAGACTTCCTTCCTCAATGAAGTTGGCCAGAATACTATTTTGATCACCCAGGATGCGGATGCACCCAAAAGCGATCGTCTGGTTTACATAGGAACCAATAATTACAAAGCGGGCAGAGCCCTTGGGAAATTGGTTAAATCGGCCATTCCTGAGGGTGGAGAGGTTATGATTTTTGTCGGACGACTTGAACAACTTAATGCCCGCCAGCGACGTCAGGGAGTGATTGATGAATTGTTGGGTCGTCCTTTGCAGAATCTGGACGAGGTGAAATTTGATTCGGTCGATTCGGTGAATCTATCCGCAGAGGGTTCCAAGTATATAATAGTTGATACACGTACGGATAATTTCGATAAAGCCAAAGCAAAGAGCAATGCGGAGGACTCCATGACCAAATATAAAAACTTGAAATGTATGGTCGGTCTGTTCGCTTACAATCCACCTGCTTGTATTGATGCAATCAAAGAAGCCAACAAATTGGGCGAAATTAAGGTATGTGGGTTTGATGAACAGGACGCCCTACTGCAAGCAATTGTCGATGGACACGCTCATGGAACGATTAGTCAGCAACCTTGGGAATATGGATATGAATCAATTAAGATGCTCAAATCAATTTACGAAGGTAAACAGCCTAATAAAAAATATTTCGAACTTCCATTTTTGGTGGTGGATCAAAGTAACATCAAAGAGTTCTGGGAAAAGAAAAAGAAGATGGCCGAACTTGGCAAACAGGGTTGATAGATGGGGATGGGTTCTTCCCCATATTTGCAAGTAAAAGAACTTCGGAAAAGTTTCCCTGGAGTTTTGGCCTTAAAAGGGGTTTCCCTCACCTTGGAGCAAGGAGAAGTACTTGCTCTCATTGGTGAAAATGGTGCCGGAAAAAGTACCCTCATGAAAATTCTTGCTGGGGTACAACCAGCAGATGAAGGAGAGTTTGAAGTTAAAGGAGAAATGGTATCTTTTCGATCCGTCAATGATGCGATGAGTAGGGGAATTGCCCTGATTCATCAGGAATTGAATCTGTGCGGAAATTTAGATCTAGCATCCAATATATTTTTGGGAAGGGAGCCAGTCAGGGGTGGTTTGATCGACGAGTCAACCATGCGGCAGGAAGCTAAAAAATTCCTGGATTTGGTCGGTCTTGATTTACCCGTGGAAACCATTGCTGGTACACTTCCGATCGGGAAGCAACAACTCGTTGAAATTGCCAAAGCTTTGTCTTCTGATGCACGTGTACTTATTATGGATGAACCCACCAGTAGTTTGTCCCAAAAAGAGACAGAAACTTTGTTCGGGGTGGTAAAAGATCTTCGCAGAAAAGGTATCAGTGTAATTTATATTTCACATAGACTTGGTGAAGTGATTGAGCTAGCTGACCGGGTCACTGTTTTTCGAGATGGTGAAAATGCTGGAGATTTATCGGGTGAGGAAATTAATCACGACAATATGGTAAAATTAATGGTTGGTCGTGAATTGAGTGAATTTTATGACCGTAGGGCACATCAGCCTGGAGCCATTATATTGAATGTGGATCAAGTATCTACCCCTGCATTTCCCGGGTCTCCTATCTCCATAGAAGTTAAATCTGGGGAAATTGTAGGAATTGCTGGTTTGGTGGGTGCTGGAAGAACCGAGCTTTTACAAACAATATTTGGGGTAACTCCAGCCGTCTCCGGAACCATAAAGGTTAGGGGAGAGGTTATTTCGATCGATAACCCGAGAACAGCAATTGAAGCAGGGCTTGCCTTGGCTCCTGAGGATCGAAAACAGCATGGCCTCGTTTTGCCAATGTCAGTTCGTGAAAATTCCAGTTTACCGAGTCTAAGAAGAGATGCATCTCGCGGTTTTTTAAATGACGAAGCCGAAGATAAACTAACTCAAGTAGCTGTGGAATCCATGAAGATTAAAACGCCCAATAATGAACAAATTGCCCGCTTTCTTTCTGGCGGTAATCAGCAAAAAATTGTTTTGGGAAAATGGCTGGCTATGCAGCCCAAACTTTTAATGCTTGATGAACCAACCAGAGGAATCGATATCGGAGCAAAGAGAGAGATATATAAACTGATGGAAAAACTCGCAGGCGAGGGAATGGCCATCCTTTTTGTATCTAGTGAGATGGAAGAAGTTTTAGGTATGTCTGACCGTGCTTATGTCATGCACGAGGGAAAAATCTCAGGCGAATTAAATCGTGATCAACTAAGCGAAGAAGCAATCATGAATCTAGCCACAGGCAATCTTCAGGTAGCGTAAATCAAATTCAATATATATGAAGAAAAATATTCTTGGCATCTTTCTCCTGTTGGTAGCGATCTTCGTTATTACCGCGATCATTAATCCGAAGTTCCTAAATGCATACAACATGCAAAACCTCATCAAGTGGTCTAGCCTCTATGCGGTCATGAGTTTGGGGGTCGCTTTTGTCATCATAACTGGAGGGATTGACCTTTCCATTGGTTCAGTGGTTGGTTTGGTCGCAGTGGTTCTATCGATCTGCCTTAAACTCGAAGGGATGGATCCGTGGAGTGCCATCGGTCTTACCCTTGTACTGTCATTGGCTATTGGTTTTTTGCATGGAATTTTAATTACCAAAGCAAAAGTTCAGCCCTTTGTAGTGACCCTTTGCGGATTATTAGTTTACAGAAGTATGGGTCGCTGGTTTACTGATAATCAATCCATAGGGCCGATACCGCTGGAGGATGATGCTGGCTATGCGAACATTGAGCAAATTCAGGGATTGGACTTTCTCTTCAGCGGAAAAATAGCTCTGGGGTCATTTAATTTACCAACACCTGCTGTATTCCTTCTGGTACTAAGCCTTGCCGCTGCTATTTTTCTCAAGCGAACAATCTGGGGAAGATATTTGTTTGCTCTTGGAAACAATGAAGAAGGAACCCGTTATAGTGGTATAGATACTGACCGGATGAAAATCCTCGCTTATGTTCTTTGCTCCTTTTTTGCAGGTATAGCCGGTATTCTATTTGCTTTTGAGTTGGACTCGGTTCAACCAGCTCAAACAGGAGAATTTTATGAACTCTATGCAATCGCAGCGGCTGTTCTGGGCGGGTGTAGTCTACGTGGTGGTGAAGGTACTGTTTTAGGAGTTGTAATTGCAGCGGCAGTGATTCGATTAATCTACAACTCCATCAACATGGTCGGAATATCTACCCATTTAGAATTTGGAATCCTCGGCTTGGTTATTCTGTTGGGGGTAATTGGAGATGAAATGCTTAAGAAAACGGTGGCTCGAAAACAGGCTACTCTAAAACCTTAACTTTTATTATCCGAGTGTCCGAGATCTCTTTCCGGACAAATTAAATCTCGAATTTTTTGTTTGAGCTCTTTGGGTTGAGGAAATCCCCCGTCCTTTTTGCGACACCAAATAATGTGGTCATCAATCCATACCTGAAAAAGGCCCGCCTGTTTATGTGCCGGTTTGAGAGTTACTGAATCAAGCTCATTGGAAAAAGTAGTAAGAATTTCTTGGGCCAACCATGCAGCTCTTAAGAGCCATCCACAGGCAGGGCAGTAGTGGATATGAACTTTGGGTGAAGCAGATTTATCCATTGAGTAGTTGATAGAAAGTTAGCTATCCAAATTTTACAATAACAGGCAAGAAGCTATTGCTATTAGAACTTGCTTATTCACGTTGCAATCAATGTTTAGGAGACTTTGATAAGTAAATTATGAATTTTATTGGAATCGATGTTGGAACCTCTTCTGTTAAAGCCCTGTTGGTTGATCTTAATGGTAAAGTCTTAGCTACCAGCAATCCGGAATATTCTTTTCAAACCCCTGCTCCCTTGCAGGCAGAGACTGATCCTAATGTTTGGTGGGATGCCACCTGCACTGCAATTGGCGAATTATTAGAGTCCACAACTCCTGGAGCAGTGGCTGGGGTTGGATTGACCGGACAAATGCACGGATTAGTCCTTTTGGATAATGAAGGTAATGTGCTTCGACCGTGCATAATGTGGAATGACCAACGTTCTTACAAAGAATGTGAGGAGATGACAGAAAAGATTGGAGAATCAGAAGTTTTACGAATTACCGGTAATCCAATCCTTGCTGGATTTACCGCACCAAAATTACGATGGGTGGAAAAAAATGAACCCAATATTTTTGCAAAAATATCAAAAGTTCTATTGCCCAAGGATTTTATTCGATACCGATTAAGTGGAGAATTTTTTTCCGAAATGTCAGACGCATCTGGTACCTCCATGCTCAATGTTGGCCAGAGAAAATGGTCCGATGAAATTCTTTCGGCAATGGACTGGTCTAAAGACTGGCTTCCTGAACTCACGGAGTCCACCGTGGCATCTACGAAAATATCTGAATTCGCAAGTGAACGAACTGGTTTGTCGGTTGGTACACCGATCATTGCGGGGGGAGGGGATCAAGCAGCCCAGGCAGTTGGATGTGGTATTGTCAAAGAAGGTATGGTCTCGGCAACCTTGGGTACCAGTGGTGTAGTTTTTGCCCAAAGTGATGAATACCGAGTAGAGCCAAGTGGTAAATTGCATGCCTTTTGTCATGCTGTTCCGAGAAAGTGGCATCTAATGGGAGTAATGCTATCTGCTGCGGGTTCTTTTCAATGGTACAAAAATCAATTGGGCAAAGAGGAGCAAGTGATGGAGCAAAGCGGAAAGGGCAATGCATATGACATTCTAACCTCGGAAGCAGCTGAAATTGACCCCGGGAGTGAGGGATTGGTCTTTTTGCCTTATCTTTCCGGAGAGCGTACGCCTTATCCAGATGCACATGCTCGAGGTGCATTTGTTGGACTGACTCTCCGGCATAGCAAAGGACATATGACAAGGGCCGTTTTGGAGGGGGTTAGTTATGGGCTAAAAGATTCTCTCACATTAATGCAGGAACTTGGGGTAGACCCAGCAACTGTTGTCTTATCCGGGGGCGGAACAAGGTCTGCCCTTTGGAAACAAATGTTGGCAGATGTTTTTGAAACTTCCTGTTGCCTAGTAAATGCAACCGAGGGAGCTGCTTATGGTGCGGCACTTCTCGCCACCGTAGGGTGCGGTGCACTAGAATCCGTTGAAGTTGCTTCGAATACTTGGATTAAGCAAACCGAAAAAGTAGGTATTGGGACTGACTCTCCAAAGTATAAAAGAAACTATCGAATTTATCGTGATTTATATCCGGCACTTAAAGATTCATTTCATAATCTTTCAGCAGGATGAACTTTGAGCAAACCAGTATAGGAGCCGACCAAATATATGAAACGGATCGTTCTTTAGGAGAATATTTACTTTTTCACTACGGGACGAATGATATCCAGTTTCCCTGGGCAGATGGACCGTTGGATGCCTTGGAATTTCCCCGAAGAAGTGTGGAGGAATTGGTGGATTCCGAATCACAGGTTTACTCAGCCCTCGATCTTGGCTGTGCGGTCGGAAGAAGCAGTTTTGTGTTAGCTGAATTTTCCCAGAATGTACTTGGTATTGATTATTCAAAATCCTTTATTGATTCTGCCAATTTTCTTTTGAGGGAAGGTAAATTGTTATTCCAGTATCATGAAGAAGGCAGTCGCTGGAAAGAAGGACTGATCGAAATCGATAAAAGACCTGCCAATCTTACTTTCGAGGTGGGAGATGCATGCAATCTGAGAAATGATCTCCGATCCTTCGATTTAGTTCATGCCGCTAACCTACTCTGCCGTTTATCAGATCCCTTCGAACTGATCGAAAGATTGCCTAATTTGGTCGCTCCTGGTGGGCAACTTCTTCTTACCACACCCTTTACCTGGTTGGAGGAATTTACTCCCAAGGATAAATGGTTAAAGGGGGAGGACTCAGCCTCTGCCTTATCTGATTTGCTAAGTGATTCATTCGATTTGGAATTGGAAAAGAACCTTCCTTTTCTAATTCGCGAACATCGAAGAAAGTTTCAATATACTATCGCCCTAGGCATGCGATGGAGAAGAAAATGAACTGTATGAAACAGGCTGAATTTGTTAGCTCAATTGAATCCTCGCCCGAACCTCTTGCGACATTAAGTACAGAACTCCAATCTCTGTGGTGGTTGAAAAAGGGGGATTGGAACAAAGCACATGACCTTGCTCAGGATGCGGGAACGAAGCAAGGTGACTGGGTTCATGCCCATTTGCATCGGGTTGAGGGGGACCTAGGGAATGCTGACTACTGGTATTCCCGGGCTGGTAAACCGGTTTGCAGAGATGAATTGTCCAAAGAATGGCATGAGATAACCGCAGAATTATTTCTTACATGAAAAAACCTTCGGAATCTTTGGAAAAAGATTTTCTAATCAAAAAAGAAAATACTTGGGATTGGTTAACCCCATCTTGTTTGGTTGTTTTAAGTGTGATGAGCATTCTTTTTATTCACTCGGCTCAAGCATACGGGGGGGGTAATTACTGGAAAATGCAGATCCTTTGGTGTGTTATTGGATTTTCTCTATATGTGGTAGTATCTGTTATCAATTATCAGATATGGATGAGGTATGCTCATTTTTTTTACTTTTTGGTAATTATTGGACTTCTTTTGGTATTCGGAGGACCCACCATTTATGGTGCGAGAAGATGGATAGACTTTGGTTTATTCAAAGTACAACCATCGGAAATCGCAAAATGGTCCAGTATGATATTTGGAGCCAGTTTATTGGCACGGGCAAAAGTTGGTGATATGAATGATTCATTACGCGGAATATTAAAAGTGGCTGGGTGTTTTGCTTTGCCAATGTTCTTGATTTTTTTACAGCCAGATTTAGGTTCGACGTTGGTATTTCCACCAATTGCATTTTCACTTTTATACGTCGCCCGCATGCCAACTAAATTTTTTGTTTCTACGTTTGTCGTATTCGTAGTGTTGCTTGGCTTGTTAAGCTTCGATTTATACCATTACTATCAATATAAACTAGAGAATCCAAGACCCTCAGATGCCGTGGTGGCCTACGAGGAAACC